>DYPH01000017.1 GCA_020720045.1 Sorangium cellulosum | reverse complement strand
TCTCTCGCGACGCCTCCGCCAGGGAATTTGCTGGCGGTCGCGAACGGACGGGCCCAGCGTTGGTAAGGGTGCGGCCCGTTCGAGGGGGCACCAAACGTCGGCGGCCGTGCCATTCCCAGCTTCCCCGGCCCTTCGCCCGGCCGGGCGCTGCGATCGAGCCACGCCTCGGTCACGTCGAAGAACCAGTAGGGGTGGGGCGTGTAGCCGCGCACATAGGGCTGGCGGACGTCGTAGTAACGAAAGCCGAAGGTAAATGCCCACGGGGCGTCGTCGCAAATGCGTTGCTCGGCCTGATTGTAAAGGGCGGCTCGCGTCGTCGGTTCTACCGTCGTACGTGCCTTGTCCAGGAGCGCATCGAGTTCGGGATTTGCGTAGAATGCCGAGTTGTTGGAGTCCTCGGGATTGATCGCCCGCGAGTGAAAAAGGGGCTCAAGGAAGTCGCCCGATTCCGGGTAATCGGCGACCCAGCCCTGCGGAGAAATGGCCGCCGTCTTCGCGCGATGGGTGATCGCCATGTAGGCGGGGAAGCTGACCATCCGCAGCTCCAAATGAATGCCGATGCGCGCAAGCTGTTGCTGAAGGATCTGCGACGTCCCCTCGGAGAGGCTCTGCGGGTAAACGTAGTAAGGAATCGTCTCCGCGAAACCATCTGGGTGACCCGCTTCGCGAAGAAGCGCCTTTGCTCGGGCGGGATCGTAGGATTGACAGCGCGGCTTGTCGGTCCTTCCGGCGACGCCATGGGGCACCGGCTGGGTGAGCACGGAGAGGTTCGAAGCACGGACTTTTTGAATCTCTTCGCGGTCGATGGCGGCGGCGACCGCCCGGCGCACACGGACGTCGTTGAACGGCGGGAGCTCGGTATTCATCGCCTCGCCCCCCATTTGCATCTCCGCTTCGAAATCGCCAAAAGGCTTCCAGCGTGGATCGGTCTGGAAACGGAGCGCGTCGCTCTGACGAAGGTCGCGGAGGAGATCGACGTCGCCGACTTCAAACTTGGAAAGCTGGGTGTGCACCGGCACGCCAAGAAGGTACTGAACTTCGTCGAGGTGGGGGAGTCCTGCTCGGAAATACCCCTCGTGCTTGACGAGTCGGATCTTCTGACCTTTCTCCCACCCGCCCGGCGGCAATTTAAAGGGGCCTGCGCCGCAGGGGGCAAAGCGATCTTCGACGGTTCGCCCGCCGCCTGGACATACCGGGCGCGCACTGTGCATCGCCAACAAAAACGGGAAGGTTGGCGTCGGCTCGCTCAGAAAGAATGAGACCGTGTAGCGGCCGGTTGCTCGCACACCTTCCAGGTGGCGAGCTTTCCCCGTGGTATACGCTTCAAAGCCGACAAGGGGCGCGAAGAATCCCGCATTCGGGTTCGGCGTCTCTTTCGCGAGCGCCCGCTCGAAGGTGCGCACGACGTCGTCGGCGGTCACCTCGCTCCCGTCGTGAAAGCGGCTGCCGGGGCGGAGGACGACAGCGACCTCGAGGCCGTCGGCGCGAACGGTGAACCGCTCAGCGAGGCTCGGGACGAGGGCGCCGCTGCGGTCGTAGTCGACGAGGCCTGCGTAGATCAGTTGGAGCGGGGAGGTGGCGACGCCGCCATTCACGACCGCCGGATCGAGGGTCGCCAGGTCGCCATTGGCTGCGACCGTCAACCGACCGCCGTTCCGCGGCGCGTCGCCGGGGCCGGTTGCCGGCAGCGGCGCCGGGAGCGTTCGGTCGCAGGCCGTCACGAGAAGCGCGGTCAAAGAAAACAACAGTTGAAAGGGTTTACGCACGGCTTACCCCCGCCTTTGTCGGCTCGGCATCTCCGCCGTCTCTGCCCGGGCGCTTCTCTTCGAAGCGGTCGCGGAGACCCTCGCCGAGGAGGTTAAAGCCGAGGGAGCTCGCGACGAGCATGGCGACCGGCGCAAGGAGCAGCCAGGGCGACGCCGGGAAGACCTCCTGCCCTTCGGCGAGCATGCGCCCCCAGGACGGCTCCGGCGGCGAAAGGCCGGCGCCGAGCCAGGAGAGGGCCGCCTCGGCGACGATCATCTGCCCCGCGGCGAGCGTTCCTGTCACGATCACGGTACTGAATACATTCGGCAAAAGATGAAGAAGAAAGATCCGAAACGTCGATTGACCGAAGGCGCGCGCGGCGGTGATGAAGTCGCGATGGCGAAGTTCAAGGACCCGCGACCGGATCAAGCGCGCGATCCCAAGCCAGCCGGAAAAACTGAGGGTTAGGACGATCGTCCCCTCATTCGTCCGTTCGGCGGCGGCGGAAAGCGCCATGACGAGAAGCAGGAACGGGAAGGAGAGTCCGACGTCGATCAAAAAGGAAAGAGCCGTATCTGCTGTGGGAAACAAACCCAAAAGTCGCCGACCGATCGACGCCTCCTTGCCCGGCCGCTCCGAGCCCTCGGTCCAGCCGGCGACGAGCCCGACCGTCGTTCCAACCGCGGCGGCGAGGAGCGCGGCGAGGAGCCCGATTCGGAGGCTATGGCGCCCGGCGATCGCGAGGCGCACCGCTTCGTCGCGGAAAAGGCGATCGGTGCCAAGGAGGTGGAGGGTGCTCGGCGGTAATGGCTCGCCGGCTCCGTCCATTCCGCGATGAAAATCGCTAAGATACGGGTTCTGCCCCGCCCACGGAAGCAGCAGCGAAAAGAGGGCACATCCGCCGAGCAGGGAAGCCCCGACGGCGATGGTGCGGTCGCCGAGGAGCCGCCGGAGTCCCGCCCGTGCCGCCGCCGGCGTCATCGCTTCGTTCGCCGGCGGCGCTCTTCCTCCTCGGAGGCGCGTGCGGCGACGTCCGGGAAGCGGAGGGCGCTCGATGTCGCATCGGTCGGCGCGAGCTCGCGAGGGGCGCGTGCGTCGATGGTGCGGCGCTCGGCCGCCGAGGGGAAACGGCCGCGTCCGTCGGCGACCGGCGGCGGGCGTCGCGTGGGGCTGGCGGCAGGTCCCGGTGGCGGCGTAGTGCCGCGTCGTTGGGGGAACGTCGCCTCGCGGGGCGCAACCGGTGGCAGATTTCGCGTGTTGGAATAAGAGGTTACCGGTGCCGGCTGCCGGCGGCTTGGGGCGCGTCGCGGCGCCCGTGACGGGCCGTCGAGAAAGTCGATGACGGCGTCGGCGAAGGGCTCCGGGAGGTCCTCTTGGGGGGTCGGCCCGCACTCGAGTACCTCAAGGCGGGCGCCGCCGAGCTCCCGGCAGAGGCGCCGCGCTTGGGTGACCGGGTAACGGCGATCGTCGCGCCCCCAGACGACCAACGACTCGGCAAGGACCCGCGGCAGCGTTGCGACGAGGGTTCGCGTGTCGCTCATCGCTTCGAGGGTCGCGTAGGCCGCCTCGCGCGCTTCCGGCGCGTTGAAATAGGCAAACAGGCGCTCGCCGGCCCGCTCGCGCGCTTCGCTGTCGGTCTCCTCCAGGACGAGGCGCTCGATCGCCGTGCGCCCATACAGCTGCTTGAACAGCAGCCGGCCGAGCACCGGCCAGCGGGCCGCGCGGAGCAAGAAAGGTGGGTCGGCCGGGAAGACATGGGGTGCAACGAGCACGAGCCGCTGGACGACGCTCGGGTGCCGGACGGCCAGCGCGAGCGCGACACCACCGCCGAGGCCGTGGCCGATCAAATCGAAGCGCGAGGCGCCCACGGCGCTTGCGACGTCGAGGAGGCTCTCGGCGAGGGAGTCGACCGCGTACGAATACCGCGCAGGATCGGGTTTCTCGCTCTCGCCAAAACCGGGCAAATCCGGGCAGATCACCCGTCGCGTCGTCGCGAGGCGCGGGAGGACACGATCCCATACGCGCCGCGACGACAGGAACCCATGCACGCAGACGACGGGAACGTTCTGCGCGGGGGCCGACGCGGGGCCTTCTTCGTAGCCCTCGTCCTCGTTGGCGAAATCGGTTGTCACCGGCGGCGGGGGCAACAGACTTCCCGCTTCCGTAAAGCGCACACGGAGCCCGCGCGCGGTCACATCGCGAAACTGGGGCTCACCCCCGTCTGCCAACGAGAAATCGGACGGGGTTCCGGAGGGGGTCGACATGGGGGCACCGACCGACGAGGTCGCCGGCTCGCGCCGTTCTCACCGAGAGCGGCGGCCGACGCAAGCGTCACGCACCAATCGGAGCGGCCCTCGGCCGCTTTTTCGAGCGTCGATCCGGTCACGACGAGCACGCTGCGAGCAAATTTCCAGGTGGAGGGGTGCCGAGAACCCTCGCCGCCGTGTCGAGTTTTTCACAGTTCTTGCAGAAAATAAGACCTGATGCACGCACCTGACTAGGGTCCCCTTTGCGACGCCGTGCGTCGGCGACCGCGGAAATAACGCGGTGGGACCGCTTTGTGGAACCTTGTGGAAGCGGATCGGGTGCACCTACCCAGAATCGGCCCGCATCGTGGAAGCGGTTTGGCGTCTCTGTAGCGTCCCCGTTACAGGGAGACGCGTGCACTCCTCCCGCGTCGTGGGTCGGACATAATTTGTCATGGCCGAAGGGCAAGTGCCCGAAATCTGGTCCATCATGGAACGGCCCCAAAAAAACTGTTTCGATGGATTGACCCCACTTTCCATCGCGACGTATGGTGGCCCTCGGTTCGACGCCGCAGCGGTTTCCATGCGAGATCGCGAGAAGGTGCTGACTCTTCGGTCGGGGGATTTTCCCGCGCCGGAGGAGTTGCGACGTCGACGACCGCCTGGAGCTTCGCCTCTAGCGGTCCTAGCGGAGCCGTCGGCTCCCAACCAGATGGATCTTGCACGGAGTCCCCCCACTCCGTGGGTGTGCTCATGCGGCCTCGTCCCCGCCATGAGCAGCTTTGCGCCATTGGCGCCCCTGCCGACCCCACCCCTGGTGCTGTCGGCCGCCCAATTCGACCGTTACGCCCCCTCGGAGGAGTCCCATGAACCCCAAGCAGAACACCGCCGTATTGCTCGCGGAGCCGGCCGTGGCGCCGGAGGTAACCGAGCGCTTTCAGTCCGGAATTTTCGTGCGCGCCGCCGACGCAGCGCCGGAAACGCCCGAAGAGGTCGTCACTCGGGAGCAGCGCCGCTCCCGTCGGAAGCGGGACGTCCGCGCGAAGACGATCAGCGTCAAGCGGATGACGAAGCGCGAGCTCGAGCTCGGTCGGATGCTCTACCCGGAGGCCGACTACCAGAAGCCGAAGACCCGCGCCGAATGCGCCGGTGGCGAGCGGCCGTGCCCGTTCGTCTCCTGCCAACATCACCTTTTTCTTGACGTTTCGGCTCGCACCGGCGCCATCAAGCTCAACTTCCCCGACCTCGAAGTCTGGGACATGAACGAAACCTGCGCGCTTGACGTCTCCGATCGTGGCGGCACCACCCTCGAAGAGGTCGGCGCGATCATGAACTTGACGCGCGAGCGGATCCGTCAGGTCGAAGTCAAGGGCCTTGCGAAGCTCGAAGCGCTCGAACAGATGAAATCCCTTCGGGAATTCGTCGATGAAGGGCCGATCGGCAAGCGACGCCTTCCGGTGCTCCAGAAGCCGGTCGTGGAAGAGGTCGACGAAGAGGAAGCCGACGAAGAGCGCGAAGAAGAGGCGAAAGCAGAAGCGGACGAAGGCGCTTCCGACGACGCTTTCGAGCTCGAAGACCTCGGCTGACCGCGTTCCTCCGTTGGTGGCGATCGCCATCCCGAATCCCGGGATGGCGTTTTTCTTTTGTGGGCGTGTGCCCAGAAGAAGCGAGTGGTTTTGGGAGGTTAGAAAAAAACGTCCGCAAAAATTTGGCCGCTTTCTTTCGGGTATGACAGGGGTGGACGGACCGGGAGCCTTACATGTCCTCGAAAATGAGTGAGAGCTGCAGCGTCTGCGGGAAGAACTTCGATGTGCTCTTCCGTTGGCAAATGGAAGAAAAGTCGGGCGCATACACGTTTCTCTGCGGCCGTACGTGCCAAGAGAAGCACGTCAGTGGTGCGTCTTCGGATGGCGTGATCTGCGATTGTTGCGGAAAGCGCTTCGTCGTTGAGCTCGTTGCCCAGGTGCTTAAGGTCGGCACCCAACGTCACTACGCATGCACGTCGGAATGCCGCGCGTCGCTCGTCGCCGAGTACACGCCGGCGCTCCCGATGACGGCACCGGCACCCCCCGTTCCCGCACGGCCCGTTGCACCGCCGCCTGCGCAACTCCCGCCAACGATGCGCCCTGTCGCCCCCGCCACCCCGGTCGCCGCCGCGAGCCTCCGCGCGCCGGTGCGCGCCTCGACGCCGGCCCCCCCGATCGCAGCGGCCCCGCCCGTCGTCGCCCCGGCCCCGGTGACCGAAGAGTCGGCGAAACCGTCGGCGCCGGTTTTGGTGCGGAAACCCTTCGAAGGTCCGCGCCGTCTTGCCATTTTCAATCACAAAGGTGGCACCGGCAAGACGACCACAACGGTCAGCATCGCTGCCGGCCTCGCCGCGCGGGGCTACCGCGTGCTGCTCGTCGACACCGACTCCCAGGGCAACGTCGCAGTTTCGCTCGCTCAAAAGAGCGAAAAGTCGCTCTACCACGTGCTTGTCATGGGGATTCGTCCCCAGGACGTGGTGGTAAATGTTCGCGAAAACCTCGATCTTCTCCCGTCGAACGAGACGCTCGCTGCCGCGGAACTCTACCTCGCCGGTCGTCAAAATCGCGACCGCGTGTTGAAGGAGCGACTCGCCAAAATTGAGAACGAATACGACGTCGTCATTCTCGATTGTTCGCCGTCGCTCTCGCTCATGAATCAGAACGCCCTCGTCTACGCCGATGGGATCCTCGTTCCGGTCGCTTGCGACTTCCTTTCGCTGGTCGGCGTTCGTCAGGTCCTCAAGACCGTCAAGAACGTCAACAGCCTTCTTCACCATCCCGTCCAGATCTTCGGCGTACTGCCGACCTTCTATGACGCACGCGCACGCATTTGCCGCGACGCCGTAGATACCCTCAAACAGCACTTCGGCGAGCGCTGCCTGCTCCCGATTCGCGCCGCGACGAAGATCAAAGAGGCGCCCGCCCAAGGGAAGACGATCTTCGAATACGCCCCCGACTCGAACGCCTCCGAGGACTACCTCCGCGTCGTCGATCACCTCGCGTTTGGAACGCCCGCAAGCGCTGGAGATCAAAACGCAAATGCCGGCCAAGATTCCGTTCGCCCGAGCGAAGCACGAGCCGCCCACGAAGACCGCAGCCCGACGGCCTCTCACCGGGCAACCGGCGCCGCCTGAACCCGACGGAGAAGTCACCATGAGCGAACGAGACGACGAACGTCGAGGTGTGGCCGGTCTGTTTGATCGCGACGAAGTAGAAGGGGTGCTCTCGGGCGCCTTTTACTCGCAAGCGCCGGAAGTTGCTGCGTATGAAGCGCCGGCTCCGGCAAGGGCATCGCGGGCGAAAGAACCGAAGCCTGCCCACTACAAAGTCATTTGTATTTCGATGTACACGAAGGACCTGGAGCACCTCGACGAACTCGTCGATGCCCTCAAGGCTCGCGGCATGACCAAAGCGAGCCGAAGCGCACTCATTCGCGCGGCCCTCGACCAAGTCGACCTCGATAAGGTCCCCCGCGGCCTGTGAACGCCTGCGAGGGTCGCCTTTTGGTCTGTTGAAACGCGGAAGTTGCTTGCGCGCGAGCGACGCCTGACTAAAACCCCGCATCCATGAAGACCCGCTCCCTCGCTCTTTTCGCCCTCCTCTCTGCGGCCCCCGTTTTCGCGCTCGCCTGCGCGGAAGACCCGACGGACGCCGATCTTCCCGCCGTCACCGACGCGGGCAAGAAGGACTCGGGGACGAAAGACGCCGGAAAAGATAGCGGTTCCACGACGGTCGACGCCGGCAGCGACGCGACCGTCGAGACCGATTCGGGCGCCATCGACGCCGGCTCGCCCGACTCGGGCGTTGTCGTCGACTCGGGAGCCATCGATGCGGGACCGGCCGATGCCGGCGCCATCGACGCAGGGCCCCGCGATGCGGGTGCTGTCGACGCCGGTCCGGTCGATGCCGGCGGCGGTGGGAACTGCGGGGCCGGGCACCTCGTCATCAACGAGTTCCAGGTCGCCGGCGCCAACGCCAACGCCGATGACGAGTGGGTCGAGATCTACAACCCCACGAATTGCGCCGTCGACTTTGCGACCTTCAAGCTCACCTACCGCCCCGCCACGGGACCGGCCGACGGCACGAAAGACAAGAAGTTCAACCTCGCCGCTGCACCTGTGATTCCCGCCAAAGGCTACGCGCTCCTCGTGAAGTCGGTCGCGGCCGCCGGCAACCTCGCGAACGCAACGACGACCTACACGTCGGCGGCGATGGCGGGCGCGGGCGGTGGTCTCGCGATCTTCGACGCAGCGAATGTCATTGTCGATTCGGTCGGTTACGGCACGGCGACGAACGCGTTCATCGAAACGGCCGTCGGCCCGGTCGCTCCGGCCAACCAGAGCGTCGCCCGGACGCCGAATGGCACCGATACAAACAGCAACACGGCCGACTTCAAGATCGCCGTTGCCTCGACGCCGAAGGCTGCCAACTGAAGTCTGCGAACAACACCGATTGAAGCGGGGTGTTCCCTTCGGGGAGCACCCCGTTCTCGTTTGTTTGTTTCGCAGCCGCCGCACGACGATGTGGCCGTCGTGTGAATGTTGCGCATCGATTCGGATTCCGCTTGCGCAGGATGTAGGTCGCGGTAGACGGGCGGCGATGCGCTCCGCCCGACCGTTCTCCGTCCTCGCTTCGTCCGCTCTGCTTTTGGGATTCTTCTCCGCGTTTGCGGCGTGCAGCGACGAAGAGGTGGCCGACTTGCTGACGATCGTCGACAGCGGCACGAAAGATGCGGGGCGTGATTCTGGTCGCGACTCCGGCGCGACGACCGTCGACGCCGCCGTCGCCGATTCCGGCGCTCTCGATGCGACGCCCCCGTCGACGCCGGGCCGCCCCCGGTTGATGCCGGTCCCCGGGACGCGGGCCCCATCGACAGCGGCGCCGTGGACGCTGGCCCTCGGGACGCCGGACCGACCTACCCGACGCCGCTCCCCGGCGAGGTTTTCCTCTCCGAGATCAACTACAACGGCGAAAACGTTGCAGGCGGTTCGGAGACGGCCTTTGAGTGGTTTGAAGTCTACAACAAGTCGTCAAAAACGCTCACACTCAAAGGTGTAACCGTCGAACTCGGCCAGAGCGATGCGCCGAAAGCGTTCCTCATTGCTGAGGAAGTGATTCTTGCCCCGGGAGCCTACAAGGTCCTTCCGTTCAGTGCGGCGACGTGTCGAGTCCCGGCCGGAATGCTCGCCGTTGCCAACGGTGCACCCTACAGCTATGGGGACGCGCAAGCAGCTCGAACGCTTAACAATTCAGGGGCTGCCGGCTCCTGGCCGCGCCTTGCGCTCAAGGTCGGCGCCGTCACGATCGACGATCAGCAATACGGGCAGGGGGGATTCTTCTCGGCCAACCAGCAGACCATTCAGCGCAAAGACTTTGCCGCCTACGCCCCCGGTGTCGCGTTTGATGCGACCAAATGGTGCAAATCTTCGAAGGTTTGGGCGGGCGGAAACGCGAACGACTTCGGCACGCCGGGCTTGGCCAGCGACTGCCCCTGAATCAGCCGGGGACGAGTCCCGCCCAGAAATCTTCGAGGTCTTCCGGGAGCGGCGCCTCGATGGTGAGCGCGGCGCCGGTGATCGGATGGCGGAGGCGGAGGCGCGTGGCGTGGAGGGCGTGGCGTGGGTGTTCGAGGAGGAGAAGATCCTCCTCGGTGAGTTCGCCATCGGCGCCGCGGCCAAAGCAGGTCTCGTCGGGGCCGTAGAGTTTATCGCCGACGATAGGGGAGCCAAGTCCCTTCAAATGCAGCCGAATTTGGTGCTGACGACCCGACTCGAGCAGGCAGGAGACGCGCGCGTAGCTCCGTGAGCGGTCGTCAGGGTCGTGGCGGACCGCGTTGAGCGTGAAAATGGTGCCGGCGGTGAGGGCATCGTCGGCTTCCGAGAGCATCATCGTCACGGAGAAGCGCGCGTTTGGGTCGAGCTTCATCTTCGCCGTCGCATGGACGACGCTACCGATCTCGCCGCTCTCCATGCCCTTCGGCAGGCCCCAGGTGATTGCCGTGTAGGTCTTTTCGACCTCATCGCGCTCTTCCAACTGTCGTTTGAGAGCGCGGTCGCAGGCGGGGGACTTACCAATGAGAATGACGCCGGAGGTCTCCCGATCGAGGCGATGGCCCAGCGAGAGCCATTGGTCGGGGCGGGCCGCCTTCAGTAAATTGATGAGTGTATTCTTGTGGTAGCGCGCCGAAGGGTGGACCGGTAGGTTCGGTGGCTTGCTTACGGCGAGGAGGTGCTCGTCTTCCCACAATACGGGAATGTCGGTCGGAACCGGGGTCTCATCCCAGGGGGCCCGCCAGAGGTAAATCATCTCTTCGGGCTGCACACGATGGTTCGACTTTAGGCGGCGGCCGCTGCCATCAAAGGCGGAATTGTCGATGATGAATTGGGTTCGCGTGCGGCTTGTGCGCCGAAGTTGCCCATGCATGAAACGGTCGAGGCGAAGCCCAGCGTTCTCCGGTGGAACGCGAAAGACGGTGACGACGGAATCGGGGTCGACGCCGGGGGGCGGTACGAGAGGGCCGTGCCCTTTGATGCGCGACATGAAGCTGTGCGCCGATACCACGTTCCGCGTTCGTCGCGCCGCCGACGTGTGGTAGTAGCCGCCGCCGATGGACCTCCTTTTCGCCGTGACCGAGCTTTTTCCGTACGTGAAGGTCGGCGGGCTCGCCGATGTGGCTGCCGCGCTCCCGAAAGCGCTTCGCGCCGCCGGTCACCGGGTGACGATCGTCGCGCCCAAGCTCCCCGCCTACGAAGAGGCTGGCCTGCTTCTCGCGCGCCGTTTGACGCCGATCTCCTTCCTTTGGAACGGCACCAAGGTCGCCGTCACCGCCTACGACGGTCGCCTCTCTTCCCAGGTCGATCTCCTCCTCCTCGACCTCCCGGCGGCGCTCCCCGGCAACCCGATCTACGGCGATGCGTCGGCGGGGACTGCCGCCTTCTTTGCGCTGTTTTCTCGAGCAGTTGCCGAAGTTGCCAAGGTCCGCGCCGCCGGCGGAGCTGCCGTCGATGCCGTCCACGTCCACGATTGGCCGACCGCCCTCGTACCGACCTTCCTTCGCGCGCTAAAGGCGGAGGAGCCGGCTCTCGCGAAGACGAAGAGCGTCCTCACGATTCATAACGCCGCTCATCAAGGGATCTTCCCGAAGGCGGCGCTCAAACAAATCGGGATCGACGCCAAGCTCTTTGACCCGAAGGGCATCGAATTCCACGGTCGCCTCAACTTCCTCAAGCTCGGCGTCCTCCACGCCGACGCCGTCACGACCGTCAGCGCGACCTACGCGCGCGAGCTCTTGACCGAGGAGGGGGGCTTTGGGCTGCAGTCGGTCTTTTTGGAAGCGGCTTCCAAGACTTCTGCGATCCTCAACGGCATCGACTACGCCGTCTGGAACCCGGCCACCGACAGCGCGATCGCCGTACGCTACGACGCCGAAGACGCATCGGCGAAGGGGCGCTGCAAGGCTGCTATCCAGAAGGATCTCGGTCTCGTCCAGGGGCAGGATCTGCCTTTGTTTGGCTTCGTCGGGCGGCTTGTTGCGCAAAAGGGCGTCGACCTTATTTACGCGATGCTTCCGAAGCTTTTGGCGCGCACGGAAGCGCAATTCGTCTTTGCTGGGGAAGGGGAGGACGTCTTTGCCGACGCCTTGACCGCCCTCGCCAAGAAGCACCCGACGCGGGTCGCCTTCCTTCGCGGCGCTTCCGAGGCCCAGGTCCACCGGATCTTCGCCGGTGCCGACTTCGCCCTCGTCCCCTCGCGCCACGAGCCGTGCGGCCTCGTTCAGCAGTATGCGGCCCGCTACGGCGCGCTCCCGGTCGCCCATCGGGCCGGCGGCCTCGTCGACACCGTCGTCGACTGCGACGCCGCCCTCGAAACCGGCACCGGCTTCCTCTTCGCCCCCTGTGAGACGGAAGCGCTGCACAGCGCCACCGACCGCGCCCTCGCGGCGTTCGTCAGCCCCCGCTTTGCCGACGTCCGTCGCCGCATCATGCGCCTCGATCGCTCCTGGGATCGCTCCGCGCGCCGCTACGAGCGCGTTTACAGCGCCTGACACGTCCCCGATCCGGCGCCTCGGGGGGGCCGGCTCGGGTACGAAGCCCAGCGACATGTCTGACTCCGACGCCCTCGAACGGCGGCTTCTACCCCCGAAGGCCAAGGGGACCCCGGAAGAGTTCTGGCTCGTCGTGACGAGACGCCACTCGCTGGTCGAAGGCGCAGACCCCAAGCAGGGGAAGCAGCACTTGGCGATGGCGGCCCTTTTCGCCGGACGTGGTTTCCAAGCGGGAGAGCGAGATGCGACGAGGCTCACCACGTACCTCGCCGTGTTTCGCGAAGCGCAGGCCAAGCAGTGCTTCCCCGCGCAGCTCGAAGCCACCCAGGCCCGCATCCTCAACCAGCTCCGCACTGCGGGAGGTATTTCTGCCCCTGAGATCCTGGCGAAGAAGGCGAAGGACGCCTTCACCCATCTCGCCATGTACCTCGTAAGTGACGGAAATAACTTCGAAACGATCTCGGGCGACGACGGCCGTTGGGCGGATGACAAGGGAATGAGGGGGACCGTCCAGGCCGGTCTTGGCCTCTTCATCTATACCGGCGCCGATGGAACGATCCGCCTTGAGGTTCGCGTCGTCGACGGCGAGCCGCTGGTCTTGGGGACGCGCGAGTACACGAACCTCACTTCAAGCGCCGAGCCGGTCTTACTCGCCATTCCATCGGGCAGGCTCCGTCTTGGACAGCCCCTCGCGACGCGTGAAGAGTGCCTCGAAATAGCTGTGGAGCCCGGAATGTACCGGGTGGCGCTGTACAGCCTCTCGTGCGGGGAGCGGTGCGTCGTCGTCGCAGCACGCACCGACGTGGGGAGCGCCATGACTCAAGTGCGTCCTCGCCCGCTACCGCGGATCGAGGAACAACTCCCCGAATCGGAACCTCGGTACGGTCAGAGCGTCGGCGGCATCCTCCGCACGTAAGCTAGCTCGCTTCGCCTTCGGGAGCTTGTGCCGGCGGATCGCGCGGCGCGATCTTTTTTTGTGCAAAATCCCAAGTATACGCTCGGCCAAACCGCAGCGTGAAGGCGGCAAGCAGGCTCACAGCGCCGGCCAACAGGGGTGAAGGCGTAGGGGAGATCCGGCTCGCGTAGGCGAGCGCCACCACGGTCGCGACGCCCCCCGGGGCGAGCGGCAGGAGGAGTCCACCGAGCAGCGTCGGCTGGCGAAATACTCGTCGGATCGTAAGCAGGTATGCGGAAAAAATTCTGTAAATACCGGTATTTTCCGCGTCGTAGAGCCACGCCGCCTCCGCAAGGGGGCGCGTGTGAAAGAGCGCGAGCGCGAGCACCAGGAACGGCACAGCGACGACGAGGGCGATCTGTGTGCCTTGCACGGGATTCCGCGTCGACGCCGTGATCACGAGCGCACCGACGCCGCCGCCAACTGCTGCCACGACCGCCGCGCCAAGCGCCTGGAGGAGGGCGATACCAACGAAGGGGAAGAAGCGACTGCGCGCTCGTGAGCCGCCAGGGAAGAGGCGAGCGCGCAGCGCGACTTGCGCCAAAAAAGCGAAAAAAAGAAAGGGGATGGCGGTTCCGGCGATGACCGGCACGCTCGCCGTGTGGGCGACCGCAAAGGCGGCCAGCGCCTCGCCGCCGGGGGCAAACAGCGACGCATCGCCGTCGGGCCGCGCGCCGGTCTCGGTGGCGACCGCCGTCGCCGCGAGCCAGCCCCCCGCCCAGGAGAAAAGTGCATCCTGCACGCACAACAGCAAGGCCGTCGCGGAGATACGAACAAAAACCGTTTGCATCTCCCGCTTCGCGGATGGAGGCGGGACCGGAGAACGCATGGGACTTTCCGAAAGCCGGCCGCTCATCCGGCGCCTCCGAGGAGGGCGAGCAGCGCGGAAAATACGCGAGAAAACGTGCCTTTGGCGCTACTCTTTCCGACGGTCGGCTTGCCGGAATCCTCGGACACCGCGCGTATCGAGTCGTTGCTGCGGTCGCCATCGAGGAGCATCGCGCCGTCGGGATCGAGGGTGGCGAAGGTCGGTCGCGCGCGGCCGGTGATCGGGATTTGAAGCGTCGCGCCACCGGTGGCGTCCTCCCGGCCGCCTTCGAGGGGGAGGCGAGCTTCCGAGCCGTCTTCGAAGCGCACGGCGAGCGTCGTCGGAATCGCGAGATCGCCACGGCGGGCGACCGTCACGAACCCCTGGTATTCGTCCCCGACGTGTCCGTCGGCGAAGCCGGAGACGGCGCGGAGTTCTCTGCGAACGCGCCGGTAGTGGAAGCTCCGGAGGGCGTCATCGACGGTGCCGCGGTGGTCGATGGCGGCGCGAAAGGTGCGAGCCTCGGAGTCGCTATAGATCTGCCCCATCAATGCGTAAAAATCGTCCGGCGAAGGGTGGCGAAAACGGTATCTCCGCGTCCACGTGGCGAGGAGCTTGTCGAGCTTCTCGCGACCGTAGACTCGAGCAAATGTTTCAAAAATAGCCGGCACTCTTCCGTAGACAAGGAAGGTGTAGTGGCCCCCCGTCGGAAAGCTCGCAGCAGGGCTCCCGACGGAGATATCGGCGGCAAATGCGTTTGAAGTTGGCCCCTGAATCGCCTCACTCGCCACCCGCAAAAACGGAAGATCGAGAAAAGAACCGGCGCAGAAAAGTTTGCTGCAGAGTGCACCGTTCTGCGCGAAGCTGTTGATCCCTTCGTCGAGCCAGGGGAAGGCCGCTTCGTTGGTCGCGACGAGGCCGTAAAAGTACTCGTGGCCGAACTCGTGAATAGTGAGCAATTCCGGGGAGTGGAGAAAGCTCGGCGTTCGGCAGGAGCCGCCGGTCGTGATGAGCGTCGGGTACTCCATGCCGCCCGCCTCTTCCGCGGCGGCGGGCGGGTGGACGACGGTGAGGTTGGGATAGGGGTAGGGGCCGAAACGCGCGCGAAATTGGGGGATTGCGGTACGGAGGGCGGCGAGTTCGCGCCCTACGATCGCTTCGCAGCCGCGGGGGGCGAGGGTATGGACGGCGATGCCGTCGATCGTTTCGTCACGGGCAACGAATTGGTCCCAGGCGGCAAAGGCAAAATCGTGGACATGTTCGGCAAGAAAACGCTCGCGACGGTGCCCATGCTCTGTGGCGATTCCCTGAGAGATACCAACCGCACCGATGGCAAACGACTCCGGCGTATCAATGGTCACATCGTAGCGACCAAAGTCGGCAAAGAACTCGGAGAGGCGCCGGAACGGAAAGTGGACAAACGTGCCATCGTCGGAAAGCACCGCGAGCTTTGGAAACCACTGGCCGGCGAAATGGAAGCTCCCCGCGTAGCCGGTGCGAAGCACAACCTCGGGTAATTTGCTGGTAAACGTCACCCGAAACGTCGCCGTTTCTCCGGGAGCTATCGCTGTTGCGAGCGGAATCCGTGCGTCGGTTTCGTCGCTGGTGTCGCCCGGTACGCCGTGAAGATCGACGTCTTTCCAGAGACTTTTGGCACTCTCGCCGTCGGTTTGGACCCACGAATGGACGTCAATTGACCCGGGATCGCCTGAGTTTCCTCCCCGAAAACCGCCGCTTGGGTCACGGTTAAAGAGCGATTGATCGTTCTTAAAGGCGTTAAGGTAAAGGTGTACCCAAAGCTCTTTGAGGGGGGCGCAGCTTCGATTGACGAAGGTGACGGTTCCGGTCCCCTCAAGCGTGTGCGCCGCCGGATCGAGGCGGACCTCCCACGCGTAGGAGGCGGTATCGGCCGGTGGCGGAGCGAGCGGCTCGTCGACGCCGCGGGCCGGCTCGCGGGGCGGCGCGTGCGCGAGGTCGTCAAGCGGGGCGCAGCGTCCTCCGCTGCCGACGGGAAGGGCAGCAGCGCGCGTCGCGACGAGGGCGCCTGCAAGGGGCAACGCAGCAAACAGGGGGGAAGGGCGTCGCACGCGGCGGTTATCGACCGGTTCGCCGGTACGCGTCGACGCCAAAAAGCGAAAGTTGCGCGTTCGGCGGGGCGTTCGGCGGTTCGGCGGTGCGCGGGGCGCTCCCCTTCGGAACCAAAAAGTGATCACCGCGCGGCGCGCCACCACCTCGGGCGGCGTCGGAAAGCGGCCATTCCGAAAAAGGCAATAGTCCAAGACGACGTGCGGTCTTGAGAAAGAGCGCCTCAATCAATTGGGCATAAACGCCAGAGCCGCGCTGGCGAGCATGAAACGAAGAATTGTAGATTCGAGGGCTGCTCGCCTGCGCTTCCGCGTCCCAACCTTCGCCGGCCATTTCCTGGAGACGCGCCAAAATCTTCTCCGCGCGGAGGGGGACCGCCTCTCGCAGGCGGCCGACGAAGACCTCCTCAACGGCGCGCCCCGGCAGGCGGAGCAGCGTGAAGCTGCAACCTTGGGCGCCCGCGTTCTTCGCCGCCTCCAAAAGCGCTGGAATTGCATCGTCATTGAGGCCGGGAATCACCGGCGCGATGCTGATCCCGACGGGAACTTCGTAGACCTCCACCGAGACGGCCGGCGCTTCCCCCTCGTCGTAGGTCGTCGTCGTCGCCACGAACCGCTGTTCGGGATTCAAGACGGGGATGCGACGCACGACGGTGCGATACGCCTGTTCAGTATTTCTGCCAAGAAAAAGGCCCGTCGCCGGCGGATCGGGACGGGCCTCGCTCGTCGACGTGGGATTCAGTTGACGAAGGTGTCGACCTTCGCGTGCTCGGATTTTGCGGTGAACACGAAGGTGAGCTTGTCGTCCACGCAATCGATGGCGACGTGGCCGCCGTGCTCGAGGCTTCCGAACAGCAGCTCCTCGGTCAAACGCTGTTTCACTTCGCTCTGAATCACCCGTCCAAGGGGGCGGGCGCCCATGTCCGGGTCGTAGCCGCGCTCGGCGAGCCAGTCCCGCGCGGCCGGCGTTGCGCTAAGCGTAACGTCGCGGTCGGCGAGTTGGCCTTCCAATTCGACAATGAACTTATTGACGATATTCCCCATCGTCCCCTTCGAAAGCGGCGCGAAGGCGATGCGCGCGTCGAGACGATTTCGGAACTCGGGGGAGAACAGCTGCTTGTATTCGCGCTCGGCATCACCGGTCGCTTTCCCCATTTGAAAGCCGACGGTATTTCGCGAGAGATCGCGCACACCGACGTTGCTGGTCATCAACAGGATAATATGCCGAAAATCGGTCGTCTTCCCGGTGCCGTCGGTGAGTTTGCCGTGGTCCATGACCTGGAGAAGCACGTTGAAGATTTGCGGGTGGGCCTTCTCAATTTCGTCAAGGAGAAGGACGGCGTGCGGGGTCTTGGCGATCGCTTCCGTCAATTGACCGCCGGCATCGTGACCGACGTAACCGGGGGGCGAACCGAGGAACCGGGAGACCGAATGGGCCTCCATGTATTCGCTCATGTCGAAACGGAAGAAGGCGATGCCGAGGGTCTTCGCGAGCTGCTTGGCAGACTCGGTTTTTCCGACGCCGGTAGGGCCCGTAAGCAGGAACGAGCCGATCGGCTTCTCCGCATTTCGCAGGCCGGCCCGAGACATCTTGATAGCCGATGTGAGGGCCAACAATGCCTCATCCTGGCCAAATACGGCGCTCTTCAAATCGCGTTCTAGGCTCCGAAGTGCCGCACGTGCATCCGAGGAGACCTCCTTGGGCGGGATCTGCGCCATCTTCGCAACGACGATTTCAATATCGACGGCGGTGACGACTGGCGTAAGGGCCGGCTCGCCTTCAGGGCGCTTTTTCCCGAGCGCGAGCTTCTTTGCGGCGCCCGCTTCGTCCAGGAGATCGACCGCTTTGTCGGGGAGTTTGCGATCGTGGAGGTAGCGCGCGGAGAGGGTGACCGCCGCTTTGACGGCGTCGTCTTCGTAGGTGATGCCGTGGAACTGCTCGTACTGAGGCTTCAGGCCGAAGAGGATCTTCGTCGCATCGTCGAGAGAGGGTTCGTTGACGTCGACTTTCTGGAAACGTCGTGAGAGCGCCCGATCCTTCTCAAAGTGCTGGCGATACTCGTCGAAGGTCGTCGAGCCGATGCAGCGAAGCTTGCCGCTGGCGAGGGCCGGCTTGAGCAGGTTCGACGCGTCCATGCTCCCGCGGGTGGCTCCGGCGCCGACGATCATATGAATTTCGTCGATGAAGAGGATGCCATTGCCCTTCTTTTCAATCGCCTTAATGACCGCCTTCAAACGCTCTTCGAATTGCCCGCGGAACTGGGTTCCGGCGACGACGGCCCCCATATCCAGCGAGTAGACGGTCGCATCGGCGAGGGCGGCCGGCACGTCCCCCTCGACGATCCGGCGCGCCAACCCCTCGATAATCGCTGTTTTTCCGACGCCAGGGTCGCCGAGGAGGAGCGGATTGTTCTTCTTCCGACGGGCGAGGATTTGGACGATGCGCTCGACTTCGGCTTCGCGACCGACGAGGGCGTCAATGCGCCCGGCGCGTGCTTCTTCGTTGAGATCGTTTGCAAAATTCTTGAGGGGGTTGGCGGCCGCATCCCCTTCGCCCTCTTGGCCACCCTCGCGGGCGACTTCGCGCTCGTCGTCGACTTTAGAGACGCCGTGCGAAATGTAGGCGACCACATTGATGCGTGTGACGCCGTTCTGCTCAAGGAGGTTGACGACGTGGCTGTCGCGCTCCGAGAAGACGGCGACGAGCACATTGCCGCCTTTGACTTCTTCTTTCCCTGAACTTTGAACGTGTGCCATCGCGCGGCGAAGTACCCGTTGAACGCCAAGGGATGCTACCGGCGTAGGGGCGCTGTCTTCCGGCAGAGCTTCGAGCTCTTTCTCAAAGAATTCCTCGAGAGCGACCTGGAGTTTCTTCTTGTCACCCCCCGAGTGGCGAACGATCTTTGCCGTTTCTTCATCGAAGAGGAGCGCATAGACGAGGTGTTCGAGGGTGACGTACTCATGGCACCGACGGGCCGCTTCGTTCGCGGCGACGGTGAGGGCGATTTCGACTTCAGGGCTGATGCGCATGAGAGAATCCTCGGGGGGCTGGCAAGAAGGCGCAACGTGGGGATGGTTTCGGAAAGCGCAATCCTTCCCGAGAGAATCCCGCTATTCGGACCCGGAGCCGTCTCCGTCTTCCGGCTCGGTCGTCAAGAGAAGCGGCATCCCATTCTCTTTTGCGAGGTCCATCACTTCACTCACCTTGGTTTCGGCCACATCGCGCGGATAAATCCCGGCAACGGCGCGGCCTTTTCGGTGGACCGTCATCATGATGTGATTCGCTTCTGCGTCATTCTTGTGGAAATAGCTTCGGAGCACGACGATGACGAACTCCATCGTCGTATAGTCGTCATTGTGAAAAATGACTTTGAACCGCCGAGGGGTTTTTGCGCGGGGGACGGTGCGCGTGGCGACGTCGTCGTCGAGGTCAGGATTGCGGGACGGCGGATCGGTGGGACCGGCGTGCACGAGGTCGAGAAGCATCGCGGCGCATCATGCATCCGGCGAAGGAGATTCGGAAGTGTTTCGCCGGGGAATCGCCGGCGGGTTGCGGAGTCGGTGTAGACTGCCGGCGTGCAAGGACCTGAATTCCCCGCCGACGGTACGCAACCGACACGGGCCGTCGATTCACTCATCCGCGGCGTGCGTGGTCAGCGAGATGAGGCGCTCCGGCCCCGCGTCGTCGGCCTCTTCGCGGAAACGACGGGAATTGTTGGATTTTCTGAGGCGCTTGAAGAGCTTTGCCTCCGGGTGGAAGCGGCAGATGCGCAGGCGCGCGACGCGATGTTCGCCGTCGTCGACTGGCTCGCCGAAAACGAACACCCCGGCGAAGCGCGAGCGCCGGTCGTCCATCGACGCCGAGACCTCGCAGCGGCCGCAAAGGCGGGCGGCCACGCGGCGCTCCTGCGGTTTCTTGGCGGCGAAGAGGACGTACCGGCGGTGCGCGAGCCCGGCGAGGAGCGGGGGCGGGCCGCCGATCCGCGCGTGATGACCGATCCGCGGGGCCGGGCGTTCACGCTCGGGGAGCGGAAGGCGCTTGCCCGGCGGCCGAGCCGCGATCTTCTCGAAAAATTGCTGCTCGACCCGCACCCCGAGGTCGTTGCCAATGTACTTATCAATCCGCGAACCACCGAAGCCGATGTGCTCCGACTCGTCGCGCGCCGGCCTGGCGATGCAGCGGTATTGACGCGCGTCGCTCGGTCGCCGCGGTGGGTGCATTCTGCACGAATTCGCCTTGCACTCTGCATGCATCCGAAGCTTGCCCCCGAGCTCGCGGTACCGCTCGTGGCGCTGCTCCTTCGTCAAGAACTTCGGTTGGTTGCGACCTCGCCGTCGGTCTCGGGGGCGGTGCGTCTCGCATGCCTGGACAAGCTCGCCCGGCGCCCGCCGTTGCCGCCGCCCCCCGACGACGGAATCCGTCATTGACGAAAGCGGAAAACGAAGAACCCCCGAAGGCTAGCCTTCGAGGGTTCTTGGTTTGAAGCGCGCTTGGAGCGCGTCTCAGAAGCGCGCTTGGAGCGCGTCTCAGAAGCGCGCTTGGAGCGCGTCTCAGAAGCGCGCTTGGAGCGCGACACCAGCGCCGAGACGGTTCGGCGACTGGTAAACACGCAGGGTCGCCGAGCCCTCCTTCGGGTCGCGGATGACGAGCGTGCTGTTGTTGTCGCGAACGAACTGGGCCCAGCCGACCATCGCGAAAGCTTCGCTGAGGTCCCACTTCACCGAGGCGCGCGCCTGGACGATGGGGGTGCGGTCCTTGTTGTAGGGGAGGATCGATTCCTGACCCTGCTGGCGGACGACGACCACGCGCGAGGCCTGGATCCCGCCGTCGCTGAACTCGCTCCGGAAAGTCGCCGGCATCTGGAGACCGGCGCCGATGCCCGGCGTGAGGTGGAGGTCGGGCAGGTGGTAGTCGAGGGCGACGGCACCGAAGAGTTCATTGTCGGTTTTGGCGTCCTTCGGCAGCGTTTCAAAGGGGATAAACCCGGGAACGTTGCGGTTGACGAAGGCCAAGTTACGGACGATGCCGGTCGCGCTGGCGCGGAGGTAGCCCGACTTGAGGACGCCCTGAAGGGCGGCGGCGTAGGCGGTCTGATCCTTGAGTTTTCCGGCGACGTCGAAATCCTTCAGGTGCTGCTGGAGGACGTCGACTTCGGCGCTGACGTTGTAGCTGGTTTTCCCGGGCTCGTACTTCTCCGGGCGGAAAAGCTGCATCGGCGCCTGCGGATCATTCCGATAGAGCTGGAAGTCGATCGACGTCGGGACCGGCATGTTGTGGTGATACATCACGCGCGCCGAGCCGCCGTAGGTGTAGACGTTCTGGCCGCGGACGTCGTCGAGGTCGAACTTGCCTTGCTGGAAGTAGCCCGCGCCGACGTCGACGCGGACCTTCTCCGTCGGATCGAACCCGAGACCGCCGAGGACGCCGTAGTTCGCTTCACCGACGCGCGTCACTTCGACGCCGCCTTCGCCACCGGAGCCGCTCACGATTTTTTCCGGCTGGACGATCGTCGCCGTCTTCAAACCGAGAAACGCGTAGAAATCTTTCGAGTCGTACTGGATCTTCAAACCGGGCGAAGAACCCTGAATACGCGGAAAGATGCTCTGGTTGATGCTCGCCGCGGTACCGCCCCAGGAGATGTCGTAGAGGTAGCCGAGACGAACACGGTCGGTGTCGAGCGGGAAGAAGACGGCTGAAACGCCTTCTTTTTCGTGCTTCGCGCTCGTGTTGTAGAAGATGCGGAGGAACGAACCCGAGTCGTACAGGGCCGAGTTCAGGCTGCCGGTGTTGGCGGCGAGCGCGGCGATGTCGAAGCGGAGAACGAGCGAAGCCTCGGTCGTCAGACCTTTGATGAAGCCGGGGAGCTTCTTGTACATCACAAGGTGCGTGAGGTTTTCACGACCGGCGAAACGCGAATTGAGATTGTCGAAGAAAAGTCGGTACTGGGCGCGGTCGCCGATGTTGAAGTTCTGCGAGATCGGGACGAGCTGACCGGTGGGGTGGAGGAAGTCGTCGTCGCCGATCGTCCAGGTGAGACGCGTATCCATGAAGCCGCCGCCACCCGTCGAGCCGGGCATCGCAACGCCGGCTCCACGTGCGCCTGCCGCGCCGGCCGCGAGGTCGGGAGCTTCCTTCTTCGGCTCTGCCGCGACCTTCGGCTCTGCCGCGACCGGTTCGGCGGTCGTCTTTGCCGCTTCCGCCTCGGCCGGCTTCTCGGCCGGCTTGTCCGACGGCGTCGCCGGGGCGGTGGGGACTTTCGGCTCATCGGCGAGAGCTGCGGCCGGGATCAGGGAGGCGAGGGCGAAGGCGAAAAGGGGGAGCGTGCGCATGGTGGTCCGGGTTCGTTGCGAGGGCCTGGGCTCGAAAAGCGGCGAAGAGGGCGTAGCGGGCAGGGGGGACGTCACTGCGTCTCTTCCAGCTGGTCGGGCGTGCGAGGAAACACGCAAGCCTCAGATATTTTCTTGAGCGAGACTGCAGGGTCAAAGCCGATATCGTCGGCGCAACGCGCTTCAATCGTGAATTGGGAGCCGCCGCTGAAGTAGGCGAGAACACCGACAAAAGCGCCGACCGGCTTGCCGCGTTGGTCGAGCGGCTTCGTGACCGGTGAGCTGCTCGCATCGGCCTGGATGTTGCCGACGTCGGTGACTTTGTTCCCATTGACGTCTTCGTAGGAATCTTCGACGACGAGGCGGAAGTTCTGGCGCGCGACGAAGTTCGAGTACTCGGTGCACTCTTTGTCGGCGGTGCAGGAGTCGCTGCAGGCCTTCTCGTCCGGCTTGGAAAAGTCGACGGAGCCGTTCTTGTCGAAGTCGCAGTTCGACGCATTGTCGGCCATCAGGTAGGCGTTCGGATTGTTCGGATCGACGGTGGGGAAGCCCTCGCCGAAGCGCTTCGTCACGCGCACCGCGAAGGTGTGAGCGACGTTATTGATCGTGAACGTCCCCGACTGCACCTTCACCATCCCGTGGACGAGGCGGAGGAGCGTGCCGGTATCGGTGAAGTTGGCCACCGAAAGGAGCGTCGGCTCGGGGACGCCGCATTCGCGCTTGTCCTTATCCCAGGCCTCGACGGTCCACGTCGGGTAGGAAAGCTGAATGCTTCCGTAAAATTCGGTCGCCGTGCCTGAGAGGGCGCGGAGGCGGTCGCAGACGCGCATGCCGGGGGGCGAGTTGAAGTTGAAGGCGAACAGGCTCGAGTAGCCGCGGCGGTCGTCGACGTCGGTCGCGTAGAAGCCGCTGCCCGAGATGCGCGTGACGATCGTGTCGAACTTTTGGGTGTCGGTGTCCTGGTCGAAGCCAGTGTCCATCGACACTTGCTGGGACTTGAACGGCGTCGTCGAACCGCCTGTCGATGCGCCGCGGACGTCGGCGATGCGCGGAAGCTTGAAGTAAATCGAGGGCGTTGCGCCCGCCGAGTAGGAGCCGCCCGCCTCGGTATTGTCGTTCGCGAACTCGCAGCCGGGGTCGGCGGGGAAGTCGATGAAGCCGTTGCCGTTGTTGTCCTTGCCGTCCGAACAGGCGGGGGGGGGATCGGCGGTCGGCGATACCGGCTCGTAGCCGAGGTCTTCGGCAACGATGCGGGCGTCGCCGAAGGCGCCGACGATGGCGACATTCACCGTCGCTTCGCCGTCGGCGAGCTTGACGTTGCGCCCTTCGGCGCCGTCGCCGGTGACCGAAACGACGGTTCCCGGTTTGACATTCACGCGAACGAAGCGATTGAAGCTGGTGTCGACGCTCCCATTGCTTCGATTGGCCCGAATCTTGACCGGGACGATGACCGGAGAGGCACCATCGAGGGTGATGTCGCGACGGCGGTCGCGCGCACCGGCATCGAAGCCGTCACCGAACTCGAGGGAAAATCCGACGGAACGCGGATTGATCGCGAGATCCGAAGAGCTGCAGGAGGTGCCCCCCATCGCGGCGGCGATGAGCGGAATGTAGAGGAAATTACGGTTCATCGGCCGAGCATCTCCAGGCGACCGTCGGAGAAGTTTCCGACGTTCTTGTCCACACACGCGAGGATTTTGCATTCCTCGCCGGCAATCGTGCAGGCATCAATCTGCGACTGGCAGAGGACAAGGCTCTTGCTCTCCGCGCAGGTCTTGTTGTGGAAGGCGGCGACGCTGTCCCGGCAGGCGGTGAGCACGCAACGGCCAGCCCCCGTGGAACAGGACCCCGTCGTACAGGCGCCGCCGTCAAACTTGGAACTCCCCGGGCAGGCGCACGTGTAACCGCTCGCACAATCGTTGGAGTCGGTGCAGGCCTTGAGGCCGCCAGTGCTTGCGAGCGCCGGGTCGTAGCCGCATGGCCTGCCTTGACGGATGAAGTCGAGGAGGGCGTCGCGCTGCTGAATCTTCGTGTCGAGCTGGGTCGTGTTGCGCTGGAGCACTCGGTAGCCGGAGCCGCCGCCGGCCAGGTAGTTCGACGTTGCGAGCTCGTAGCGGTTCGTGTCGTTGATGAGCGACTGGCAGCTCGGTTTCGGGAGCGACAGGTCGCAGGAACCGGGGGAGCCGCCGCAATCGCCGTCGTTTGCGCAGGAAACCCCGTTGTGGCCGACGTAGACCTGCTCCGCGCAGGAGGTCGGCGCGCACCGCTTCGTTTCGAGATTGCAGGAGCCAGCGCCGCCGTAGGTGCAGTCGGCGTCGCTCTGGCAGGGGCCGATCGCGTTCGGACGTGTGCAGCCGGCGCAGTTGATCCGTACGCGAGCGCCGGCGATTTGGACCTGGGTGCTGCAACCGCGGCTGGCCGAACGACGGGCGACGAAGTCGAAGAGCTGCTGGAGCTCGAGCCCCGAGAGCTGCATCTTCGTGATCGAGTTGTCGAAGGGGAAGATGTTGTAGGCCTGCTCGGCAGTGATCGGGCCGGGGAGCAGGTCGGCGCGGATACCGGGGCTGTTCGTGAGCGACAGGTCGGTCTGGACGCCGAGGCGGAGCCACATCGCCGTCGCGATCATGTTTCCGAGCGGCGAGTCGCCACCGGTGCCGGCGATGCGGCGCGCACCTTCCGGCGAGTAGCCGGCGAGGATGTCGAGGTCGGCGACGGTGTCGAGGCTGCGCCGGTAGGGCTGGAGCATGTCGACGACGACCGGGTCGTCGGGGACCTGCGCTTCGATGGGGATCGCCTTGTAACGGCTCGAAACGACTTCGAAACCGTTGACCTTGTCGTAGTCGGCCGGGTCGCCCGTCGGCGAAATCTCGTTGGGGTTGTTCGAAAGTACGAGGTCGAGGCGACCGACGTACTTGGCGAAGGCCCCCGAGTGCGTGATCAAGACCTTGCGCGGCTTGCACGGCCGCTTGAACTGCCAGGGGTGGTTCACCGGATCGGGGTGGCGATCGTCTTTCGGCGGCGTCGCGTCGGGGTCGATTTTCAACGTCGGGTCGACCGACCAGATGTACCCGGGCTCAAGACCTTCGCCGTGGCAATCCCGGAGCTCTTGCGGCGGGTTGATGACGACGTGGTTGTGGCCGCCGAGGACGACGTCAATCCCGGTCGTCCCGCGGACCATGCGCTGGTCGATCTCGAGACCGAGGTGGGTGACCACCGTAATTACGTCGACGTAGGGGCGCAGAAGATCGATATAAAACTGGGCAACTTCAACCGTGTTCAGCGGGAGGATGCTCTGTTTGTTCGGCTGATCGAAGAGCGACGTCAGCGAACTCAGGTTTGCCATCCCGATGACTGCGATCTTCAAACCGTCGCGATTGAGCACGGTGAACGGCTTGGCGACCGTCGCGAGCTGCGCGTAGTTCGGGAACGTCGGGTCTTCCCACTTGTAGTTCGCCGCGAGGCTCTGGAAGGAGCCCCACTTCTGGAACTGACGGGCCGCGTTGATCGCGCCGCTGTCGAACTCGTGGTTGCCGATGACAGCGGCGTCGACGCCGAGGGCAGCCAGGGAGCGCACTTCCGGCTCCCCCTGGAAGAAGTTGTAAATCGGCGCACCCTGGAAGCAGTCGCCGGAATCGAGATGGATCGCCCGGTCGGAGCGAGCTCGCTCGCGCCCCAGGACGTACGCCATTCGCGCGACGCCACCGACGTTCGCCACATCGCCGAGTGCCCCTAGACCGAGGTCTGAGTCGGCCTGCGTGATTTGCAGGTCGTAGGGCAAGAGCCGCGAGTGGATGTCGGAAGTGTGGAAGATCGTTAGGCGCGCGTCACACGTTTGGCCCGGCGGGCAGACGGAGGCAGCACCGGTGGTGCCATCACTTCCGCACCCGGGGGTCGTTGCTCCCGCGGTCGCGAGACCGAGGAGCGCGAGGGACGTGGCTGCAAAGCGTTTCAAGGAAAAAGACGCTGTCATGGCCGGCGACGGCGCTCTATCACGCGGCAACCGTCTCCGTCGTGACAATCTGGTGTGTTGCACGACGATCGCTTCGCAAAATCTTTGACACGGCGCGCAATCAGGTCGCTGCGCAGAGCGCAAGGAGGTCCGACAGGAGCGATTCGGTCGCTTCGTGAACCATTGCGCGTACTTCGGTCGCGCTTTCCGCCTGGAGCGCCCGCGTGGTGAGGGTGCGGCAGGTCGCGGCATCGAGGCGCCGGAGCGCCGCCTTCACGGTCCGGATTGTCGCCGGTTCCATGGAAAGCTTCCGGAGCCCAAGCCCGACCAGCAGCGGGAGCGCGTGGAGATCGGAGGCCATAGCGCCGCAGATGGAGAGCGGAATTCCTGCGGAATCGGCCTCGCGCGTCACGCTGGCAATCAGGCGTAACGCCGCAGGATCATAGGGGGAGGCGAGGGGAGCGAGCTCGGTGTTTGTGCGGTCGACGGCCAGGAGATACTGGACGAGGTCGTTCGTCCCGAGGCTGAAAAAATCGGCGTGGCGGGCGAAGACGTCGGCCAAAATCGCCGCGCTGGGGACCTCAATCATCATCCCGAGGGGAATCGTGTCGGCGGTCGCCTCGCCGCGGGCGCGAATTTCGGCGACCGCCTGAGCGAGGAGTTCGCGGACTTTCTTCATTTCCGCGACCTGGCTCACCATCGGCACGAGGATCCGTAGATCCCCGAAGGCGCTCGCCCGCGCCATCGCGCGGAGCTGCACGAGAAGCACCTCCGGCCGGGAGAGGGCGAGGCGGACGGCACGCAGGCCGAGCGCCGGGTTCAGTTCTGGCGGAACTTCAAAGGAACTTGCAAACTTATCGCCGCCGATGTCGAAAGTCCGCAGGACGACCGGCTTCCCGTTCATCGCCAGGATCGTCTCTCGGTAGATGGCGAACTGCTCGTCTTCCGTCGGCGGGGTGCTCCGGTCGATGTAGAGGAATTCGGTGCGAAAAAGGCCAATTCCCTCGGCGCCGTGCCCTTCGGCGACCCGCGCTTCGGCGGCGAGTTCGACGTTCGCCAAGAGTTCGATACGGACGCCGTCGGCGGTCCCCGCGTCGCCGCCGTTCGTTTCGCGAAGGGTCCGGAGAAACGCGTGGTGGGCAAAAAGACGGGCTTCGGCGGCGGCTAGCGTCGAGGCCGACGGATGCAAAATCACTTCGCCGCGGAAGCCGTCTACGACGACCATGTCGCCGGTGGTGACGGCACGCAGGAGTCCTTCAACGCCCAAAACAGCAGGCATCTCCAGGGCTCGCGCCATGATCGCCGTGTGGCTTGTGCGGGACCCTCGCTCCGTCGAGAAGCCGAGGGCGCGCTCGCGGACGACGCCGGCGGTGTCGGCCGGGGAGAGGTCGCGGGCAAGGACGATGGTGGCGGTACTCGCTAGCGGGCCCCGTTCCGGCTCTTTTTGGACGAGGGCGCGGAGGACGAGGTCGCAGACAAAGGCGACGTCGTGGCGCCGTTCCTGGATGTAAGCATCTTTTGCAGCGGAGAAAAGCTTGGTAATCTCGTCACTTGCTGTGCAGAGCGCCGCTTCCGCGTTCTGTCGATCCACGGCGATGTGTCGCCGTACGCGCTCGTCCAGCTCGGGATCGTTGAGCATCGCCACATAGGCTTCGAGAATTGCTGCCGGATCGCCGCCCGCGAAGGCGTTGGCATCGAACTCGGCGGCGACCGGGGCGTTGGCATTGAAGTCCGTCCGCTCCGCGACGCGACGGAGCTCGATGCGGGCCGCAGCCTTGGCGGCTTCGAAACGGTCGAGTTCTTGCGCAATTTCGCTCTCGTCGATCGCGCGCTGGACGGCGACCGCACGGGCATCGCCCATGACCAAGGCAGCCCCGATGGCGATCCCCGGCGCCGCCGGAATCCCTCGCAGACGGAGCTCGGGCCGCTCGGTCACTGCCCCTCTCCGAATCGATCGGCAATCAGCGTTTCCAGCGCCGTCAAGCAGGCCTCCGCCCCTTCGCCGCGGGCGGTGACCGTGACGGCGGTGCCGCGTCCGGCGGCGAGCAAGAGGACGCCCATCACGCTCTTTGCGTTCGCCTTTTGGCCGTCGAGCTCAATCTCGACCTCGCAGGGGAATCGGGAGGCGGTCTGGACGAGCTTCGTCGCGGCGCGCGCGTGGAGCCCGAGGGCGTTGATGATAGGGAAGGTCTTCGTCAGGGCGGTCATCGGGAGGCTCCAGAAGGGCCGCCGCCGTCGCCGGAAACCGGCTGGGGGAGCGGGGAGAGGGCGAGGGCGTGCTCGACGGCGGCACTCGCCGAGTAAGGGCCCGTCGCGCTTGCCGGGGGGGCGTTGATGGCGTGGCCGTGCTCACGGGCGACATCCCGGTGGACGACCTGCGCATTGAGCGCGCGGCCAATGACCTCGGAGAGTGCAACAGAGCGGTGGCGCCCGCCGGTGCATCCGATCGCTACCGTGAGGTAACTCTTCCCCTCGCGCTCGTACTTTGGTAGGGTAAAACGTAGCAAATCCAATACTTTCTCGAGGAACGGCTGCGTCTCCGGCAAGTTCAGGACGAAGCCGGCGACCCGTGGGTCGGTCCCGGCGAGCGGGCGCAGCTCGGGGACGAAGTAGGGGTTTTCGAGAAAGCGGACGTCAAAGACGAGGTCGGCATCGACGGGGGCGCCGTACTTAAAGCCGAACGACACAATTCGGACCGCCATATGCGGGGCGTGCGGCGATGCCGGGCCGAAGGTCGCGACGATGGCGCGACGGAGTTCATGGACGGAAAGGTGTGTGGTATCGAAGACATGCGTTGCACGCTCCCGTAGGGGGGCGAGCCGTTCCCGCTCGATGTGGAGGCCGTCGAGGACGGCCAGCGCCGAGGTCCCTTCGACGGTCGCCAGCGCGTGGGGGCGCCGCGTTTCGCCGAAGCGACGGAGGATCGTCTCTTCGGAAGCGTCGCAGAAAACGATGGAAACTTCGCGTCTTCCGCCATCAACGAGGTGATCCACTTCGTCGGCGGCGGTGCCGAGAAAGGCGCGTACGCGCACGTCGATCCCGAGCGCCACGCGGGTAATTCCGCCACGGGCGCATAGCTCGAGGGTTTGCGGGGCGAGGACGGTGGGGAGGTTGTCGATGCAGAAGTGACCGAGATCTTCCAACGTGCGAAGAACCGTCGATTTTCCGGCGCCAGAGACGCCGGTTACCACCACGACATGGGTCCGTTGCTCGTGCTGCTCGCTCATCGGTCCTCTCTTCCGCCGCCTCGGGAACTTGCGCCGCGGTCGACGGCGTGGGCGCTGCTTGGGGGCGTCGGTACGCTGATTGCGCCCGACCCGCTCCACGACTCGCCGTCGTAGCGCTCTTTTGCTTCCGCTGCCTCGGCCAGTTCCTCGGGGGTCAGTCGCTGGAGCGTCTTCACCGTGTCGTAGCGGCGCCGTTGGGGGGCGTTTCGTCGCGCCGCGAGCCGGGCGACGAAATCGCGGGCGCTGTTCATGCCGGCACGCCGCAAGAGCTCGTTTCGCGCAGCAATTTCAAGGATGGAACCCATGTCGCGACCCGGCTGCACGGGGACGGTCAGTTCGCGGACCTTGGCGCCGAGGATATCCTGGTAGCGATCGTCGATGCCGAGACGGTCGACGACCATGCCGTCGTGCCACTCGACGAGCTGCGTGACAATGTCGATGCGCTTCCGTTCGCGGACCGCGGTCACGCCGAACATGTCCTTGATGTTCAGAATGCCAAGGCCTCGAATCTCCATGTGATTCTTGAGCAGTTCCGCCGGCTCGCCGAAGACCATGCCCGGCGGTCGCCAGTCGATCTGGACGACGTCGTCGGCCACAAGGCGATGCCCACGCAGCACGAGTTCGAGGGCGCATTCGCTTTTGCCGATGCCGCTCTTGCCCAAGAGCAGGAGGCCGACCCCGAAGACATCGACAAGAACGCCATGAATTCGAGTCGTTGGCGCGAGAAGATCGTCGAGCGTTGCGTGGATCGCGTTGATCGTGGCGCTGGAGCGCTCGCCGCCTACCAGCAGCGGCGTCTGTGTCGCTTCCGCCGCTTCGATCAGGTCGGCGCTTGGCGTCCCCGTTTTTGTGACGACAACGCAGGAAAGCCCAAGGGAAAATAGGCCTTTGCAGGCCTCAGCCCGCTGGGCCGCGGTCATCGCTTCGAGGAAGGTCTGCTCGGTTTCGCCGACGACCTGGATCCGACTGGGCACGACGCCATGAAAATGCCCCGCAAAGGCGAGGCCGTTCTTCTGGACGCGCGCGTGGGAGAGCGGGCGCGCGAGGCCGGCATGGCCCGCGACGAGCGTAAGCTGGGCGGCGGTGCGCGGGTCTGCCAAAAAGGCCGCCACAGGGACGGCGCGCGCCTCTTCGACGGGACCGGCGTCGCCGCTCATCCCCCCTCCTCGGCTTCCACGAGGCGGAAAATATTGGCTCCGTCGGGGGCGCGAAGGAGCGTTTCGCGGAAGGCGGGACGCCGCAGAAGTCTCGAAATTCGCGCAAGAATCTTCAGGTGCTCCCCGGACGCGGCCCGTGGACCGAGCACTGCAAAAAAGAGGTTCACCGGGGCGTTGTCGATGGCGTCAAAGGGGACGCCATTTGGCGCGACGAGGAGCGCCGCGACGTGCTGCTCCACGTTCGGGAGGGAGCCGTGCGGGATGGCGACGCCGTCTCCGATGCCTGTCGATTGCAGACTTTCTCGCGCGTGCAGGACTTCCAGAATTTCGGTTTCCGGGACGTTCGTCTGTCGCGCAAGCAGCGATGCGACCAACGCAAGTGCCTGCGATTTGGTCAAATCGCGAGCGTCCATGCGCGTTGCGCGGTCCGGGGAGAGAATTTCGCGAAGGAGCATTCGTAGGCTCAGCTCGGCTCGGTCATGGGGGAACGCGGGGGCGACAAAAACGAAAGGCGCCCGCCTCCGATAGTCGGAAGGGGCGCCTTTTGTCACGGCTTACGTCGCTCAGAGAGCGCCGTCTTCGTCGTCACTCACGTCGGGGAGGAGCCGCTGGGAGGCCCGTTCTTGCCCCTTCAGGTTTTCCTTCGACGACCGAATCTGGCGCTCGATCTTGTCGGCGACGGCGTCGATCGAGGCGTACATGTCCGAGCTGGTTTCCGTGGCATGGAAGCGGCTGCCGCCGGAAACGACGTCTACTTCAACGTGATGGAGGCGGTCGGTCTGAACGCTGACAGTGACGTGCCCTTTCATGGGCTGGCGGAGAAACCTCTGAAGTTTCCCCACTTTTTCCGTCGCGTAGCCCTTCACAGAATCGGTCGCATCCATCTGACGGAACGTGATCGCAATGTTCATTCGGCCTCCTGGAATGTCAGCAGCGTCGATGACAGAGCTCGAAGGGGAGTCCCCGGTGGCGAGCTCTGCACCCGCTGTCACGCTGCTGTAACCCGAGAGTATCCCCGGTGTTTCCCAACCTTGGACGAAAATCGTAGGGCCCCGTACGATTTTGCCGAGGTTGGTGCGCCCCCGGCAACCTAGAAGTGCTTCTTTCGCTTGCTCGACGGAAGAATTCCCATCATTTCTCGGTACTTAGCGACGGTGCGGCGGGCAATGACGATGCCCTCGCCCTTGGCGAGAATCTCCACGATCGCCTGATCGGAGAGCGGCGACTTCTTGTCCTCGTCGTCGATGATCTTCCGAATGACGCGTTTCACGCTCTCCGAGGCGATGTCCTCCTCGGACTGCCGGCGGATCGGCGAGTTGAAGAAGTGCTTCAACTCAAAAATGCCGTGGGGCGTATGCACGTACTTGTTCGACGTGACGCGGCTGATCGTCGACTCGTGGATTTGACGGTCGTAGCGTTCTTGGAAATCTTCGACGATGTCGCGGAGGATCATCGGACGCAGGAACGACGTCCCATTTTCGAAGAACTCCTGTTGGCGGGCGACGATCGACTCCATGACACGCGTGATCGTCTTTCGACGCTCTTCCAAGGCTTTGACAAGCCACTGGGCGTTCTTCCATTTCTCTTGGAGGATGGCGCGCTTTGCCGGATCGGCAGTCGCCAGCTGCTCGAAGAGCTCTTTGTTCGCGAACAGTCGGGGGACGCCACGGTCGTTGTCTTGAACGCGCCAGCCGCCGGTCTTCTCATCCTTTACGACGTAGACGTCCGGCGTGATGGCGATCGATTTTTCGTCGTAGTCGGTGAAGTTACGGGCCGGGCGGGATTCGAGCTTCTGGATCTCCTTGACCGCCTCGTAGACCTCCTCGACGGAGATCTTTAGGTCTTTGGCGATCGCGTTGTAGTTGTGCTTTTCGAGGTTCGACATGTGGCGATCGATCACCGCCAACTCGATGTCCTCAAAGCCGTACACTTCCGCTTGAATCATCAAGCTTTCTCGAAGATCGCGGGCGCAACAGCCGGTCGGATCCCACAGCTGCATCAGCTTGAGGACCTCCTCCGCATCATCGGGGTTTAGACCCGATTGCTCGGCGATCCATTCGAGGGAGATTTCTTCGTCGGGCGAGACTTGGAGGTCCGCCGCCCCCTCCGCGAAGTGGCGAGCACGTGCAAGGACGAGCTCACCGCGGGTGCGCTCGTGGGGCTCCAAGTCGCCGCCGAGGTAGCGTTTCAAACAGGGGACCGCCTCGACGAAGGCCCCATTTCGGGCGAACATCAGCGCGCGCGAGAGGAGCAAGCCGGCTTCCGTCGGCGGGACGTCGACACGGAGGGAGGCCATGTTTGCGAGTTCGTCTTCGAGGACGCGCGCGATACGAGCATCGGCCTTTCCGTCGAGTTCGCGGAGGAACGCGACGCCATCGCGGACGGCATTCTCGTCGTAGTCGCCGCTGCGGAGCTTCGCGAGCACCTCGCGGAGGCCGTCGCGGGAAACGTACTCGTCGGCGGCCGCTTTCTCGTCGAGGGTCTTCCCGATTTCGGTGACGAGCGCTTTTACCGAGGCTGCCGCTGCGGCCACACGGGCGAACAGCCCCTCGGCGAGCGTGCGTTCATTTTCATTAATATCTGAGCCAAGGTAGCGCTTCCAGGCGAGCGTTGCCGCGTGGAAGTTCCCCATTTGTTCGTAGATGATCCCGAGGTTGAAATCCGGGTTCTTCTCCGTCGGGTTCTTGCTCTGAAAATCGCGAAGATCTTGGATACTCGCCCGGTAGCCGGACTTGAGATCCAGGAAGCCGTTGTCGTCGAGGCTTGAGAGTACAATTTCGGCAAAGGCGCGTTCGGCCTCGTTGAAATCGCTCATCTTGAGCTGCCAACGGAGGTGATCGACGAGCGATTCCTTGCGTGTGAGATTCTGCTCGATGGGGGGCAGCTCTTCGAAGCCGCCACGACCGCCGCCCGCCGGCGCTTGAAGTACGCGATTTTCCACGTACTGGTCCCACTCGATGTCGCGGACCGCTTTCGCCTCCCCCTGGGCGCTGTTGCCGTCGGCGGCGCGGTGGCGGTCGTCGAGGCGCTCGACGGTCGCTTCCGAACGGAGCTTCTCGGCCTCGCGGATAGAGCCCTGAAAACGCTCGTCTTCTCCGAGGGGGTGATCGCGAACGACCCCCTTGGAGAGCGACGCAAGCTCGGCGCTCGGGCCGCTCCCTTCCACGGAAAGGAGGGGGTTCGTGTCGAATTCTTTTTCGATTTCGACCACTAAGTCGGCGTGGGTCAACTGCAAGAGGCGAATCGCCTGCTGCAATTGGGGCGTCATGACGAGCTGCTGGGAGAGCTGCTGCGACTGTTGAATCTTCACGCGGACCGTCCAGGCGGGGAGGAGGCAAGAGCATCCCGTGCGCAAAGCGCGCTAGAGATGCGGTCGCAGCCCATTGGCACGACTCTTGTCTAGTTTACCAAACCGGCTCGCCTGTGGACGAAAATGTTTGGGAGAAATCACTTTCGGCGCGGCGCGGAACCGCCGTCGATAGCGGCCTAAGCGGAGAGGCGCTCGACCATCAGCGCGAGCTGGGTCGGCAGCGGGGCGGCCCCGGCGAGCGCTTCGTTCGTCAGCTCAAAATCGGTCGCGACCCGCTCGGCATCCGCTTGCATGTCGGGCGCGTACCGCTGGGCGACGGTGCGGAGGAAGGAATCGAGGAGGGCCGGCGTCTCGAAGAGGGCGACGAAGATGCGGTTCCCTTTCGGGTGGCCGATGCCCTTGCCCACGAGTATTTCCCGAAGAAATGCGCGCTCATGGGCGCTCTTGAGGACGGCGTCGGCTACCCGCAAGACAAGGAGCCATTTGCCGTCGCCGTCGCCACCGGCTGAGTCGCCAGCGAGGGCGCCGAGGCCGGGTAGGGTGCGCTCCATGCGGTCCGAATCGACCGCCCCGTCGTCCCCGACTTCTGCGCGGGCCGCTTCGGCGAGCACATGTTCGAAGGCGGCGATGGCGACGCGGGCGTCGCTAAATCGCGTGTTTACGTCGGTCGCAAGCATCCTCGCGACCATGTCGACGACCGCGTCCGGCACGTGGGGCATCCCGGGAGCCTCACGGAGCGGCGGAACCGGCGAAAAGAGCCGCTTATACAGGGCTTTCTCGCCGAGTTCGCCGAAGGGGACGTCGCCGGTGACGAGCTCATAAAAGACGATCGCCGCCGAGTACAAGTCGGACCGCGCCTCGGCGACGCCGGCGAGCTGCTCCGGTGCCATGTAGGCGGGCGTTCCGAGGGCGATGCCGGCCTGGGTGAGGTTCTTGTTCGCCGCGAATTCGGCCTTCGCAACACCAAAGTCGAGGACCTTTACGATCCCTGACTCGGCCTCGACGGCGATGTTCGCCGGCTTGAGATCTCGGTGGAGGATGCCGAGATCGTGGAGCGCTGCCAGGCCGTCGAAGACCTGGAGGGCGATCAGCATCGCGTCGCGCCATGGGAAGGGGCCGTGCTCGGCGAGCAGGACGTCCAGCGACTTTCCATGAACGTATTCCATGGCATAGGCCGGTGACCCGTCTTCCAGGAAGCCGTGGGCAACGAGGCCGACGACGTTCGGATGTTGGACTTTTCCGAGGAGCACCGCCTCCTGCATGAAGCGGGCGATGATCTCGGGCGGCGCATCGCGTGAGATGACCTTCAGCGCGACCGGGTCTCCGGTGCCCACGTTACGGGCAAGGTAAACCTCCCCCATCGAACCGGCGCCGAGAAACGCGACGACGCGGTAGTCGAAGAGGACGATGTCACCAGGCAGTAGCCGTTCGCTCATGGGACTCAGAAGATACCGGAGGAGACGGAGCCTTCGCGCCGGTGCGCGGGACGTGACAAAATCGCCCCGCCCAGGATCCCTTCCGTACCACTGTCGCGCCGTGTCGGGGCGCGCAACCGTCTCCGCGCCACCACGTTTCTTACGACGCGTTTGTCCCCGCCCGGCGAGACGCCGGATCGGGGAACGCGTTCGCGGGATCGGGCGGCTTTGGCGTGGTTGCGGCCACCGGCCGTTGGGCCAAATAGCGGCTCGCGACGAGCGCATCGGCTCGAAATGCTTCCGGGCTCCCGCTCACCGCGACGGCCCCGTCGAGGAGGAGGAGGGCGCGGTCGCAGATCGCGAGTGCCTCTTCGACGTGATGGTCGGCAAGGAGCACGCCGGCCCCCCCCTTTGCCGCCGCAACGAGCAATGCAGAGAGCTGCGACGCCCCGACCGGATCGACGCCGGCGAAGGGCTCGTCGCAAACGATGAGGCGCGGACTTCGTGTGAGCGCGCGGGCGAATTCAAGACGCCGCCGTTCACCGCCGGAGAGGCGCACGACCGGCACATCGAGGCGCTCGCCGAGGCCGACGGCGGTCGCCTTTTCAATAATGGTTTCGCGACTCCACGACGCGCCGAGGGCGACGCTCGCGAAGGTTTTTAGGTTTTCGGCGACGGTCAAATCCCAAAGGACGCTCGCCCCTTGCGGCATATAGCCGAGCCCCTTCCGGGCGCGGAGGTGGAGGGGGAGCCCCGCCATCGCAGCGCCGCCAAGGTGGATGGTTCCCTCGTGGGAAAGATCTCCGGCAACGACTCGAAAGAACGTCGATTTTCCTGACCCGGAAGGGCCGAGAAGACCGACGATTTCCCCGGCGGCGACGGTGACGTCGATCCCGCGAAGGACGTCTCGCCCCCCAAGCGCGACGCGTATTTCCGTGGCCTTCAAGGCCATTTCTTGCGCTTTTTCGGTCATTTCGGGACCGGGATCGACCCCTTGACCTTCGTCAGCGTGACCTTGCCGCTGGTGAGGTCGATGGTCGCTTTCTCGGCTTCAAGGAGGCCACCGCCCCGTTGGAGCTTGACGCCCCCCTTGAGCTCAAGGTGCTTTTTTTCAAGATCTACGTAGGCTTCCGGCGCTTCGGCGTGAACGCCGCGCACATCGGCCGCGACGCCTCCGGACGCCTTCACCCACTTGACCTTCGGCGAGGTGTCGAAGGCTAGGTCGACCTTCGGGCAGCTGACTTTCAGGTCCCCTTTGGTAAGGTTTACGTGCCCTTCGAGGAGGGCGGTGCCTGCGGCCACGTCGACCTCGAGGCGGTCGGTTTCGAGGCCGATCGTCTCTCCGCCGATCGCTTCCAGCCCGGCGCCCACGCGCTCCACCGGCGCTTCGAGGAGGGGAAACGGCGTCTTTGCGAGCGCTTCGGTGACTTGCGCTTCGGGATCGGCGGCGATCGTCGGAGCCGGCTCCTTGGGGGCGAGGCCGACGTGCCGCGCGTAGCCAACGAGGCCAACGAGGGCCAGCGTAACCGCGCCTGCGAACGGAAGAATTCGGGAATTCCGAAGGGCATTCATGAAGGTTCCTTCGGCGTCGGCGCGAGGAGCGTGGCGAGGGCGTCGAGCTCGTCGATGCGCGTTTCGAGGGGGGTCGCCGTCGCGGTCGCCGTCGGCAGGGTGAGGAGCGACTGCACCGCGGCGAGGATCGCGCCGGTGAGCGGCTCCGCCGACAACGGGCCTTCGGTGGTCGCCGGGGCGGTGCGCGCAAAGACGCGGGTCGCCGCGACGAGCGCCGTATCGCGGGCGAGCGTCGGAATTTCGGCGCCATCGAGGAGTCGTTCCAGGATGGCGGTCAGCGGCGCAACGAGGTGGGCAAGCGCCCGTTCTTCCCGATAATTCTGAAGTGCAGCGTCCGCGGCGGGGCCATCGGCGGGGAGCGCGGCGACCTCTCGGCGCCAGGCGTCGACGTTTCGGGCGACGGCGCCGGCCAAAATGGCAGGGAGTTCCGACGATTGACGGGCGAGTTCGCCAGCGACGCGACGGCGGCGTTCCTGGGCGGCCTCACGGGCGGTCGCCTCCGCCTCTTCGGCGGCTCGGCGGGCACGGAGCGCCCTGGAAAAACCGGTGACCAGCGTCGCCGTGCGCCGGCGGAGGGCACGCTCCTTGACGCGCGGGCCATCGGCGACGAGCACTTCGTCGAGGAAGCGCTCGACGGCGGCAAATCCGCTCGCCGCCAGCGCCGCTTCGTCGCCGCCAGCCAGGCGCGCTTCCAGCGCTTTTCGTGCGGAAAGCGCCACCGGCGCACGCACCGTCGTCACGCCGCTTTCGGCGAGGGTCGTCGCGACTTGCGCGAGGACGCGCGCGAGATCGTCGGCATTCAACCTATCGGCTTTGTTGACAAATGCCTGCACCGGGAGGCCAGCCGCGCGCGCTTCGGCGAGCACGGCGCGCTCGGTCGCTTTGCCCGCTTGGCCGGCGTCGAAGACGAAGAGGAGGAAATCGGCCTCATGAAAGGCATCGCGGGCGGCGGCGGCGTGGCGCGGATCGGGGGCGTTAAAGCCAGGGGTATCCAGGATTTCCAGGCGCGTGAGCGACGGCAACGGCACGAAGATGTCGACACGGGCGACCGAGCCATCGGGCAGGCTCTTGAGCGTTGCGCGGAGGACGTTCGGTGCGACGAGGCGCGGTGGTGGCACGGCGCCGTCCTCGGCCGGGTAGAAGGCGATGCGCGCGAGCGGGTCGGGGGCGTGCTGGACGTGGTGGAGCGTCGCCGTCGTCGGCAGGACGCCGGTCGGGGCGACCTCGGCACCGACCAACGCATTGATAAACGTGCTCTTTCCCGCGTTGAACTCGCCCACGATCGCGACGCGCACCGGGCGGCGGCGCTCCTGGGCGACGTCGGCGAGGGCGGCGAGCGTCGGCAATTCCCCGGCGTCCCGCGCGAGGCGGTTGAGGCGGGGGAGGAGGCTGTCCCAGGGGACGGTCCGTTCGCGAACGCCAGCGGGGCCGGCGAGGAGCGCGAAGCATTCCCGGCGACGGGCGGTCCCGAAGGCGGCGATCGATGCCGCCGCCCGCGGACTCGAAAGGGGCGGCGCTGGCAGGCGATCGAGGGTGTCCAGCGTCGCCGAAGCGGCTTCGGCGTCGGCGGGCGGCTCCGGGCTCGCGGCGAAGAGCGACTCGCCGTAGGTGACCCAGGCGGGGCGGTTTGCGAGCTTCGTCAAGGCGATGGCGAAGGCCTTCGGATCGCGATCTTCGAGGGCCGCTTCGGCGAGGGCGAGGGCGGCGCCCGGCTCGTCGCGGAGGGTGGCGGCGACGAGGGCCGTACGAGCCCCGTCTCGATCGCCGGAAGCGCGCGAAAACGCAGCACGAAACCGCGGCAGATCCCCTTGACCGACGCCATCGACGGCAGCCCGGATTCGCGCCCGTTGCTCTTCGGTGGAGGGCACGTAGGCGAGGGCGCCGCTTAGCGCTTCGCTCGCCCCCGGCGCGTCGAGCACGAGGGCACGTACCAGCGGGACAAACGCATCGGCGTCCCCGAGGGCGGCGAGCGCGCGCCCCCAGGTGAGCGTCACCCGGCCGTCGAGGGGATCGATTTCCGCGCGGCCGAGGAGCTTTTTCGCCTCTTCCGGGCGCCCGCGAAGGAGGGCCGCTTCGGCGCGCCGCACGACCACTGGCGTGGTGGCGTCTGGTCCGAGGCGATCGATCCAGAGATCGGCGCGGGCGCCGTCCCCTTGGCTAAGATCCAGGTCGGCGAGGGCGAGGAGGGCGTCGCGGCGGAGGGGGATCGACGGGTCGGTGAGCGGGAGTACGGCGAGCCACGCTTCGCGCACTTCTTCGACGGGGGCGCCTGTGATTTTGCGGGCTTCGGCGAGGCGCGCCCACACATCGGGCCGCTGGGGGAGGCGCTGGGCAAGCGCTTCGAGGGTCGCCAAGAGTTCGGCATCGAGGCGGCCGAGGGCGCACGCATCGGCCAAAAGGGCGAGGCCGAAGGGGCTATTCGGCACCCGCGCGAGGACGAGGTGGGCGGCGGCGCGGGCCCGGAGCGCATCGCCGGCGGCGAGTGCTTCTTCCCCGTCGCGAACGGCCGCCTCCGCGCCAGCGAGCACGAGTTCGACGCGGTTTAGGAAGCGTCCGAGCGTTGCAACCAGGCCCATGGGCTCTGCTTATCACGCTTCGCGCGGCGACCTAACGACCGAGCCGCTTCACGAGCTGCTCTTCCCGCTTCGTCCACCGGGCCTTCGCCCGCTCCTGCTCCCCGGCGCGGGTCCGCGCTTTCCCGCGCGCCGGAAGCGCCCCCAAAAGCGCCCGCGTCGCCTCGGTCACCGCCGCCACCGCCGCTGCAAACGCCTCTTCGTGGCCTGCCGGCGGCTTCGTGAGCCCAGAGACTTTCCGCACGTACTGGAGCGCCGCCGCCTCCATTTCCTCGGCAGACGTCGGCGGTTCAAAGTGGTGGAGCACCCGGATGTTGCGACACATGCCCAAGAGGTACGCGAAGGGCGTCGCGGCGACAAATCGGGTGCTCGAACGGTTCACCGTTGGAAGGGGGCCGTCTTTCGAGATCGGCTGTAAATCTGGCTGACAGCTAGATTTAAAAAAAGAAGATCAGTGGCTTGCGCGCGTGTGCGTCGCGCCAAATGGGGTCGGTTGAATGTGTGATGCACGTAAATTCTACCCCGACCGGCTCCGAACTGTCGCCGAGTCCCCCTCAACCCGGCCTCTCACGCCCCAAGTCTCTGCGCTCGCCCCAAATTTTCCCTTCGCATCGACAAATTCACAAACGCAGGACGCGCAGAAACAGACCCCCTTTCGAGAGTCTGCCCCGCGCTCTTCAATTCCAGGATCGGACGCATCTGTCTCCGCCCAGCGAGACGCCGGCTCGGAGAACGCGCCGCCTAGGCCGCTCTCGCGACCGGATACTCCTCTCGCGGATAGCCGTACGTGAAGTGCATTTTTCCCGTCCCCGCCGGGAAGGTGACGCGTCGCTTGCCCGCCTTCACCGCCTCCAACGCGCTCCGATAGGCCTTTCGAAAGGCGCGCATTTCCTCGATCAAACGCTTGGCCGCTTCGAGATCTCCCGCCGTCGTGATTCGTGGGGTTCGCTCCCCAAACGGCTCAAAGCTTGTTCCTCGCGTGCGCGGGCTCGTCGCAAGGACGCGCAGTCGGCCAGCGAATCTTCCCGCATGGCGTCGTCGTGCCTGTTTGACGTTCCGTTCGAGCTGGGTCGCGGTCTGTGTCGTCATTTCCGCGATCCCGCCAAACAACACCTTCGCCTCCTCGGGCGTCGCGATCCGAAAGGTGACCGCTGGCGCGTTCGTCGCGTCGTCTTGTGCGAGGTACTCGAGCGGCCGCCGCACGATGACCGATTTGCCGCGGAGATCCTCCACAGAAGATACCAGACCTGGCCATTCTTTCGGCGAAGCGACGAGCCCCGCGGCGACCGGATTGGCAATCACATACGCGATCTTCTTCGCGATCGCCTTCGCCCCCTGGAGTCGATTGTATTTTCCAGCACGTCTTCCGAAAATGCTCTCGGGCAGCCCGTAGCGGACCTTCACCATATTCGCGAACATCGCGTTCCGCTTTTGGAGAAATTTGCTAATCTTGCCGTGTCGATCGAAGAGGATTTCGTGGATGTGATTCGACATGATGCAAACCGCAATCACCTCAACGCCATAGCGCTCCGCATAGGTGCCGGTCGCGTACTGATAGAGCTTTTCGACGCTCGACGCAGGCGCGGCCGGACCAGAGAAGCTGTATTTCTCGCAACTTGCGTAGTTCGGTGTCAACTTGTGGGCCCGCTCGACGCAGCGCCGGGTGACTTCGTAAAAGGTGCCGGGGAGGTATTGCTGGGGCGAAGACATGCCCGGCACCTCCCAGGCGGCGTGCCAACGCGAATTCCCTGGAAACCGGGCCGATCATGCGCCGGAAGAGGGTGGCCCGGGCCGCTTTTGCCTGGCCTGGGCCAGGGGCGCCGATCAAGCGGCGATCAATCCCGTCGCGCCGGTCACGCCGACAGCTGCCCGTTTCGCGAGTTCTTTATCGATCCCGTAAAGCAAAAAACAGACCCCCCCTCGGAGGTCTGCTTCTTCGTCGCTCAATCGCTGTTCTGGCTCAGCCTTTTTCGATCGCTTCGCGGAGGCGGTCTTCTTGGTCGCGGACTTCTTCCGTGTAGGCGGCGCCGAAGTCTTCCGCGGTGAACTCGTGGCGGATTTCGAGCTCGCCGGCTTGGAAGGGGGCCTTCTGGGCCCACGCGACCGCCTCTTCCATGCTGGCGACGTTCCAAATCCAATAGCCGGAGACGAGGTTGCTCCCGTCGCAGGCAAACGGCCCGGGGACGACCGTCGGGACGCCGTCGTGGAACTGGATGCGCGTCGCGCGGACGCTCGGGTGGAGGCCGGCGCCGTCCTTCATGATGCCGGCCTTCACGAGTTCCTCGTTGTAGGCGCCCATCGCGAGCATGAGCTCCGTCGAGGGGATTTTTCCGGCTTCCGAGTCGGCGTTGGCTTTGACGAAAACGAGTACCTTCATCGCTCCACGGTAGCGATCGCCGCTTCGCCGGGGCAAGTTTCGCTAGCGGGCGATTCGGATCACGTCGCCGGCACCGGTGGCCGTAACTGTCCGTGTATACAGGTGGTTTTCGTCGCTGTCGAAGGGGCCGAAGGTCGTCCCTGCCGCGAGGGGGGCGCCGAAGGGGGCCCAGCTGCAGGTGCCGGCGGCGAACGCGGGCGAGGCGCATTGGACGAGGCTTGCGACGCCAGCGACGACCTTCACCGCGTACACGCGCCCGTGCGCGTAGGTGAAACGGGTGAGATTTAAAGTACTTGCGGCAGGGAGGACCGTCTCCATCGCGCAGGGGGTCGCCGCCGCGTAGTCGCAGAGGGTCGCCGTCACGGCGTTGTTCGCGGTGCGGACGACGAGGAGCGTCTCCGGAAGCGCAATGATCTGACTCACAGTATTGAGCCAATTCGCGTTCGGGAAGGGGCCGGGGATGCTCGCCGGGGCGATCCCGTCGACGCGCGTGATCGCGCCGGTCGCAAGGTCCCGGGTGAGCTTGGAGCGCGCCGACGGGGCCGCCCGGGATCGCACCGAAGCCGTAGCTGTAGGCTTCGGTGGCGCCGCGTACGGTGAAGCCGACGGCGCCGTTCGGGCCGCTGGCGAGCGAAACGGGGGCGGTCGCCGGCGTCGGCGGGGCGAGGTAGAGGGTCGGGATACGGTTGTTGCCGAGCGCCGTCCGTTGGAAGACGGCGGTGGCCCCCCAGCGGTAGACGACCGCCTCCTGGAGGTAGGAGCTCGGCGCCTCGTGGACGAGGGTGGGGCTCCCGGCAAGTGCGCTTGAAACCTTGAAAAACGCGCCATCAGGCCCGCCGTTTCCGAAGCGGGCGAAGAAGACGTCGCCGCTCGTGGCGACGGCGGTGAGCTGGGATGAAGTCGCGGTACCGCCCGCGACTTGCGGGTAACCGTTCATGTTTGCCGCGACGCACCCCGCGTAGGAGCACTTCGCGACCTTCCCCGACGGCGTCACGAACACGCCCGCGCAGTTGTCGCCCACGGAAAACGTGGTCGCCCCCACGCTCGCCGGCACCACGGTGACCGTCGTCCCGGAGGCCTCGCCGAGCGCGCTGCAGGCGACCGGCGGCATCGCGTCCGGGACCGTCGCTGCATCGGAAACGCCGCTGTCGGCGACCGCGCCATCCACCGCACTGTCGCCCGCTCCGTCGCCCGCTCCGTCGCCCGCTCCGTCGCCCGCACTGGCATCGTTCGGCGCGGCGCTATCGACTGCCGCGTCGGCGGTCCCGCTTCCGCCGTCGGGCGTTTCGCCGGTCGCCGGGTCGGTCGTGCAGGCGACGACCGGGAGAAGGAGGGCCGAAAGGCCTACGGAGAGCGAAAGGGCGAGCGTGCGCATGGCTTCCACGGCTATCGGCGGAGGTCGCTGTTCACAACGCAAATTGCCCCAAAACGCCGTCTTTTTGCGGCATTCCGTGCCGATTGGGAAGGCGCCCCCCGCTCACGGGTAGCTCGGACCGGCGTAGCGAAACTGGTGGTAAGACTGCACCTTCGCGTCGCGGAGAATGTTGAAATAACAAGCATCTCCGCCGCCAAAGGGGCGGATGACGAGCGGTTCCGGGAGCGTCTCTTCGGTGAGGGTCCAGCCGTCGGGGAGGGGGACGTCGGTCGTCGGCGTGCCGTTCGCCCTCGCGTGCATGATCGCCGCTTCGCCGGGGCCCGTCCGTTCGCGAACGCCAGCGAATTTCCTGGCGGCGGCGTCGCGAGAGACGGCGGGCCCACTTTCGCAGGGGCCCGTGGAGGACGAAGGCGCGCCCTTCAAAGACAAGTTTATGGCATTTCGCGTGACCACGAAGGCGAGCTGCCCCGGTTTTACGTTGGCCGGATTGCAGGTTCGCGACGCCGGAAGACAATCGACCGCTTCAATCTTCGAAAGGGCGATCCAGGTGTAGCCGCCGAGGTCGACGGTCTCCCGGCACGCGGGATCGGTTCCAGCGCCGCAAGTCGCCGGAACACTGGGCGAACGGACGAAGCAGGACGAGGCGAACATCGTGTGCCTCTCGCTATTTTTCGTGTTGAGGAGCCCCGGCGAAAAGTCTTTCCAGGCCTCGTCCGAGATGGCCTTTTCGCCGCCGGAAATGACGACGGTCATGCTCTTTCCGAGAATGACCTCTTTCGCAACAATCGGCCCATGATTCTTGTTCATGCAGACCGGGTTTGCCGGCCAATGGGCGGGGACCGTCGCGTAGGAAATTCCGCGCGCGGAGGCGCCGGTTCCGCCGCAGGCAAGGAGGCTGGATGCCGCGAGAACGCTCGCGAGGCGGGCAGGGGTGGCGCGTGAAAGCATCGCGGCACCCTCGCCGGTACCGCGGAAAAGGGCAATGCGTCCCCGTGCAGCGCTGCCGTAAGTTCTTAGAATATTTACGGTGCTGGCGGCATGTAGCAGGGGGTGTCGTTCACGATGAGCGGGTCGCTCAACGCGCCGAGGCAATTCTGGCGGCCGATCGCCGTGTAGTCGCCGCCAACGTTGCCGCCGGGCGTGCGGTAGGCTTCCACCCACCCGGCGGGCGCCGGAGAGTCACAGACGACGCCGAGCTTCGCGGTGCTTGCGTACCCCGCCTCGCATCCAAGCGAAAAGTGCGTCTTTTCCGGCACATTGGGTGCCTCGCATCGGTCGAACATCGTGACGCGCTTGGCCTCTGTGGCGGCGAAGCGTCCACACGAGGGGGCGGCCGCCTGAGCGAAGCAACCCTGCCCATTCCCGGCAATCCCGTCGCAGTTGTCATCAAACGATGGATGGCACCCGTCGGCGACCGGCTCCGTCCCGCCGGTGCACCCGCCCCAGCTCGCCGTACCGTTCGACTCGTTGCACTTGCGGATGCCCTTTTTGCACGAGCCGACGTTGCTCCCGCAGGCCTCTTCAGCATCGACGCTCTTGCCGTCGCACTGGCACGCAGGCTCTTTGTAGTCGAGGGTCCCGTTGCAGTCGTTGTCGGCGTTTGCCGCTGCCTTGCACGCGCGCGTCGTCGGCAGCACCGCGCCGACGCAGGCGCCCCACGCGCCGTTCACGCAGGTCTGGGTTCCTGCCTTGCACACGCCGACCGTCTGCGGTCCGCAGGCCTGGGTTGCGCCGTTCACGCACGTGCAGTCTTCGTCGGTCTTGCCGTCGCAATCATTGTCGATTCCGTCGCAGAGGTTCGTTTCGTTTGCCGCCGCCGGCCCGACCGCCCCCTCGCACGCCCCGCGTTTGGTGCCGGTCGCATCGCAACGGACCGTGCCGGTGCGGCAGACCCCCGCTAGCGGACGCGGGAGGTTCGCAGGGAGGTTCGGCGGGTCGCAGGAGACCGCTTCCCCGGCAAAGAGCTTCGGATCGCTGTCGTCGCAGTCGTCCCCCACCGACACGGGCAGCTTCACCTCCTCGGGGAGCGTGCAGACCGCCGTTCGATGGAAGTCGCCGTCCTTGTCGACGCCGATGGCGACGCACCGCTTTTCCCCGGTGTCGGGGTTTGTAACGCACGAAAAGTCCGCACATTTTGGAGGTGTTAGCAGGGGGCCGTAAACCTCTTCGCAGTCCGAAGTCTTGTCGCAAAGGCTCAGCCGCACTGCATCGGGCGGCGGTGCGGTGACGTCGGTGAGCGTCGCTGCATCGTTTGGCGCCGCGACGACCGGATCGGAACCGACGCACGCCACAAAGAGCCCACCGACGACGGCCGACCCAAGAAGAACGGAAGCGAAGAGAACGCGCATGAGTGACATGTTCCCGCGTAAGCCGACGATGCAACGGACAAGTGGGCGCCTCTGCCGACCGCGCACACACGTGGGGATGCAAGAACGGCCATTGTTTCCCGATTTTCGGCTATCTGGGCCCATGCCCACGCGCACCGTGAACGGGACCGAACTCTACTTCGAAGACACCGGCGGGTCCGGGCCGGTCGTCGTCTTTAGCCACGGCCTCCTGATGAACCACCGCATGTTTGCGGCCCAGGTAGGCGGGCTACGTAGCCAATTTCGCTGCATTTCCTATGATCATCGCGGCCATGGTGGCAGCGCTGCCGGCGTCGGTCGGATCATTTCGACCGAGCAGACCTACCAGGACGCCGTCGCCCTTCTTGAGTCGCTCGGCGTCGGTTCCTGTGGAGGCCCGGTCCATTTTGTCGGTTTGTCGATGGGCGGGTTCGTCGGAATGAGACTCGCCGCTCGCCGCCCCGATTTGGTCGCCAAGCTCGTCGTTCTCGAGTCATCGGCGGAGCGGGAGCCTTCCGAAAATATCTTGAAATACAAGATTCTTGGCGCGCTCGCCCGCGTCGTCGGTGTGCGTCCGTTGGTCGGTGCCGTCACGCCGATTCTTTTCGGCAAGACCTTCCTGACCGATCCTTCCAAGAAGGCGGAACTTGCCCATTGGAAGCGGGAACTTGCTGGAAATGCGCCTGGCGTTTACCGGGCGGCCAACGGCGTCATCGAGCGGGAAGCGATTCTCGCCGAACTCCCGCAAATCACGGCGCCGACGCTTGTTCTGGTCGGTGAAGAGGACGTGGCCACCGTCCCGGCGAAGTCGCAGCGGATCGCAGCGACGATCCCCGGCGCGCGCCTCGTCACGATCCCAAAGGCTGGCCACTCGTCGACGGTGGAAAACCCCGAATTTGTGACCGAACAGCTCGCCTCCTTCCTCGCCTAGTCGCCGTCGTAGGCGGCCTGGAGGGCGGCGAGGTCGAGCTTGACCATCGTCATCATCGCCGCCCGGGCCCGCGAGGCCGCTTCCGGATCGGGGCCGCCGAGGAAATTCCCCAGCGACTTCGGGATGATCTGCCAGGTGACGCCAAAGCGATCGGTGATCCACCCGCAGCGGAGCGGTTTGCCCCCGTCGGCGAGGGCGTCCCAGTAGTGGTCCATTTCCGCCTGGTCGTCGCAGCTGACGAATAGGGAAATAGCCTCATTGATCGCGTACATCGGGCCGCCATTGAGCGCCATGAACCGGCGACCGGCGAGTTCAAATGTTCCGGTGAAGAAGCGTCCGTCCGGCCCGCGCTGGGCGTCGATGAGCTTCGCGTCCGGAAAGAGCCCACAGTAGAAGGTGATGGCGGCTTCTGCGTTGTCGGAAAACCAGAGAAATGGCGTAATTGTCGGCATCGCGGCCGTTTACCCTTCTTCCTCGCGGTCGACGAGAAATTGGACCTGCGCGGGGGCGACGCGGAGCGCGATCACCTTCTCCCGATCGACGATCACAAACCCGCGAGGGGACCCTTTCGGCTTTCGCAGGTATTTGCGCTCTGTGTACTGGACATCGACGATTGTTTCGCCGCGCGCCTCGGAAAAGTGGGCGGCAAGCTGGGCGGCATCGAGGAAGCGCTCCGGGGGGCACTCCTGTTTTTTCGCAAGGGGAACAACCACATGGGCCCCCGTTCGCGCTTTGCTGTGGAGCCAGAGGTCATGGGGGCGCGCGACGTGGAGCGTCAGTGCATCGTTCCCTTCGGCCCCTTTGCCGACCAAAATCGAGCCTCCGTCGCGTGCGAGGAACGTCCGGTAGGGGATACGCGTCCGCCGCGGCGCCGTCGCCCCCGGGAGGTTTTCCGGCGCCTTGAGATCTCGCGGAGCTGCTTTTTTTGCGTCAGCAAAGACCGCTTTGAGGAATTCGATGTGCGAAGCGGCGTCCTCCGCGGGCGGAGCGTCGAGCTGGGCGCGGGCCGTTTCGAGGGCCTTCCGCTGCTCGTCGGCGGCGAAGTAGCGGCTCTCGGCGATGGCGAGCCCCTGTTTGCTCCGCTTGGCGCGCCGAAAGAGCTGTTCAACCTGCTCTTTCGCCCCTTTGGCCGGATCGAGGGGGAACCGAAGCGGCACCGCCTCGCCGGTCGACCAGTCGACCGCTTCAAGCACTTTGGCGCCGCGGCCGACCTTCCCCGCCTCGGCGAGGAGCCAGGGGCCCATGGTTGCAAGTTTCTGGATCTGCTCGAGTTTTTCGATGTCGTTCCCGATCGCTTCCTGGCGGCGCGCGATCCGTTTTTCCCCCTTGAGGAAGGCCTGCCGGAGCCCATTCCGCAGCGCATCGACGACGCCGACGCCCAGCCGCGAAAGCGCTTCTTCGGCCTGCAATTCCGAACGCTTAAGGAAGGCTTCGTCGTCGGCGTGGTTGTCGAGGCCACGCCCATCCCCCGCGGCGAACACGAGCAGCGCGCCCCGCACAACCACCGTGAAAAAGCGCCCCGTTTCGCTCGGCTCCTCGGGATCGGCGCGCCGTTCGAGCACGACGCGGTCGCCGCTCAAAAAAACCAGGTTTGTCCGCTCCAAGTCCTTTCGTCGCCGAAGACCGAGGAGCTCGCGGGCCGGAAATTTCAGCGTGCGGACGTCCCCGACCACCAACTTCCGGGGCGGCCCAAAGTCGGCGAGGACGACGAGCCAGGTCTTGCCGGGGACGCGCAATTCGAGGGTAATCACCCCTTTGCCGACGTCGGCCCGCTGGACGTGTCCGCCAAGAAGCGTGGATGTCATCGCTGCTCCGCTAGCGGGAATTTCCCCAAAACGGGGCGCGTTTCCTCCCGTTTGGGCTATGCGTGCCGCCATGGCCTCGTCGCGCGCGCCTGAACCGACGGTCCCTGCCGCCCTGGTGCTGGCGGTGGTGCGAGCGCGCGGCACTGGGGCGCCTCCTGCACGGGGAGAGCCTGCGGAACATACCGGTAAGACTGAAGATTTTGGCCACGACGAAACGGCGCCGGTGCCTTTCAGCGAGCTGGAAAACGCCCTCGCTGGCGGCCCCGCAGCCGCCCCCGCAGCCGTTGTCGCCCACCTCAACGACGATGATCTGCTTGGCCTCGCAAGCCGCCTCCTCCGCGCCGACGGCACGCTGCTTGGCGCCTATCGCGCTCTCTTTGCCGCCGCCACGCCGCTGTTTCCTGGTGCTCAAATTTCTGAAAAATCAGGAGTTTTCACGATCGCAGGCCTAAACGCCGACGCGCCCCAACCAGCGCTTCGTGAGGCACTTCTCCGGTGGGTGCCGACCCTCTTCGCCACGCAGGCGGTCCGTGAAGGGGAGACCCTCCGCTTCCCCGCGCCGGTCGCGCGCCCGATCGGTGTGGTTGGCGCAGGTTTGGCGCTGGCCCTCGTCGCGATCCCGACTCATCTTCCCGTACTTGCACTTGCTTTTCCTGTGGGGATCGCCTTCGCGCTCCTCGATCGCCACCGCGACGCGGAAGGGCGCGCGCGCCGTCAGGAGGCGCTCCGACGGAAGGCCTTCGAGCGCGAGCTTGTGCTTCGGGATCGCCCGCAGAAACCAAAGGAAAAACGAGCGACTGCCCGCGTCTCCCTCGTACCCGAGGCGGTCGAGCGGGCCCTCGGCGACTTCGAAGGGGCGACTGTCGCCGGGCTCTACCGGGTCGGTCCGCGCCTCGCGAGCGGCGCCAGTGGCGTCGTTCATCGCGGGGTACGCATCACCGATGACCGACCGATTGCCCTGAAATTGCTGCGTATTGCAGCGGCTCACGACGGCCTTGCCGCCGACCGTCTCCGCCGCGAAGCCGAAGCGCTCGGCCTCGCCTGGCATCCGAACGTCGTCGAGGTCGTCGATCACGGGCGCCTCCCCGACGGCACCACGTTTCTTGTTCTCGAGCTCCTCGACGGCGAAACCCTTGAAGCGCGTCTCCGTCGGGGGCCGCTGCCGCTTGTTGAGATTTTGAAGTTTTCTCAGGCACTTGCTGAAGCATTGATCGCGATCCATGCCGCCGGCGTCGTCCACCGGGACCTGTCGCCGAATAACCTCTTCTTCGCCCGCGGACCCGGCCCGGAAACGACCCTCAAGGTCCTCGATTTCGGCATCGCCCGCGTCGAGTGGGAGGAACTCCGAATCACGCAAACCGGCGTGACACTTGGGACTCCTGGCTTTATCGCCCCCGAGCAGGTCGCCGGCGAGCCGGTTGATGCACGGGCCGATCTCTACGCCTTTGGCGCTTGCCTCTATGCGGCCGCCGTCGGGAGCGCGCCGCCCGCCGATCCCCGCGCCCGCGTTCCGGTCCCGGCCCCCTTGCAGAGCCTCGTCGATGGACTCTTGGCCACCGACGCTGCTTCGCGTCCGCGCGATGCCCGCGCCGTCCGAGACGCGCTCCGCGCCCTCGCCTCCGCCAACGCCGGATCGGAGAACGCGTTGTCCGATTTGGCGTCTCGCCGGGCGGAGACAAACACGTAAAAAACGGCGCTTCGCTTCCCGCGGGCCGAACGGAGCGGTAGCGTGCCGTCACGATGATGCGCCGTCTTTCGCCACTCGCTCTTGGGGCCCTTCTACTTGCCTGCGAATCGTCGACGCCGAAGCCGGCCGCCGCCCCGCAAGCAAACTACTGCCCGCCGGGCCAGAATTGCGGCCAGTACCCGCAAGGGCAGTACCCGCAAGGGCAGTACCCGCAGGGGCAGTACCCGCAGGGGCAGTACCCGCAGGGGCAGTACCCGCAGGGGCAGTACCCGCAAGGGCAGTACCCGCAAGGCCAGTACCCGCAGGGGCAGTACCCGCAGAATCCTGCCAGCCCGAACGGCTGGAATGGCCCACAAAATTGGGGGGTTCCGACGCCACCAGTCAACAACCGCCCCCTCCTCGCGCCCCTCATCGGTTCTCAAGCGATGCAGGCGGAGACGAAGATGATTCTTGAGGCGATGATCGCCTCCCTTGGCCCGGACAACCGCACGAAAGTTCAGGGGATTCCGCTGATCTTCGATCCCGATCCCGCCGAGGTCAACGCCTATGCCGGCTGCGACAGCGGCAATGCCTTCATGGCCGGCACCGAAGGCTTGCTTCGCGCCGTCGACGCGATCGCACAAACCCACGCAACCGATGAACTTTTCGGCACGCAGACCTACGACGCCTACACGCGGGCCGTCCTCCCCCAGATGGTCGCGAATCAAAAGACGTCCCCGGAGCTCCCTCTCGGCACGATCCCGCCCCAGTACCTCCTCGATCCGCGGCGCGCTTCCCGGGCCCGCGAAATCTTCGACGAAGTCATCGCCTTCACCTTCGGCCACGAGCTCGCCCACCACTACCTCGGCCACACCGGTTGCGCGAACGGCCAGCCGCTGGGAAACGGGCCGAACCCGGCGAAAATCGCAAATATCGCGACGCAGATCGTCCCTTTCCTCAATCAGCCGAACGAAGCGGCCTCCGACCAATGGGGCATCTATAACCTCCTGGATACCGGTCTCGCACGCAGTGCCAACAATTACCGTTGGACGGAGCGCGGCGGCTATATGCTCCTCGATTTCTTTAAGCGTTTGGAAGACGCCGCCGGCCCGACGGCGATCTTCTCCCCGGTGAATTTGCTGCGTACGCACCCAAATCCCGGCCTCCGGCTGCCTCTCTACCAGGGCTGGGTCAACGGCTGGTACCAGGTGCATCCGCAAGTGCCGCGCGGCTGAAACACGCGACCGATTGTTCGCTTTGTCCGAAAGAATACGCGCATACTCGTCCGGATTTCCCAGGTTCGGGAAAGATCGAGGAGTGCCTATGCGTCGTTCGTCTATCGGTAGGAATTCGGTTCTCGCAACGCTGCTCGCCCTCGCGCCGCTCTTTGCGGCGGCGCCAGCCGATGCGGCCATCACGTCGGTGTTCTCGGAGGCGATCCGCGGCGGGGTGTCGACCGACTCCTGGGCCGAGGAGTCGACCCCGAGCGCCTTCGTCGATGGTCAACTTACCGTGCAAATTCCGCGAGGGGCGACGGTCCGCCAAGCGTGGCTCGTCAGCGGCGTCGTCCACTATTCGACGAACGCCCCGGTCGTGAACATGGTCGCCGGCCCCGCCGCGACCCCGCGCGGCGTCGTCCTCGGTGCGATCAATGGGGCAAACCTTACGCGAAGGCTCGAAGGGGCGACCGACGACAATGGTCCCCGTTTTGGAAGCTATACGACCGATGTCACTGCCATCATCAAGGGCCTCGTCGAGACGGACAATAACGCCTCACCGGGCGGACCTATCGCGATTCCGATCCACGAGCGCGGCGACGACAATGTCGACGTCCAGCTTGGGCCGCTCGTTCACGGCCACACGCTCGTCGTCGTTTGGGAGCACGCCGGCGCCCCCCTCCGAAACGTCCTTGTATCCCTCGGAACGTCGACCACCGGCGCCTCCGGTCAGTTCGTCCTTCCGAAGCAAGTGGCGAACAACTGCCCGTTGAACAACGTCCGCGCCGACCCGGCGATCCTCTCGGCGAGCATCGGCTGGGAGTGCAGTGGACAAGAGGAAAATAGCGTATTTACGATCAATGGTGCCTCCGTTTCGACGAGCTTTGGCGGCTCCGATGACGCGAAGACCTTCCCGTTTGTCAACCGCTGCGGCATCCACCACGGCGGCCTTCAGACCGGCGGCAGCTTCGGCGCCGACGATCGCGATCAACCGATTGGCCTAAAGGGCGACACCTTCCGCGGCGCCGTCGTCGGTGCACGTCTGGATGACGAATTGTACGACGCGATTCCGCTCGTCCCCGACGGTGCGACGACGGTCACCTACGGCATTCAAGGGAACGGCGATGAGCAATTGATGGCCGTCGTCCTCCAGACGCCCGCAAAGGTCGCCCCCGGCGACTCGGACGGCGACGGAGTGACCGACCTGACGAGGGCAATTGCACGATTGATACCGACAATGATGGTACGCCCGACTACCTCGATATCGACTCGGACAACGACTGCATTCCCGACAGCGATGCCCTCGAAGCGGGCGCCGCCCGGCTCGACCCGGCGCTCCCCGCCGCCGCCCATTGCGCCGACCCGAAGAAGTCCTTCTGTCTCGCGACCGGCACCGTCGGCGTCTGCAGCGCTTGTGCGAGCGATTTCGGGGCCGGTGGAGTCGCCCCCGTCTGCCCGACGGCCGCCGCGCCAATCTGCTTGACCGCCGGCAACGCCTCGGGAACGTGCTCCGCCAAAGCGCCCAACGGTTCGCCGACGCTCAACAATCAGGCCTGCCCGGCCGGCGCAGCATCGACCTGTCTCTCCGGCGCGTGCGACACCGGCGACGGGAAATGTGGCTTTGTCGAGGGGACGACCTGCGCCACCAACGGCGAATGTCGCGTCGACGCCTGCGCTTCCGACAAAAAATGTGGCCTCCTTCTCGGAGACGCATGCACGGCGAGTCCCGCCAATGATCCGTGCCGCGGTGCCCTCGCTTGTGACGCAAATTCAAAGGTTTGTGACACCGACACCGACAGCGACGGCCTCACCGACACCCAGGAAAAAACCCTTGGGACCGACCCGAACAATGCCAACAGTGATGGCGACGGCCTCAAGGACGGCGTCGAAGTCGGCGCCGATGCGAAGAAGCCGATCGACACCGACGGCGACGGCAAGATCGACGCCCTCGACACCGACGACGACAACGACGGGATCCTCACCAAGGACGAAATCGCCGACGCGACCGCCGCGAAGGTGTCCGACGACGTCGATGGCGACGGCAAGAAGAACTGGCTCGACACCGACAGCGACGGCGACGGCATCAAGGACGGCGACGAAAAGACCGACGCCGACCGCGATGGCGTGAAGGACTACCTCCAGAAGCCGAAGCCGGTCGTCGCCGACGCGGGCGCCGATTCCGGCACTCCGGACGCAGGAAAAGACGCGGGCGCCGACGCCGGCAGCGACGAAGGATCGATCGAAGGGGGCGGCTGCGCGGTGACACCGGAGAATTCCGGAGCAACGGGCATTCTCGCCGCCCTCGGTCTCGCGGTTGCGGCCCTCTTCGGGCGCAAGAAGAATCGCCGCTAAATCGCGAAGATTCTCCCTAGAAAAAGGCGCTCCTCGGAAATGGGGAGCGCCTTCTCTTTTTGAGAAACCTGTTAGAGAATTGGGAGACTGCGCTTTTGAAGAAGCTCGTTGTTGCTCCCTGTTCGGTAGCCTTGGAGGTCGAGCGTGACGAAGGCGAAGCCGGCGTCCTTCCCGGCGGCAACGATACGCTCGCGGACGGCGAAGGCCGCTTCGAGCTCTTGCGGGGGCACCTCGACGCGGGCGAGGGCCGCTTCGTGGGTCCCCTCCGAGGCATCAAGGGTGTGAAAACGCACGCGAACTTGCCGAAGTCCGAACCGGTGGAGCGCGTCTTCGAGGGCGCCAATGCGTTCGAGTCGGTCGCGGGTGACCGTCGTTCCGTAGGGGAGCCGACTCGCGAGGCAGGCGGCGGCCGGCTTGTCCCAGACGCCGAGGCCGACAAGCTTCGCGCAACGGCGGACGTCTTCTTTCGTGAACCCGCACGCGACGAGGGGGCTCTCAATGCCCTTATTTTTCGCCGCTTCAAGGCCCGGACGGTAATCGCCGAGGTCGTCGAGATTGGTGCCGTTGACGGCGACGCGTAGGTTCCATTCCTGGAGCTTGGCGGCGCTCAATCGATAGAGTTCGCTCTTGCAATAGAAGCAGCGGTCGGTGCCGTTCCGCTGGTAGTTCTCGTCGTCGATCTCGTGGCTATCGACCAGCTCGTGGCGGCCGCCAATTTGCTTTGCGATTTCAACCGCTTCGACGCGTTCAAACGAGGCGAGGCTCGGCCCGACCGCCGTCATGGCGATTGCCTGATTGCCAAGGACTTCGTGGGCGACGGCGAAAACAAACGCACTATCGACGCCGCCCGAGTAGCAAACGAGGACCGAGCCCAGGCTACGGAGGTGCGCGCGAAGGGCATCGAGCTTGGGGTCGGAGGCGGTCGCCATGGCCGCTAGCCGTATTCGCCGATGGCCGGCGACGCAAGCGGCGACCGACCGACGTGAGGAACATCCAACCGGCGATGAACGACCCGCAGACCTTCGAAACCTTCCGCCGCGAGAGCACCTTTTCGTGCACGGCGGCCGCGCTTTACGCCTTCCACGAGCGCCAGGACGTGTTTGCGCTCCTCACGCCGCCCGGGAGCGTGCTGCAGGTTCTCGCCGATCGTCGCACATCGCTCCAGGATGGCGACCTCGAGTTTCGCCTCTGGCTCGGCCCGATCCCGGTCTCCTGGCACGCGCGTCACCGGGCGGGGCCGACGGCGACCTCCTTCGTCGACGTCCAGGAAGAGGGGCCGCTCGCCTTTTGGGAGCACACCCACCTCGTCGAGGAAGCTCCCGAAAAGAATGGAGAACCGCAGGCGCGCCTCATCGATTCCATTCGCTTCCGCCACCATCCCGGGCTCGCTGGGGCGTTTAGCCGCGTCGCCTTTGGGGGGGGCCGCCCTCGCGTTCCTGTTCTCGCACCGGCATCGAGTGACCCGGAAAATCGTGGAAAAAAGTCGGAAGTAGGTCGTTTGTAGTAATGTGCGGCGGCGATGAACGCCGTCCACCCCGAAGCCCCGCGCACATCCGGAACCGTTGCTCAAATGCCGGTCTTGGGGGGCGCCGAGCGCTTCTTTGGACACAACCGTGTCGTCGCGAGCGATCGCCGCGGCTTCCTTGAGCGCATCGTCCGCGAGGCGCCTGCGGGGTCGCCCGGGTGCTTGCGGTTCGTCGCCTCCGGGCCCGATGTCGTCATCATCAACGACCCGCATTTGCTGCAAGAAGTCCTGATCGACAAAGCCAAGAGCTTCGACAAGTCGCTCATCCTCAAGTACGCGCTGGAGCCGCTCGGCGGCGAGGGGCTGTTTACGAGCGACGGCGAACTCTGGCGCCGCCAACGAAAATGGATGGCTCCGCTGTTTCATCCGAGGCGCCTTGAGAGCTACGGCGACGCAATGGTTGCCGTCACCAAGCGCGCAATTTTGGATTGGAAGGACGGAGAAACACGTTTGATCCATCATGATACCACGCGTATTGCGATGTCGATCGCGGGGAAAACCCTCTTTGATGCCGACACGTTTGGCGAAGCCGATGAGATCGGCCACGCCCTGACCGACGCCCTCGACTGGACGAGTGCAAACTCGCCGTCGGTGCTCGCCCTGCTGCAGATCATCGGCGGTCGGCGCCTCCAACGCTTCGGCGAAGCGCGCCCAGGCCCCCTCGGTGAGCGCCTCTCGAAGGCGGGGCTCGCCGTCCAAAAGCCTCGGTTTTTCCCGGGAAAGCAGGGGAAGAAGCTCGTCGCCGCCATCGAACTCCTCGACGCTCGCGTCCAGCGCATGATCGACGAACGGCGCGCCGCCGCCACGCGTGGGACGCCTCCAAACGACCTCCTCAGTCAGCTGCTGACCGCCCACGACGAGGGGGAGGGGCGGATGAGCGATCGCCAAGTGCGCGACGAGATCCTCACTTTGTTCGTCGCCGGTCACGAAACGACGGCGAGCGGGCTCGCGTGGACGCTCGCTCTTCTCGGCCGAAATCCGGACATTCTCCGTGCTGTGATCGCGGAGGTTGATGCCCTTCCGGGTGATCCGACAGTCGCCGATCTTCCGCGGCTCGGTCTCACGTTGCGCGTCTTCAAAGAGGCGTTGCGCCTCTATCCGCCGGTATTTCTCTTTGGGCGCGCGGCGAACGAAGCGCTCACCCTCGGCAGCTGGTCCCTCAAGCAGGACACAGCGGTCATTCTCTCGCCGTGGACGATTCACCGCCGCGCCGATCTCTGGCCCGACCCCGAGCGCTTCGACCCCGATCGCTTCCTCCCCGAGCACGAGGCGGCCCGTCCGAAGACGGCCTACCTCCCGTTCGGTGCCGGTCCGCGCGTCTGTATCGGGAATCATTTCGCGATGATGGAGGCCCAGCTCGTTCTTGCAATGCTCCTCCGCCGCTTCCACTTTGCGCTGCCGTCCCCGGAGCAGAGCCCGCCGCTCGCCTTCGGAGCGACCCTCCGCCCCGCCGACGAACTCCCGCTCCAGGTACGCCGTCGCTAGAAGACGATTCCGTCGTAATCCTCGGCGCGGAAGGGGAGGCTCAATCGCCCTTCCCTCGGGAATTCCGTCGGATACAAATCGACTTCCTTCGTGAACCGAAACGGGAAATAGTTTCGCTGGAACATCACGGTGATCGCCTGCGTCGCAAGGTCGGGGCAGGCGGCAAGCTCCCGTTGGACGGCCGGATCGATGCACGCGTCGACCTGCGCGGCGACGCGCGTCGCGTCCCATACGGTCGGCTCCCAGGATTCTTGCGCAAATTCAAATGGTTTCGCCACGGGGAGCGGGCGGTCTCCCGCCTGCCAAAGGCTCGCGAGGCCGGCATGGGGGAACGGGTCGACGTAGCGGCCGTTCAGCCAGACGTTGAGGTGGAGATGGGGGGTGCTCCAGGGAAAGAGCAGGAACCCGTCGATGCCGCTCGCCCCGGAACGCGCGATCGGTTGGCCGCGATCGACGGTTTCACCGACGTGCACATCGACCTTCGCAAGGTGATTGTAGGTCGTCATGAGGCCGCGGCCATGGTCGACAAAGACTTTGAGCCCGCCGCGGTGAAACTCATTCGAACATCGTACAATGACACCGGGCGCTGCCGCGGTGATGACCGTGCCCGGAGGGACGGCAAAATCGGTGCCGTTGTGGCTGTCGTAGGTGAGGTCGCCACCACGAAAATCGCGAACGTTCGTCTTCTCGACCGACCAACCCTCGCGCAAATCGGGCGGGGTATGGTTGAACAGATTGTAAATCGGAATCAAACGCCCTTCCGGCTTCTTTCCGAGCCATAGTGGAAAGGCGAGTCGCGGCTTAATGAGGGCACGGCTTGAAAGCCCGACTTTCGTTTTCTGCGTAATTCCATCGCCGCGGAGCGCCAGCTTCATTTCGCGAAGACGAACCGAGAGCGGTCGGAGACCGAAGACATCCGCAAGAGGGATTCGTGCCATGAGCGGGAGCCTATCAGCGATCGTTTCTTCCTGGCGTCTCGTTCAGCGAACTGGACACTGAACGAAGGTATAGTATATTCCGGTCATGGGACTGGGACTCGCGCGCCCCGCGCTCAAGGGAATGGGGCTCGACGCGCTCCGGAGCGAGCTCGGAAGCCTCCTGGTTACGCCGGCGGCCGAAGAGTTCCGTAGGGGCGATCGCCAGGTTTTTTCTACGGAATTGACGTTGCGGGGCCTCGATGATCTCCTGCCCGATGGTGGCTTCCCGGCGGGGGCGTTGGTCGAACTGAGCGCCGTTGGGGCTGCCGGCGGCGCAACGACGGTGGCGGTCGCCGCCTTGGTGGCAGCCCAGCAAGTCGTCTCTCGTGACGCCGCCAGTTATGTCGCTGGCCCTTTGGTCGCGTGGGTAGCTCCGGAACGGAACCTCCACGGGCCGGCGTTGGCGGCGCTCGGACTCGACCTCGCCCGGTGTCTCGTGGTTGCACCCCCCTGGGGAAAGCTAGGGCGTATTGCGGCGAAAGTTGTAGAAAGTTCGGTCTTTGCAGCGGTGGTCATCGATGTCCATCCGCTCCTGGCCGCGCGAAGTGGGGTGCGCCGTGGGGCGCGAGCCAGCGTCGATGACCGCGCCTTGCGTCGGCTCGCGGTGGCGGCCGAGGCGACCGGGACGCTCGTGCTCCTTCGGAGCGATCGTTTCGTCCCCAAAGGGCTCCCGTGGCCGACGGCGCTCCGGCTGGAAATCGATGGCGGCGCAGGGGAGCTCGGGTGGACGGTCCAGGTCGCCAAGGATCGCCACGGCGGCGCCCGCGGGCGAGGGATCGTGAAGCCTCTTGTAAATGTTTAAAAGAATATGAGAATCGCTGCAATCCTCTTTCCGGAACTGCGCAGCGAGATCGCCTACTCCTCGTTGTCGACCCTCGGGCCGTGCGCGGTCGTACGCACCGAGAGCGCGGAGACGACCCTCCTCGGCAACCACCCGCTTGCCGAGGTCAATCGGGCGGCCCAGCGCTTCGGGATTCGCGTCGGCATGACCGTCGCCCAGGCCCGCGCCCGGCTTGCGACGCTGGAGGTCGCTCTCGTCTATGAGGGGCGTGTCCGTGAAGAACTTGCGCGAATTGCTGAGCATTCTCTGGGTTTTGGCGCCACTGTCTCCTTTCGTGCTGGCGGCGAGGAGCCGGGGGCCACTTCAACAGGCGCCTTTTTTTCCGTCGTCCACGTCGACGTCACCGGTTGTGCCGGTCTCCATCAGGCCGATTCGCCGGGCTTATCGGGCCTATCCGCCGAGGAAATCCTGCTTGCGCGCCTCTTGGCGCGCGCCGAGGAGCTCGGCCACCAGGCCTTCGGAGCCATCGCCGACGGCCCCCGCGTCGCTGAGGCCTTTGCCCAGGCGCTTGTCCTTGCTGCCCTGCATCGGCCGAGCCTTGCACGTCCGGAGGCGCCGAAAAGTCGTCGGCTTGCCCAGCAAAACTCGGAAATAATTCAGCAATCTAGCGTTGTTCCCCCCGGGCAGAATGCCCTTTACCTCGGAGAACTCCCCGTCGACGTGCTCCCGATCCGCACCGAGACGCGGCGCTGGTTCCAGAAGCTCGGGCTCAAACACCTCGCGGCCGTTCGGGACCTTCCGCGTCGGGAACTCGCCCATCGCTTGGGCGGCGAACTCATCGCCGTACTCCCGCTCCTTGACGGCGATGATCGTGCCCCGCTCAAAGCCTACAATCCGCCGGAGACGCCGGAAGAGTTCCTCGAAATGGAGCCGGTACTGGAGCGTCATCAATTGCTATTTGTGGCGCGGCGTCTGGCGTCCCGCTTGGCGACTCGCCTCGAAGGGCGTGCCATGGCCATTGCGGAAGCAACCCTGCGATTCTCCTTCGATGCATCGATGGCTCGCGGAGAAAAGTCGGCCTCGGAGGCCGAATTTCTCTTTCGTTTGGTTCAGCCTATTTATGCGGAAACGGCGATTTTTGACCTGATTCGTGCAAAAATTGACGCGTTTGATGTCCCGCTGCCAGTCGTTGCGATGGTCCTTCGCGCCGAGCGCCTTGTGCCGTGCGTCGGGCAAGCGATTTCCCTCTTCTCCGCAGCCCGGGAAAAGGCGCGTGCCGGTCTCCCAGCGTTGGTCGCGACGCTCACCGCCGAGCTTGAAGAGGATCCCTTGGGCGACGAGGTGGGGCAAGTGCCGACGTCGGTCGGGCGCCTGGTGCTCGGAGACGCCTATGCGGTTGCGGCGCGCACGCGGATCGTCCCCTGGGACTATCAAAGCCCTAAAACTCCTAAGGATCTCCCGGTGCGGCCGATGGCGGTCCCCGAGCCGACGCGCCTTCTCGCCACGCCGATCCCACTCGCCCAGTTCGTCGCGCAGTACGGTCTGAAGGAGCTTCCGAAGCCGATTCGTTTTCTTTATCGGCTGGCTCAGGTCGATTGGTGGCGCAGCGACGCCGCCAGTAGTGCGACCGACTTTCTTCTTCTTGGCGGCGACGGCCTCCGCCTCCTGGCGACGACGCCCGCCGGGCGCAACGCCTACGTCGTGCTTGGAATCTACGACTGATGCTCCGCGTTCGTATCGATCCTTCGTCGCGGCTCCCCGTGGAAGAGCCGGTCATCCATGAGCCCTTTCAAGAATTGGCCGCGCCATTCTTGCAGGCAGGTTCTCGGTTTGTCGAGCTGTGCGCGCGGACCCATTTTAGCTTTCTCGCTGGGGGCTCTTCCCCCGATGCCGTCGTGGACCGCGCCGCCAATCTCGGGCTCGACACCCTCGGAATTGCAGATATTCACGGGATTTACGGGATGGTCCGTGTTTGGGAGGCGGCGAAAGCGCGAGGGATTCGTCTTGTTGTCGGCTGCGAAGTCCTCGTGGGCGACGAGCACGAAGCGACCGCACTTGCCCTCCACGTCGCCAGTCGCGAAGGGTACACCCATCTTTGCGAGCTCTTGACGGAGGCCCACCGAAACAGTCGTACCTCCACCGGCGAAAAGCGCACCCCTTACGTCACGATCGCGATGCTTGTTGGGAGAACCCAGGGGCTTTGGGCGACGATCCTCGGAGCGCCCGAGCTGATTCAACCGGCGAATCACTCCCAAACAAAGCCGCTATTCGATCTTTTCGGGAGCCGCCTTTCCCTCGCGCTCACGATTCACAAAGACGGTGAAGATCGCGCGCGCCTCGCCGCCGCCCTCCAGGAGTCGCGCCGCTTCGGGATTCCGCTCCTAGCCACCAATCGGCCCCGCTTCGCCGTACCAGAAGACCGCGTTCTTTATGATGTTCTTCGGTGCATTCAGCAGCGGACGACCCTCGACGCCGCCGGTCGAACGCTCCTCCCGAACGCGGAAGCCCACCTCAAGGGGGAGGCGGCGATGGAGGCGCTCTTTGCCAACTACCCGGAGGCGATCGCGCGGACGCGTCGCGTCGCCGATGCCTGTTTGTTTTCCCTTGCCGAGCTCAAGTATCATTTCCCCTGTCGCCTCGCGGCGGAGGAGGTAAAGGAAGATGATCAGGGGCAGATGGTGCCGATGAGCGCCAATGAAGCGCTCGCCTTTCGCGTCGAGAAAGGTCTAGTGAAGCGCTACGGGATGGCGATCCCCTCGTCGGTGCGCGCGCTGGTTCGAAAAGAGCTCGGCGTCATCGCTCACATCGATGTTGCGCCCTATTTTCTCAGCGTTCACGACATCGTCGAGCTTGCCCGCGCGCGGGATATTCTTTGCCAGGGGCGGGGGAGTGCGGCGAATTCGGCGGTCTGCTGGGCCCTTGGGATCACGGCGGTCGATCCTGCACGAAGCTCAATGCTCTTTGAACGTTTCCTCTCCCCGGAACGGAAAGAGCCGCCCGATATCGACGTCGATTTCGAGCACGAGCGCCGGGAAGAAGTGATTCAAGAAATTTATCAGCGCTACGGCCGCACCTGCGCAGCGATGGTGAGCGAGGTCGTCTGCTACCGCGGTCGGTCAGCCCTACGCGAAGTGGCGAAAGTCTTTGGACTTTCCCTTGAGCAGACCGATCGCCTCGCCGGGATCCCCTCCTATTGGGACTCGCCGGAGTCGGCTTCCGAGGAGCGGCTCCGCGAAGCCGGCTTTGATCCCCAGGATCCGCGCATCGAAGCAATCGTTCGAATTGCTCACGCGATGCAGGGATTTCCGCGCCATATCTCGATTCACGTAGGGGGATTTATTCTCTCCGCGGAGCCTTTGTCGCAGGTCGCCCCCGTCGAACCGGCGGGAATGAAGGATCGCACGATCGTCCCCTGGGACAAGGATGATATCGACGTCCTCGGCTTCTTCAAGCTCGACGTCTTGGCGCTCGGGATGCTCACGGCGCTACGAAAAGGGCTCGATTTTATCAAAGAACCTGGTGATTTGCGCGGGGCTAATGAGCGCCTCGCCCAGATCCCCGCTGAGGATCCTGTCGTCTACGATGCGCTCTGTCGGGCCGATAGCGTCGGTGTCTTTCAAATCGAGAGCCGCGCCCAAATGTCGATGCTTCCGCGCCTTCGGCCCCGCAATTTCTATGACCTCGTGGTGCAGGTCGCCATTGTGCGACCGGGGCCGATTCAAGGCGGGATGGTGCACCCTTATTTGCGGCGCCGCTCCGGCGAGGAGGCGAGCGATGCGCCCCACCCGATCTTGGCGCCAGTGCTTGAGCGCACGCTGGGGGTCCCCCTTTTTCAGGAGCAAGTCATGCAACTTGCGATCGTCGGCGCCGGCTACAGCGGTGGCGAAGCCGATCAACTCCGGCGGGACATGGCCGCCTGGAAAAAGACCGGCCGCCTCGCCCGTCACCGGGATCGCCTCTACCGGGGCTTCGTCCGTCACGGCATCTCCCCGGAATTCTGCGAGCGACTCTGGAAGCAAATTCATGGCTTTGGCGAGTATGGCTTCCCCGAGAGCCACGCAGCCAGCTTCGCCTTGCTGGTCTACGCGAGCGCCTGGCTGAAGACCCACCACCCGGCCGCCTTCGCCGCGGCGCTCATCAACAGCCAGCCGATGGGCTTCTATTCGCCGTCGACGATCCTCCAGGACGCCAAGCGCCATGGCGTCGAGGTGCTCCCGCTCTGCGTCTTTCAGAGCGGTTGGGATTGCGCCCTGGAGTCGGCCTCGCCAAGCGCGCGCGGTGGCCCAGCGATTCGCCTCGGTCTCCGGCTCGTGAAGGGGCTCGGCGCGGAGACGGTCGCCCGCCTCGTCGCTGCCCGCGGGGAGCAGCTCCTTTCAAGCGTAGAAGAGTTGAAAATAGCTGCAAATTTGAGCGCGGGTGACCTTGAGAAGCTCGCCGAGGCGGGGGCCCTGGAAGCGCTCGTCGGCAAGGCGCGCCGCCGGGGCCTGTGGGAGGCACGGAAGCCGGTCGCCGAGCGTCTCTTTCTGCGGGCCAATGTCGCTACTGCGGCGACGAAACCTCTATTGAAAGACGCGGTTCCTGCTTCCACTTCGGTTTCTGTACCTGGATTGACGCGTGCCGAGCAGCTTGCGCTGGATTACGAGCGGACGGGCGTATCGGTCCAGGATCATCCCCTCCGTGTGCTCCGCGAACGCCTCCCCCGGGATGTGTGGACGTCGGCGGCCCTCGCCGCCCATCCAAATCTTCACGGAACCACCATTCGCATCGCCGGAATGGTGCTGGTTCGCCAGCGCCCGCAGACGGCGAGTGGGGTCGTCTTTATGACCTTGGAGGACGAATTCGGCTTCTTCAACCTCGTTCTCTGGGCGGCTACCTACGAGCGCCTTCGCCACGTGGCGACCTCCTATCCCCTCGTACTTGTTTGTGCCCGCGTCGAAATCGCCGACCGCGAGACGGCATCGTCCGCCCCGATCATCCACCTTGTCGTCCACGCGATGGAGCCGCTCGAGACGGAAGGCATCGTCGCGACGCCGAGCCGCGACTTCCATTGAACATCGGCGTCAGAGGTGGGGGCCGTTGTCGTCATCAAACAGCGCATCAACGGGGCGACGCGCCCGCGGAACAATCGGCTTACCAGTTACCGTAGTACCCGATTTTCCAGCGATAAATGCGCGGAGCACCGGTGAAATGTTTTCCGCAGTATCGTTCCCCCAGGCGCCACCATCGACGCGCCGCGAAGGCTTCCGCGTGGCATCCAGAAGGAAGAAAGCAGGGATTTTGGTAACATCAAAGCCGGCTCGAAGAAGTTCTGCACTCCGTCGTCGATCGGAGGTATCAAAGGCAAGAATTCGCGATTTTCCAAGTGCCTTCTGAAGAAGATCCTGGGCGAGCGCCTCTTCGAAGGAGGCGCAGGGGCCGCAGCCGGTACCGCCTCCGTACACGAGGAGCCGGGCGTGGTCGGCGGCAGCGCTCTTCCCCTCGGAGGTAAGGATTTCAGCTAGTTCCCGTCGATCGCCGCCGTCGATCGCGACGAAAGTGACGTCGCCAAACTTCGTCGTCGTCGCGCCACGACCGCCCGCCTCCTCGCGGCCCGGTGCAGCGCCTCGCCGGAAGAGATCTCGAAAAGCCTGTTCTTCCTCGTTTTCTTGGTCGTCCCGGTCTTCCTGGCTTTCCTCGTCTTCCGGCCCGCCTTGCGGGGCGCGCGGCAGAGAAGGGGGACCGGGGTGTTCCGTCTTCGGCGCGTGGGCGACCACCGGAGGGCCGGGCCGCCCGCGACCATGAACGAGCAGCAGAACAAGGACCGTCGACGAGACGAGAGAGCCGAAGAGCCCAGTGACGATGCCGGCGAGGGCAAGACCGGAACCGCGCCGCTGCTCGCCGTCAGCGTCCGGCTCCAAGCGGCGACGGGCGACCCACCCAAGGACGATCGCAGGCACGCCGGTAAGCGCACCGCAAACCAGCGAACCTACTCCAAAAATCAGCGCCGAGACCGCGAGAGGGTCGGTCTTGGTTGCCGGGGACGCTGCGCCGGGGTCGCCGTCAATCATGGCTGACCGAGCGAGCTCGCTTGCCATCGACGCCCGACTTGTCGATAAAATCCCGAGAGATCTCGTTGTCTCCGTAGGCGAGTTCGTCGGGGGTCCCCGCGGCGACGACCTTCCCGTGAATGACAAGAATCGCCTGATGAGCGATGCGGAAGATGCTCGCGATATCGTGACTGATCACCACGCTGGTCACCCGAAAGCGTTCGCGGGTTTCGTCGATGAGATCGTCGACGACGCGCGATGAAATCGGATCGAGGCCCGAATTCGGTTCGTCGTAAACAATGATCTTCGGTTCCAGCATGAGCGCGCGCGCAAGGCCGACGCGCTTCCGCATACCGCCGGAGAGTTCCGCAGGGAATTTCTTCAAAACTGTAGGCTCGAGACCCAGCACGCGTAGTTTGTCGACGACCTTCTCTTCGATTTCTTTGGTCGTGAGCTTGGTATGCTCAATCAAAGGAAAGGCGACATTTTCCATGACAGTCAAAGAGTCCAGTAGCGCTGCATACTGGTAGACCATTCCTAGCTTTTGCCGAACGCGATTCAAGTCGCGTTCGCGCGTAAGCGGGGCAATGTCCTCGCCGTCAATCAGGATTTGCCCGCTCGTTGGCCGCTCTAGACCGACGATCATCCGGAGGAGGGTGGTCTTTCCGGCACCAGAACCACCAATAATAACGGTCGTTTCAGCCTCCTTGCAGCGGAACGAGATCCCTTTGATCACGTCATTGCTACCAAAAGACTTTCGAACGTCGCGGAGTTCCACGGGGTACTCGGTGCCCACGGCGCCGTTGTCGCTTCGATCGCCCCCTTCGGCAAGCGGGAACCGTCGCCTGGCGTGCGAAGCTACGCTAATAGTCGTCGCCCCATGGAAGCCCGCGACCTCGAACTCGTCCTCTCCACCTTTCACGCCACGAAATCTGCTGGAGAAGCCTCCGCTTACACGCTCGGCGATGACGCTACGATTTCCCTCCACGTCAGTGCGAGCGGCGTCGGGCTCACGATCGGCAAGATCGTGGCGTTGCGTCTCGAAGGGGGCCTCGCGTTCGCGACGAATGCCAAGCGCGAGACCTACGCGGTGCGAATCGCCGATGTTTTTGCCGTAGCCGCCGATGCTTCCGTCGTCGCCGGTGAGACGCCGCGGCGCGCCGGCTTCGGGCGCTGAGCGGCGAGGGCTTCCGGTTGCCCGTTTCGACGGTCCTCGGACGGCTCCTTGGCTTTCTCGCCTACGCAGTCGTTCGCATCCGACGCCGCGAAGTTCGCGAACGAATTCGGGATTCTGGGATTCCTGATGCCGATCGCGTCGCCGCCGCCTTCTACGGGGAGCTCGGCGCCCGCCTCCTTCGATTCCTCGGCGGGCGGCCCCGGATCGTCCTCGACGATAGCCTCCTCGCCGCTCTCGACGGGGCCCGTCCGTTCGCGACCGCCAGCGAAAATGCTGGGAGTGGCGTCGCGAGA
>DYPH01000107.1 GCA_020720045.1 Sorangium cellulosum | reverse complement strand
CCGTCTCCCGCTTCGCGGACGGACGCGTTTGGCAAGAACTCCGCGCCGTCTCCCGCTTCGCGGACGGACGCGTTTGGCAAGAACTCCGCGCCGTCTCCCGCTTCGCGGACGGACGCGTTTGGCAAGAACTCCGCGCCGTCTCCCGCTTCGCGGACGGACGCGTTTGTCTCCGCCCGGCGTGACGCCGGATCGGCGAACGCGTCCGTCCACCGAGCGGGGGACGCCAGGGAGTTCTCCGCAGGCATCCCTTCGGCCCCCTCGACAGCGGCGCAACATCGTGCTTGGTTCGCGCGCAATGAATGCGCCCGACCCGAAATATCTCGTGATTCTGTCCGGGGTCACCTTCGCTGGCGTCGCCGCCTGGGCCGGCTGGGCGTTGACGAAATTCAAAGAGCCGTGGGCAGTCGCCGGAGAGGCGTCGCTCGACGAAGCCGACGATGAGAAGCCGGCGAAAACGTCGAAGGCCGTCGAAAAGTCGGCTGCAACGAAGGCTGCCGCCGAGGCAGCGGACGAGAGTGACGACGAAGACGAAAGCGACGAAAGCGACGAGTCTGAAGACGTGCAGAAGAAGGGCTGAAGCAGCCTCTGCGGAAACGAAAAGAGGGCCGCTCCAGAAACGGGGCGCCCTCTTTTCCTGTGCTTTCGTTAACGTTCGCTCAGAACTTCCCACCTACCCCGACGGCGTGCCCACGGAAGTTGGCGGCGTTCGCGGGAGCGGCTCCGAGCGCGTCCGTCTTCGTGCCAGCTGCGTAAGATCCGGTTACGTTCGCGCCTTGCACCGACGGAATGAACCGTGAATTCGTCAACGTGACGTAGCTCGTTGCGCCCGCCGCGAAAACGACCGCCGTTCCGCTTGCGCGGTTGGTGCCAAAATCGACGCCGGTGAGCGACATGCTTGCGAGGTTCCCTTCGAACTGGGCCCCGGTCGTCGCCCCGGCAAAGTTCGAGGAGGTAATCGTAACTGAGTTGCTCCCCGTCCCACGGAAGCCGATTGCGGTATTGGTGACGTTGAGCTTCGTCGCGGTGATGACCGCCGACGCGTTTGCCGTCGACCAGATGCCGTGCGTGAGGGCATCGAACCGGACGGTGTCCGCGTTGAGCGCGCCCGCCCCGGTCACGCGGACGCCGTCTTGACCGGTTGCAAGCTGAACGTTTCCACCCAATTTCACCGGGCCGGATGCCAAGTTCTGCGCGTTCGCCCCGGAGATCTTCCCGCCGGCGACGTCGAGCAGCCCAGTGCTGCTGTGGTTGATCGCGAAAGAGGCGTAGTTTTGAGAGTCGATGGGCTTTTTGCACAAAGAAGGGGCGACGAGCGTCGGCGATACCAACGTCACCTTTGCCGCCCCAGTCGTCGCGACGACATAGGAAACGCCCGAAGACGTGAGGTTCGTGAGGGTTACCGCGACCGAATCGCCCAGGTCGAGGCCTGTTCGGCAGGTCGCCGGGTCGCCCGTCTTGATCGTCGCGTCCACCATGGTGAGCGCCCCGTTGCCGCGCGCAAGCACAGCGACAGTTGCTTCAGCAAACGTCGATTTTCCAATCGTTACGTCCCCTTTTGCGCTTACCGCCGGGCTTCCGTTGAGAAAATCGATGCCGGACACACCGCCGCCACTGGCGAATACGAGGGTCGGAGTCGTCGGCGTGCCAACGAGTCGAACTGCCCCGTTCATTCCTGGTGCGCGTAGGAGAATGACGCCTGCTGGGTCGCGCTCCGCAACAGCTTCATTCTGCGAGCGCGACGCCGGCCGCCCGGTTCTGTTTCGATCGACGAATGAACGCGCGGCAGGGGGGTCGCCAAGTCGGATCAGTATTTCCACGGGGCCGGAAGCTACGCCGAGAGCTTCGCCGCCTTCAGACATCCGCGAATGAGGTAGTCGTGATAGACCTCCTCTGCTTCACACCACAGGACGAATGGAGCTCGTAGTGCACCGTCTTCGTCGTTCGGAAAGAGGACTTCCTGGGGGCCCAAGAGGGGGGCTTCCTGGGTGTACGCCGGTCGTTCGGGGACGGCATTTTCCTCTTCGAACCGGGCACTGATGTAGCCGAGATCGTCCTCGCCTCCAAGGTCGACCATTTCCTTGTCGTAGGCATCGCGGACGCCTTTGTGGCGCACAGGGTCGAGCTCGGCAAGGCGAAGGAGCTCAAAACCGATGTCGAAAAGTGCCGGGAATACCGATTCTTCCGCATTCTCGTCAAAGATCGGCGCTTCGGCGCTTCGCGGGGTGGCGATCCCGTCAAGGAGCCGTTCGAGGCGTGCACAAACGCGGGTTCGCTGCTCGGTCTCCGTCGACCAGAACTGTTCGAGCGCGGCGCATGCTTCCTTGGTCGACGAACGTCGCAAAAGCGCTGGATCGCGGGATCCGCGATCGATCTTCGGATCGGCCAACACCGCGATCGCCCAGGCGCGCGCCTCATTCAATTCGGGAACATCGTCGCAGGAGGCGTAGGCGAACGCGTGAATCTCGTGCGTGGCCCCCTTGATGTAACGATGACTCCCAAGCGCGCGCAGAAAGCGAACTGCGTGGATGGGGAGGAGAATCTCATCAATTTCAATACCGGTTGCCATGGCTCTCTTGTGGGCTCGAACTTTGATCAAAGGCCAAAGAAATTCTGAATCGCGCCCAAGATGCGCTCGCGTTCGGAGGCCTCTTTTGCGCTGCGCTGGGCGGCCCCCATCGATTCCCGGGTCGCGAGGAGTTCGACGCGGCGGCGTGCGAGCACGTGCGACAATTCCTCAGCGATCGCGGGGCGTTTCGCAACGATGTCCGCGAAGCTCTCCTTGTCCAGGCGGTAGCAGGTCGTGTCGGTCACGGCGACGACGCTTGCGGTCCGCGGCTCGCCGGTCATTAGCCCCATCTCCCCAAAGACGGCGGGCCCCACGAGGGTGCTGACGACGCGATCGGAGACGGCGATTCCCGCGTTGTCGGGCTGTTTCGTTCGAATTTCCGCCTTGCCGTGCTCCATCAGATAGAGCCAGTGCGCGACCGCCCCTTGGCGGGTCATCGTCTCGCCGCGCACGAAAGGCGCGAAGCGGAGGCGGTCGGCGAGGGAGGTGAGCTCGGTTTCGTCCAGCACCTGAAAGAAGGGGAGGGAGCGGAGGACCGCCACGCGACGTGCTCGTTCTTCCTCCTGTTTTCGACGCGCGCGCTGTTCGTCGTGGTCCTCGACGAACATTTTCGTCGCCGGGACTGCGAGCGGAATTCCGGCGCGGCCTAGGGCGGCGTGGATGCGCGCACGTACGAGCGAACTCGTTGGGTCATCTACGGCAAGATCGGTGAGCCAATAGCGGACCGCGTAGAGGGCGAAGGACGGGCGTTGTTCCTGAGCGAGGTCGACGCAAATGACGCTCGGTTTCGGGTCTAGGGCGACTCGCTCAATGGGGGCAGCAGAGAGTGCTTCCGAAACAACATCACAAACGCGGGCAGGGCTAAATCGGTGATCTACATTGAAGTAGACCCAGTAACGAGCCGGCACAGGCTTGCCATCCCTACGCCCCAAGATGGTGATGTTCGTCGAGAGAAGTGTTGCGTTGGGTACGATAATTGTCGAAAAATCGCGGGTCTCAAGCACCGTGTGGCGCCACCGAATTTTTGTGACTTTCCCCTGCCGACCATTTTCGAGCTGCACCCAGTCGCCGACGTGGATCGAGCCGTCAATCTGAAGTGCGACCCCACCTAGGATGTTGCCCAACGTCGATTGAAGGGAGAGGGCAACGACGGCAGAAACGACCGCACCGGTTGCGACGACCTCCGTAGGATTGAGGCCGGCCCCTCGCAACACCGCGATCGTAGAAACGATGTAGGTAAAGCCGACTGCTAGGTCGCTCGTGATCGAGAGCACCGACACGCCGATGCGTGGGAGCAGGACGTCGAAGAGTGCGACGCCGGCCGCCTGGACGAACACAACGGCGGCGAGGAGATCGCAAGCAAGGTTTGCGCGGAGCTCCCACGCCGGCAGGCCGAGCCGATGAAAGCCAATCGCTAGCGCCGCGCTGGCCAGCTGGCCGACGGCGACAAGCAAGAGGCGCCGAATCTTGTGGCGCTTGAACGGAGCGAGCACATGAACCAGCGCCGCCGTCAGGAAGACCACCGCAAGGACGGAGAGCTCATCGGAAAACGAGGCGAGAAACTTCAGCATGGTCAATGTTCCGTTCGGCATCCCCCGCGGATTTTCGGGCAATCAAAAGAGAATTTCTGCCCATGTACGACGAAGAAGCGGGACCGACGCGTTCGTCGATCCCGCCTCTCCCATTGCCGCCCGTCGCGACTACTTTGCGTCTCGGAACGCCTCTTCGAGGAGCATTTGCTGCTCCATCTTGTGCGCCCCAAGGCTGCCGGTCGCCGGGCTCGCGCTGGCGGCACGGCCGACGCAGGTGAGCGGGTACGCGGCGCCATGTCCTTGAAAATATTTGGGAAGCGAAGCGAGCAGGAAGTACCAACCTCCGCTGTTCTTCGGCTCGTCTTGAACCCAAACAAGCGGTGTACCGGCTTTGTACGGTGCGAGTGCAGCCGCCAAGTCGCCATTGAGCGGATAGAGCTGCTCAAGACGAACAATGGCGACATCCTCGCGGCCAAGGCGCTTCCGTTCGGCGGCGAGATCGTAATAGACTTTGCCGGAACAGAGGAGGATCTTCGTGACCTTCTCCGGCGCCACAACACTGTCGCCGATGACCCGCTGAAATTCGCCCGCTGCAAGATCTTCGAGGGTGGAAACCGCCTCGGGATTGCGGAGGAGGCTCTTCGGCGAAAAGATCACGAGCGGCTTGCGGGTCGGCCGGTGGACCTGACGGCGGAGCGAGTGGAAAATCTGCGCCGGCGTGGTGAGGTTCTGGACCTGGATATTGTCTTCCGCACAAAGCTGGAGGAACCGCTCGATGCGCGCCGACGAGTGCTCGGGGCCCTGACCTTCGTAGCCATGGGGCAGAAGCATCACGAGCCCGGACAGGCGACGCCACTTGTCTTCCGCGCTCGCGATGAACTGGTCGATGATGACCTGCGCGCCGTTGCCGAAATCGCCGAACTGGGCCTCCCAGATCACGAGCCCTTCCGGGCGATCAAGGGAGTAGCCGTAGTCGAAGCCGAGGACGCCGGTCTCGCTGAGCGGCGAGTCGAAGACGTCGAAGGTCGCCTGATCCTTCGAAAGATTGCACAGCGGCGTGTAGCGCTTCCCGTTGGTCGTGTCGGTGAGGACCGCATGGCGATGGGTGAACGTTCCGCGGCGGGCGTCCTGCCCGGTGATGCGAACCGGCTTCCCTTCGAGGACGAGCGTCGCAAACGCGAGGTGCTCGGCAGCGCCCCAGTTCAGCGTGCTCGGCTCGGCGATCGCTTTCTTGTGCCGAGACTCGATCTCGTTCAGGACCTTCGGGTGCGGCGTAAAGCCTTCCGGCAACTTAGTGAGATTCGTCAGGATTTCGACGAGCGCTCCGCGGTCGTAGCCGGTCTTGACCTCGGCGGTATCGCCGTCGGGGCCCCCGACGTACCCCTGCCACACGCCGCCGCCCGCGTAGGGGGGCTTGTTGAAGTCTCCCGATTTCGACTCCGCGAGCGCCTCATCGAGGGCATTCTTGCGCGCGGTCGCGATTTCTTCCGCTTTTTCTGCGGTGAGTTGCCCGCCGGCGATCAACTTGTGGACGTAGGTCGCACGGACGCCCGGCTTCTGGTCGATGACCTGGTACATGAGGGGCTGCGTGAAGCGCGGCTCGTCCCCTTCATTGTGACCAAACTTACGGAAGCAGTACATGTCAATGACGACATCTTGCTTAAACCGCTGGCGGTATTCGATCGCGAGGCGAGTCACCTGAATGACCGCTTCCGGATCTTCGCCGTTCACGTGGAAGACCGGCACCTTGAGCATCCGCGTGATGTCGGTGCAGTAACGGGTGGAGCGGGAGTCTTCCGGGTAGGTCGTGAAGCCAACCTGATTGTTGACGACCATGTGGATGGTGCCGCCGGTGTGATACCCTTGCAACATCGCCATGTTGAGGGTCTCTGCCACGACGCCCTGGCCGATGAAGGCGGCATCCCCGTGGATCACGAGCGGCATCACCACGCGGCCCGGCGACCGGTCCATCTTGGCGCGAACGCGCCCTTCTACGACCGGATTGACGAACTCAAGGTGCGACGGATTGAAGGCGAGGGAAAGGTGAACGTTCTTCCCTGAGCTCGTCTCCCAGTCCTTCGAGTAACCGAGGTGATATTTGACATCACCGCCGCCAAGGAAGCGCTCCGGATTCTTGTCGGCGAAGGCCGCAAAGAGCTCGCGCGGGTGCTTCCCCATGATGTTAACGAGCACATTCAGGCGGCCGCGGTGGGCCATGCCGATGATGATTTCATCGACGCCGTGGCTGCCAGCCGCCTCGATGAGAAGGTCCATCATCGCGATCATGCTCTCGGCCCCTTCGCAGGAGAACCGCTTCGCACCGATGAAGTTTTTTGCGAGGAATTGCTCGAAGATCTCGGCGTCGGTGAGGCGGCTCACGACGCGCCAGGTCTCTTCGCGCTGGAGGGTGCACTTGTTCCGCGTGAGCTCCATCGTCGCCTGGAGCCACTCACGCTGGACGACGTCCTCGATTTGCGTGAACTCTACACCGATCGAGCGGCAGTAGGTCTCTTCGAGGTGCTCGACGATCTGCCGGAGCGAGGCGCGGGCCGCGAGCCCCTGCACGCCAACCGTCGGAAACAACTGATCAAGATCGCCTTCGGACAGACCGAACTGAGCGAGCTCGAACTCCGCGGGGCGCGGCGGCGGCGGCCCGAGCGGATCGAGGTGGGCGGCGAAATGTCCACGCGCCCGGTAGGCGGCAACGAGCTGGGAGACCCGTGCGGCGAGGACGTCGTCAGCAACGGGCCCCTGCGGAATCGGCGCGAGCGACGAGCGCGTCTCCCGGGCGGGTGCTGCGACGTCGTCCGTCGGGCCCCGTGAGGAGATCTTGTTGTTTGCGCCGTCGGGACCGAGTCCACGTCCTTCAAAAAACGAACGCCACTTGGGATCGACGGAGTTCGGACTCCGCATGAATTGGGCGTGGAGTTCTTCGACGTAGCCAGCGTTGATGCCGAATTCTTCGAACATGGTCTTCGGTGAATCTCCGAACGGGTCGACAGCGGGGGCCGACGATTCCGCATGCGGTTCCGTCGACGACCTTCTCAATGCGAAAACCCGCATTGAGTGGGGGCAAGTGCCTAGATCGATGTATCATACACCAATCGTCCCTGCCGGGGACTCTAGGCAAAAAACGCGGCATTTCCGACCGGAAAATGCAGAATCAACGGTGCTTGCATCGCTTCCAGGCGTTGCTTCACGCGCGCGCCGACAGGCACGGTTGGGCTCGCCGCCAATCGCCGAAAACTTTGCGCGATTACGGCGTACTTAACGGTCGCCGGGGAGCAGCCACGCCGAGAGATCCGCGTTCGGGTCGAGCGGAACAATCAGAGCTTCGATGGCAATCGCAGACACGACCGTACCGGTCGGAGCGATGTGGACCCCTTGCGCGTCTTTCCAGAGGACGACGTGGACGGCCTGGCTCGTCCGCAACGCGGTCCGCGGCACTGGGCGCGCCGGTACCGATGCTTTTGACGTGCTTGTCTCCGCCCGGCGCGACGCCGGATCGGAGAACGTGCTTGTCTCCGCCCGGCGCGACGCCGGATCGGAGAACGTGCTTGCCTCCGAGGCTTCAACGCTTGGGGTGGACGCCGGGGCGGGGGGGACGACCGATCGGTGCTCGCCGGTCGTCGGCTCCACGATAGCGCCCCCCGCTGCCTCGCGGGTAGCCGCCTCGGCGAGCGCCGCATTGCGGAGCATTGCCCGAACTTCCGTCGTGGTTTCCAGGGGATCGCCTGGGCCGTTTTGGTCGGAGAGATCGGGAACCGCATCGGCCGCGACTGCGTCTGGGGGGGCGGAAACGAGGGTTGTCCGCTCCCCACTATCGCTCGCGGTGGGCGCCTTCGAAATCGCCGCCGCTTGCGAAACGGCCGCCACGCGCGCGAGCGCCTCGGCAACGCTCCACTGCGCCGTTGCGTTCGGATTGGCTTCGCGGGGCGCAGTCGACGGCGATTCCGCGGAAGTTACGGGCGGCGGCGGCGTCGTTTCGGGGAGCCGGTCGGCGACGAGCGGAGCAGGTGGTTCGGGAGGGTCGACGACGACCGTCGCCTGGGCGGCGCGCACCGGCGGAGGAGCATCGGACGGCGCTGGTGAGACCGGCGGCGCCGGGCGAGTCTCTTCGAGAAACTTCGTCGTAATTGAGAAATTTTCGGGCCCGCTCGGACGAGTCACACGGCGCCCCGCGTCGCCAGCGGGGTTCGGAGGCGCCGCCGCCGACGGACCGGTCGCTTCGACCCTCGGCTCGTCGAGGCTGACAACCGGGATCGGCACGATCGGCGGCGCCGGCATCGGCGGGACTTCCGGCACTTCCGGGTGGTGGGTCGGCACAAAGCTCGGCGGGCGACTGCGCGGAACGACGTCGAGCCTGGAAATACTTGGCGATTGTTCGGCGATCGTCGCGAGTTCGTTGCCCGCGCGTACGAGTTCGGCAGCCCGTTCGGTCGCTCTTGCCTCGCGCGCAGCGTCCGCCGCACGACGCACCCACTTCACGGCATCGTGACGATCGCCGCGGTTCCACATCGCCTCGGCGGTCGTAAGCGCCCAGGCGACGTCTTCCGGATCGTGGGTGAGCGGCGTCGGCACGCGCGCGACCTTCGGCACGCGCGCGACCTTCTGCATGGTCCCCGTCTACGCCACGGCGGGCCGCAGCGCAGCACTTTCTTCGGCGTTTCGCGCGCAATTTGCGGCGGAATCGACCTCTTAGCCTGGTACGACCGGGATCCACCCCTCGGCCCGTTCCGCGGTGCCGCCCCCCTTGCCGCCACGGCGCGAGAGGCGTTCGCGAAGCTCGATGTTCGCGTTTTCGTTGGTATTTCCGAAGGTGTGAACCACAAGCGGCACTCCGCGCTCCCCGGCAATTCCCTCGACGACCGCAAAGCCACATCGGTTCGCCGCAGCCGCCGCGACGGCACGGACCAGCGCGATATCGGCGGACGGGACGCGAAGCTCTCGGGCGGCCTGTCGGTCGCCGGCCGGTAACCCGAAAGCGACGAGTTCTGCGTAGGCGAGGTAGGCGGCCCCCTTGGCTGCTTCCGCGTCCTTTGCGGCCTGTCGCAGCTTTTCCATGCGTGCCGGGAGCGCGTCCGGCGACGTCGAAAAAGGGCGCGCGAGCTGGCTGAGGAGTTCGTTGGATGCACGCGCAAGCGGCGGAATTCTCGGCCCCGCATGGAAACTCACGCGAAGCCCCCCCTTGTATCGTTCAACCATTGCAATGTGCACGTATCCGATCTGCGCTGTGGAAAGGACGTGGGTGCCCCCACAAGGGGTGTGGTCGTAATCGGCAACGCTAACAATGCGAATATTCTCGGAAACCGTCGGCGCCTTCCGCAGGCCCAGCGCCGCGAGGTCGCTCGGCGCGACGAAACGCGTGACGACGGGAACGTCGTCGAGCACGAGCGCATTGACCTCGTCCTCCGCCGCGGAAATCGTTGCCTCGGAAAGCAACGGGTGCCCCTCTTCGGCGAGTAGGTCGATGGTGCAGCGGTCGGCACCGAGGCGTGTGGAAACAGTCCGTCCGTGACGCCGAAAAAGTGCCTGACTGAGCAGGTGCTGAGCGCTGTGCTGGGCGCGATGGTCGCGGCGCCTCCGCCCATCGAGCGTGAGGGTGACTTCTGAACCAAGCTCCGGAATTTGCTGGCCGATCAGGTGGTGTTCAATGACGCCTTCGTCGCTCACCTGGACGTCTTCAATTCCGTTTGTTACCGTCGTACCGTCGTCGGTGCACCATGACACAGTCCCGCGATCGGCGAGCTGGCCACCCCCTTCCGGGTACAAGATCGTCGCGTCCAACACCAGGCGCCCTTCCCGGGCAGCGAGGACGGTTGCGGTTGCGGCTTCGAGGAGCGGCAGCTCCCAGTACAGGCGTTTCGTCGGGACCACTGAGCCTCTCTACGCTAGGACGTCCGCCCCATGCGACTGACGATCAATGGCGAGCTCCGCGAGGTCCCCGACGCGCTCACAATTTCTCAATTGATGGTCCACCTTTCCCTGGCGGGTCGCGTCGCCGTGGAGGTGAATCGCGAGATTGTTCCGCGCGCCCGCCACGAAGAGCACGTTCTCTCGGAAGGGGACACTCTCGAGATTGTTCATTTCGTCGGAGGCGGCTGAGCGTCCACGCGCTCGCGGGCGAGCTTCACGAGGTCGGAGACGGCATCGTGGGCCTGCAGGGCAAGCTTCGCCGCCGGCCCTTTCGCTTCGATTGGCGCACCAAGCGCGAGCACGACGCGGGCGCCGGTGCCTGCGGCCACGCGCTTCACGTGAGCGGGAAAAGTCTCCCCGACAAACGCGAGTTCGCTCCCTGTTTCGTAGGCGATTCCCGCAGGAATAATCGGGACACCTGCCTGCTTTGCGGCGAGAAATGCCCCCGCATGAAACGGGCGAACGTCGTCTCCGACAAACGTCGTCCCTTCGGGAAACAAACAGACGACACCGCCGCTCTGCAGCCGCGCCGCGATCCGCCGAATCGTCTCGACGCCCGAGTGGACGTCGCCACGGTCGACGAACAGGGTGCCTACGCTTCGTGCCGCGAGGCCAATGACCGGCCACCGCGCGAGATCGGCGCGTGAGACGAGGGCGCCACCGGTGTGTGCGAGCAGGAGTCCGATGTCGGCCGCGGAACGGTGGTTCGCGACGACGAGCGCCCCGCGGTGGTTGTGCGGAAGGCCGCCAATACATGTATCATGCACGCCAAAAAGCCGAAGGAGTGAGCGGCTCCAGCGTCGAACCCACCGCTGCCGACTCACCTCTGCGCGCGCCTCGCCGTCGGCGAGCGTTTGAAGAATCGCCCGCTCGGCGGAGAACGGCGCGAGGAGTCCAAGGGTGGTGGCGACGAGGCCGCCCGCTTTCGCGGCGACCTTCACCTGCGTTTTGAGCGGGGTCGGGGGCTTCATGGCAGTGGGGCAGATCGGAGGGCGACGAGGGCGTCGTCGCTGGGGATTTTGCGAGCAAGTGCGAGACGATCGGCGGGGGATCCGGTGCCCGGTGAAGACAGCGCTGCCGCTTCGAGGAGCCGCACCCGCGGATCCTGGGGGCCGACGACCGGTGCAGGAGCCTCCAAAATTGCGCGCACCGCGCCGCCGCGAACGCGAGCCATAAATGCTCGAAGTTGCGAGAGAATTAGTGGATGGTTCGTTGCCGGCCCACGAACGGCAAACGCGAGCGCTGCGTTCCCGGAGCTCCCAATTCTTCGAACATCGACGGCGGTCGCAGCCCCTTCAGGGAGCGCGTGGGCTGCGAGCGGCGTCAGGCGCTCGGCCACGGTTGCTAGCGCATCCCACTCGCCTGCCGGAAGGGGGCCAAGTGGGGCGGCAACCAGCAGAAGATCGCTCGGCGCTTCGGCCACGACATGCAGCCCCGCCGATGGCGGCGAGCTGCTCGCTCGCGGGCAGGCACCCGTCGCGCCGCGTGCGGTGAAAGGGGCGAGATCTGCCTGGATTCGTTCCGCTTCCTTCGGATCGGGCACGAGCGCAGCGAACGCAAGCGGCTGCCGCGGGAGCTCACGAAACGCGGCACCTACCGCCTCCGCCGACGTCGATGAAGCGACGACAAGCGCTCCGTGCGGATCGAAAGCGCCCGGTGCGGTGGGCGCCAGCGCCTCGGCAAGGGCTGCGAAGGCGCGATGCTCGGAGGTCGCGCGCTCCGCCACCGTGCGAAGCACGACGCGATGAATCAGCGCGCCGGGGGGCGGCGCAACAAAAACGGCCTGGCGGAGGGCGCCCGCGACGCGATCGGCAAAAAGTTCGGGCGTTTCTCCGGGACGCGGCGACCCGCGAAGCAGCAGCCCCGCGGCGTCGGGTGCAACACGGGCCTCCACATCCCAGCCTTGCAGGGCGAGACCGTCGGCGATCGCCCCCCACAACACCGCAGGCGTCGCAGTCGCGGTCTTTGGGAGCCCTTGCGTGCCGCACCGGTCCCCCAAAAAGAAGACGCGCTCACTCTGGCCAGGCTCCGCTTTTATCGTGGTAGCTAGCCCTTGAGCGGCCAATCTTCGCGTCTGCTCAAACGCAATAACGATCGGGGAAAGGTTCGTCGATGCTGCCGGTGCATTCGCGGATGCTTCTGTAATAAATCGTGATTTCCCGCCTTCGGTGAGGAACAGGTCGACATGAGGGGCCGCCGGATTTGCAACGGAGCTTCCGGTGACTGCCGTATAAGAAAGGGCTGCAGCGAGTGCAGCTTCGGAGGCGTCTCCCGAGAGGCGCGGCGCGGCGCCAGGCGCAGCAAAGAGGGCGGCAGCGCCGTCGGCGAATCGCGAAAGCGCTTCCGCGAGGTCGGGGGCGCTCGCCCCGCGGACCTCGGCACGAAGCGCAACGCAGACCCCCGAAGCTTGCGGGGCGATTCCGACGACCTTCGCCGAATTACCAAGAAAAACAGACGCTGCGAGCGCCGCTACGCCACTCGCACGCGCGGTGGCATCGGCGTCCGTGATCGGAGCTTCTGCCCAGACGTAGGCGTCGAGGACGTTGGTGGGGCTCGCCCCATCTCCCTTTCGAAGACGAAGCCGCGTCGCATCGCCGCCGGTCGCCGCTCCCGCAGAACGCTCCTGGGGCGCCGGCCAGCGGGGAAGCGCCACGTGCGCTTCCGAGAACCGGTCGACCCAGCTCGACGGCGCGACGACGCCGAGATGAACCCGACCTAATGTACTCGCATGATTCAACAATTCAGGAGTCGCTGCTTCATTCTTCTGCGGCGCCCCGAGGCATCGGCGCTGGGCGCGCGCGCGGTCCTCTTCGTCGAGCATCGGCACCGACGGGGACGGCGCCGGCTGGGCGGACGGGGCGACGACGACCGCACGGAGAACCGCGGCAACGTCGTCCGCGCGCTCCGCCGAAAGGTAGAGGACGGTTCGCGTCCCGGTCCCGCGCACCTCGCCATGCACATCCTTGTAGTGTACACGCTGTTGTTCGAGGCGCTGCCGGTAGACGTTTGCGATTCGCTCGCCGTCGCCCGCTTCATCTCCGTCAACCGCTGCCACAACGACCGGTCGCGGATCTCCCTCGCGACGAACGAGCGTCGCCTCAGGAAAGCCAGCGATCGCGAGGCGTTCCAGGTCGCGCGCTGCCGTCGGCACCCGTCCCCACGGGGCAGGGGCGCCACAGGCAGAGAGCACACCGGCAAGCAACACCGCCCAGGCGGGGCCGGCGCCTCGCTCAGCGGACAATGTCCGCATTCGAGCGCGGGGCGATCTTCAACGTGAAGAAGTAGGTCACAACGCCGGTCACTGACTGGAGAACCTGGTCCTTCTTGAAGTCGCCGGCGGCGAGGTCCATCATCTCATTGTCGATCGATGCGGCATCCTTGGGGACGCCGTCGGTGATCTGGATGGTCACGCGATTCGACCTGTCGGTGAACGGCGCATTCAGGAGCTTGAGGTTCTTCACCCGCACAAGCATCCCGACCCACTTCTTGCCGGTATCGTAGGACTTCAAGTCATTGACATCGATGTCGACCGGCTCGACGGGCGAACTTTCGAAGCGGAACGTCCCTGTCGGGTACGCCAGCTGAACGAGGAGTTGGCCCGCGGGAAATACCGCAGTTCCGATGGCGCTGTTCTCCTGGTAGGATCCATGAAAATCAAGCACATCGCCGTTCGCGACTTTAAGGTCGGACGGAACGAACGTTGGCGAGAAGAGGCTGATCCCCGAGTAGGGCTCTTTGCTGCCAAAGTCCTGAATATAGATCGTTCCGCGGCTCTTCCCATTCCTCGTTTCGTCGAAGTTATCTACCGCGACAACGGATGCTCCGGTGACCGTGACGACATCGTCGGACTTCGCCCGTTTCGGGCTTTCCGGATTGAGGATGTCGCGGATGTGCGACGTGCCAAGCGCGGAGGGGGGCGGCGTCACTGCCGGTTTGTCCCCCTCTTCGGAGCCGCAAGAAAGGGCGGTAACGGCGGCGAGAAAGGCGAATACGGAGCGGGACGCGCGCATACGGACGTCGTACCACCAACGAAGCGCAAGGAAAAGCGCGACTTCCCCGGTTCACGGGCCGTTTGCATGGCTGTTGCGTTCGGGACTATGCGAGCGCACATGCGTTTGCTGAGAACTCCGCGCCGTCTCCCGCTTTGCGGACGGGCGCGCGCCTGCACCCCTTTCGCCCTTGCCGCCGCAACTACCGTGTTTTCCATCGGTTGCGCGGCGCCAGCTCGCCAGTCGAACTTTCACGCCCCGACCGGCAGCCTCTCGGCGAGCGGGACCGGTGCCTCGACGAGCCCCAGCGACTACCGCGGGACCGGCAAGGAGGGGCCCCCCCGCGAAGTCGGTATTGCGACGTGGTACGCGAAGGGGAAGAAGACCGCGAGCGGTGAGCCCTTTGATCCGGGAGGATTGACGGCCGCCCATCGCACGCTCCCCTTCGGAACGTGGATTGAAGTGCGACGCCGCGACAGCGGCCGCACGGTGCGCGTCCGTATCAACGACCGCAGCCCCTTCGGCGATCCGAAGCGGATCGTCGATTTGTCGAAGGGGGCGGCCGAGCAGCTCGACTTCCTGCTGGCCGGCGTAGTGAGCGTAGAAATCCAAATTGTCAGCGGCCCTTGAGGTCACCGTTCGGGGGATCCATCCGCGTAAGACCCCCTGTTCGCATCCGCTCCTTGTAATCGACGTAGGTCTGCACGCCGCCATCGACAAGGCGAACGAGGTCATCGTCGCTCAGCGTCCGCACGACTTTGCCCGGTCGCCCAAGTACAAGACTTCGCTTGGGAACATGCGTTCCGGGAAGGAGCATCGTCCCCGCACCGATCACGCATTCATCTTCGACGATGACGCCATCGAGCAGCACACTCCCCATGCCGATCAAACAACGATTCCCGACCGTGCATCCGTGAAGCAATGACAGGTGTCCCACCACGACGTCGCTGCCGATCGTCGTCGCGGCTACGTTCTCCGTCACATGCACGACGGTGCCGTCTTGGATATTCGTTCGGTCACCGATGCGAATCGGATACATGTCGCCGCGGACGATGACACCGGGCCAAAGGCTGACGTCGGCGCCGAGGTGCACGTCGCCGATCACCACCGCCTCTTCAGCCACAAACACCCGCTCGCCGAGGACCGGCGATTTGTCTTCAAAGCGATAGATCGCCATCGAACGTCCTTTCAGCCGGCGGTCGGCGCCGGAACGAGCGCAAGAGAGCGCTTTGTGCGTCGTTCGCTGCTTTTCGGAGCGAGCCGAGAAATTTCCGCGGGGTGGATGTCGCCGCGGAGCGAATGTCGAAATGCTTCGGTTACCTGGACGCGGACAACTTCGCCAATGAGCGCTCGCCCGCAATCGGGAATATGGACGATTTCATTGCGCGACGTCCGCCCCTGGTAACTCGTGCGGGTACCGTCAGCGGCGGTCTTGCTGAGGCCTTCGACGAGGACCGACACTTCCGTACCGACGACGGTGCTCAAGTGGGCGCTTTGCTGGGCCTCGACCTGAGCGAGAAGGCGCTGCAAGCGCTCGTTTTTCTTCTCTTCGGTGACGTCGTCCCCGAGCTTCAGGGCGGGAGTGAAGGGGCGCGGCGAGTACTTGAAAGCAAAGAGGGAGGTAAACCCCGCTTCGGCGACAAGCGCCAGCGTCTCCTCGAAGTCGGCGTCGGTCTCTCCGGGGAACCCGACAATGAAATCTGAGGAGAGCGTCAACCCGGGAACTGCCCCGCGGAGCCGCGAGATACGATCAAGGTATTCTTCGCGGGTGTACCGACGAATCATTCGCTTCAAAATTCGATTTGATCCGCTCTGCACCGGCATGTGCACATGGGCGGCGAGAACCGGCAAGTCGCGGTGGGCGGAGATCAGGGACGTCGTCAGGTGCCGTGGATGCGGGCTCGTGTACCGCAGCCGGGCGAGGGCGGGTACTTCCCGCGCAATCGCTCGGAGAAGCTCGGGAAACTGGGTTTCGTCGGGATCGTCGGAGGCGGGGGGCGGGAGCGCGTCGTCGCGGAAGCTGTCGACCGTCTGTCCGAGGAGCGTGATCTCGCGGACGCCCGCCGAAACCCAGGCCTGAACTTCCGCGAGGATGTCTGCACTTGGCCGGTATCGTTCGGACCCACGAGTATACGGAACAATGCAGAAACTACACCGCTCGTCGCAGCCCTTCATCGTCGTCACAAACGCAGAAACGGGCGCGCGGGTCGGCTCGATGGCGGAGGGCTGCGCCGCCAAAAACTGGGGCGCGTCGTAGTCAAAGACCGTCCGCGCCGTCGGCAACGCCCCGTTCCTCTGATCGAGGGCAAGTCTCGGAAGTTCCGGGATATTGTCCGGACCGATGACCAGGTCGAGATGGGGGTTCCTCCCGAGGAGCTTCTCCCCCTCCTGCTGGGCCACGCAGCCGGCGACCGCGACGACGAGCTCGGGCTTTGCCTTTTTGAGTGGCGCGAGCTTTCCGAGTTCGCTGCGCAGCTTCTGTTCGGCCTTTTCGCGCACCGAACACGTATTGAAGACGACCAAGTCGGCGTCTTCGGGACCCGACGTCTCCGTCCACCCGTGCGCGCGGAGGGCATCCCCCATGCGGTCGGAATCGTGGACGTTCATCTGGCAGCCCATGGTCTGCACGTAGTAACGGAGCGCGCTCATTCTGCGCCGTCCGTAGCCCTGCGCGCGGCGTTCCGGAAGCGAAATTTGCCCGCGTTCCTCGCGATCTTCGCATACCGAATGCCATCGACAGCCGGCGCACGTTCGCCGTACCGTTCCGCCATGCGCTTTTCGGATGCCGAACCTCGCCCACTACTCGCCGCTCTCGCGGGATTGACCTTCGCGGTACTTTCTGGCTCCGTCGTCGGTTGCAAGCTGACGAAACCGGAAGAGAAAGTGGTCCCTAGCGCAGCCCCGTCGGCGGAAACTCCGAAAGAGGTTCCTGCAAAGGCGCATTGTGATGTGAAGGATTCGCTCGCTTTTTGTAGCGAATACATTGGCGATGCTGCCCCGGCCCTCAAGACCACCTGTGAACTCAATCACGGCATCTATGGGGATGGGGCCTGCCCAACGGTGGGAGTCGTCGGAACCTGCGAGCTCGGTCCTGAGGAAAGGAAACGCTACTACGCCGCCGTTGTCGTGGCGGCAGGAGCGAAAGGGAAGGCGTTCCTTCCCGATTCCGCCCAGGCGAATTGCGTCGCACCACCCCTTTCGGGGAAGTTTCGGCGCCCATTGACGCAAAATTGACTCTTTGCGTCAGAAAAATACGCGGTTCCGAGGAAAATTGCGCCGCCTAGCGATGGGATTTTCGCGCGCATTTGCAGTCGTGCAGGTACCATGGCGCCGCCATGGCGAATTTCGAGAACCTCGTCGACGTCTACCACAACTCGATCAAGACCTACCCGGATCGGGAGCTCTTCGGCACCAAGCAGAACGGCCAGTGGAACTGGCTGAGCTACCTCGATTTCGGAAAGAAAGTCGATAAGTTCCGGGCGGCGCTTGCCGGCCTCGGTCTCAAGAAGGGGGATCGGCTCGCCCTCATTGCGAACAACCGCGTTGAGTGGGCGGTAACTGCATGGGCCTGCATCGGTCTCGGCATTGTCTATGTGCCGATGTACGAGCAGCAAAACGCGAAAGAGTGGGAGTTCATTATCCAGGACTCCGGCGCGAAGGCCGTCGTCGGCGCGACCGACAAGATTGTCGAAAAGATCAAGGGCTTCGAGTCCCTACGGTCGACGGTCACGATCCTGATTTCCCTCGATCCGGCGTCAAAGACTGACGAGCGGGTGAAGAGCTACACGGAACTCATGGAGACCACGCAAAAGGTCCCCACCGCCACGCTCGACGCTGAAGACACTGCTTGCTTCATCTATACGAGCGGCACGACCGGCAACCCGAAGGGGGTCGTCCTCAGCCACGGCAATCTCGCGACGAATATCGCCGCGATCCACACCAAGATGCCGATGCGTTCGACCGACCGAACCCTCAGCTTTCTTCCGTGGGCGCACGTCCTCGGGCAGACCTGCGAACTCTACGGGGTTTTCTCGCTCGGCGGCTCGCTTGCGATTTGTGAAGGCGTCGACAAGCTCCTCGAGAACTTGGCCGAGGTCCGGCCGACGATTCTCGTCAGCGTTCCAAGGGTCTTCAATAAGCTCTACGTCGCCGTCCAGAAGACGATTTCTTCGAAGCCCGGCTTCGTCCAGAAGCTTGTTTCTGTCGCGCTTGAGACCCGTCGCAAGCAGCGCGACGGCGAAGAAGTGGGCATCGGCGAGGGGCTTGTTACGAGCCTTGCCGACAAGCTTGTTTTTGAAAAAGTTCGCGCTCGGTTTGGCGGACGGCTTGAATACGCCTTCAGCGGAGGCGCCGCACTTTCCAAGGACGTCGCGGAGTTTATCGATAGCATCGGAGTCACCGTCTATGAGGGCTACGGGTTGACGGAGACGAGCCCGATCGTCTCCGCAAACAGCCCCAGCGGTCGCAAAATCGGAAGCATTGGAAAAGTCTTTCCGGGCATTTCCGTCATGACGACCGACGACGGCGAACTCTGCGTCAACGGGCCGAACGTCATGAAGGGCTACCACGAACGCCCCGAAGAGAACGCCGCGGTTTTCTTTGAGAAGGACGGGAAGAAGTGGTTCCGAACCGGCGACATGGCCCGGATCGATCCCGACGGTTTCATTTGGATCATCGGCCGGATCAAGGAGCAGTACAAACTCGAGAACGGCAAGTACGTCGTCCCGACGCCGCTCGAAGAACGTCTGAAGCTGTCGCCGTTCGTTGCCAATATCTTCGTCTATGGTGACAACCGGCCCTTCAATGTGGCGTTGGCCGTTCCGAACTTTGAAGCGGTCCAGTCGTGGGGCGCTGAGAACGGGGTTTCTGAGACTGACCCGAAGAAGCTCATCGCCAACCCGAAGGTGCGCGCCCTCTTTCAGGCCGAGCTCGACGAGTGGGGCAAGGCCTTTAAGGGATTTGAGGGGATCAAGGATTTCGATCTGATTCCCGAAGACTTCACCACGGAAAACGGCATGCTTACGCCGAGCATGAAGCTGAAGCGCCGCAAAGTTGTGGAGGAATATCAGGGCATTCTCGATGCGCTCTACACCAAGAAGAAGAGCGCCGGCGCGAAAGACGAAGCGAACGCCTAAGGCGTATTCGACGCTCCGTTCGTGAAAACGCCTCTGGGTCTACCGGGGGCGTTTTCCTTTGCGGGAAAGCGTCCGGCGGAAGGCGCCCGCGATCGCGAGGCCCACACCGATCGACGCGAGGGGCGCATCTGAACCAGAATCACCGGGAACCTGCAGACTGCAGCCATTTGCTTGGGGATCACCGGCGCCGATGCCTGCCTCGGTCGCCGCGTCGCTGCGGTCCTGGCTTCCGCCGTCGACCCTCGCCGGATACCGACATACGCCCGCGGAGCAGAGAGTCTCGGGGAAGTCGGTGCAGTCTGCAGCGGTTTTGCAGGCAGCTGGTCCCCGACGGCAATCGCGCGAACACCGAAAATCGCCGGCTTCCGAAGTGGCGACGCAACGATCTTCGCCGCCACCGCAGTCGGCGTCTGTCGCGCAGTTGCGCGCACAAACTCCGGATTCAACACCAATTTCGCCAAAGCAGCGCGCGTCGGCGCCGGCGCCGTCGCAGCTTCTTCCATCGGTGCGGCACGGCGAACAGCTTGTCGCGTGGGCCCGGAGTTCTTCGCAGCGATTCGCCACGCACAGGAAGCCGTCGGGGCATGCATGCGAAATGCATCCACCGTCGCCGGCGCCCGGATAGAGGGCGAGCGCCCCGGCGCGATCGTCGGCTTCGAGGGAGCGCCAGGCGAGGGGGCGGCTGACCGGGTAGGCGGCGTACATCGTCGCGGCACCGTCGCCGCTGTGCCCAAGTCCGAGAACGTGCCCGAATTCATGGAGCAATATGCCGCGAAGATCGATGGTGCCGGGGGCCCCTCGGCCGTCGGCGGAAAATGTGTATTCTGCAGCATTGAGGTGGACGTCCCCCTCGCGCGTGTATCCATCGGCGCCGACCCGCAGGACGGTTTGCGCGAGGGCGCCAGCGGTGAAGCGCGCCGGCCATCCTTCGGTATGAATCACAATGCTTGAAAGGCCATCGCCGTCGTCGTCGGCACCTGGCAACGCGGCTATTTCGAAACGGACGGCCGCCCCTTCGCTCCACGTCCGCCCGGCCACCTCGGTGACCGCGGCGAGAATACCTGCGGAAAATAGAGCGCTTGGCGCGATCGCGAGCGAGATAGGACCGCGGAAGATCGTCCCTGTTTCGTTCCGCACGAGCGCGGAGGAATGCCGGCCGGGGAGGGGAGCGGCATCGACGACGACGATCGGCGGAGGCAGCAGAAGGTCCACCGGCCTATAGTGCCGCCATCATGAGTTACCCGCTTCCGGAATCGGCCGAATCGCTCCGTGTGTCGGTCGTCCAGCTCAATGCCCAGGATGACGTCGCCGCGAACCTCCGCGCCCTCACGCCGCTCGTTGCACGTTCAAAGGCAGAAGGAGCCCGCTTTGTCGCGCTCCCAGAGAACTTTGCCTATATCGGTGGTGATGCCGGACGCTTGGCCGCCGCCGAGGACCTTCATTCGGATAAGCCAGGGGCGATTTGTGCCGCTCTATGCGAGCTCGCCGCCGCACATGGTCTCTGGCTACTCGGCGGTGGAATGCCGGAAAAGGTCGCTGGAAGCGTCCTCCCGTTCAACACGTCGGTTCTGATCAGCCCGCAGGGGAAAATCGAGAAAACCTACAAGAAGATTCACCTTTTTGACGTTGATCTTGCCGATGGAACGCGGTTGCGGGAGAGCGAAAAGACGCGGGGAGGCGACGAGGTCGTCGTTGCGAGCGTCGACGAGATTCCCGTCGGTTTGGCGATTTGCTACGATCTCCGGTTTCCTGAACTATTCCGCGCGCAGGTCGCGGGTGGGGCACGATTGTTGACGGTACCTGCCGCGTTCACAGTGACGACCGGGCGCGATCATTGGCTCCCACTCCTTCGTGCTCGCGCGATTGAAAATGAGTGCTTTGTGCTCGCGCCCGCCCAATGGGGGGCCCACCCCTTGGGGCGCACGACCTACGGCAAGAGCGTGATCCTCGATCCCTGGGGGGACGTTCTCGCTCAGGTTGGCGAGGGGACCGGCGTTGCGACGGCCACCTGTGACTTCCGTTACCAAGATCGCGTGCGTGCGCAGCTGCCTTGCCTTGCTCACAGAAAATTGTAGCAATTGTCGGGTTTTAGTAGCCGGGGAACGGGACGAGTTTGCCGCGGTCCCGGTCCCACAGGTGGAGTTCGAAGCCGCGGGTCGCTGCTCGGAGGGGGAGCCCTTCAGGGCGTGTCGCCGCCGGAATTGCTGCGTGGGCGGCGCGCAGGCGGTAGTTCGGAACGCGCGGCGACAGATGATGAATGTGGTGGTAGCCGATGTGCCCGCTAAAGAAGTCGAGCACGCGATTCAATCGAAGGAAGCTACTCCCTTCCAGTCCAGCACGATCGGCATCAAAGGTCGCTTCGGGGGCCCAGTAGACGCCTTCAAACTGGTGTTGCACGTAGAATAGGAAGACCCCTGCGGCACCGGCGAGCACCATGATTGGTGCCTGCACGAGAAAGAATAGCTTCGGTCCGATCGCTACGATCGCCCCAAAGAGCGCGAAGTTGAGCCCGTAGACGGAGGCGCGCGTCTTCCAGTTTCCTCGGCCGACGATGCGGTGGAAGCGGTAGTCGATCAGATACAAATAGAGCGGACCAAGAAGGAGCAGTACCCACCGGTTGCGTGTGAACCGATAGCGAGCACGCTCGCCGGGGGAAGCCGCTTTGTATTCGTCGACGGTCCAGGTGTATACGTCGGCCCCTGGTACCCGTCGGTCCAAATTTCCTGAACGACCATGATGGCTTGCGTGGTTGTGACGCCACAGGTGGTAGGGTGTAGCGGTGACGAACGAGAGGAGCGTGCCCACCACGTCGTTCGCCCGTTTGTTGGGCAAGAAGGAGCCATGGCCGCAGTCGTGCTGGACGATAAATGTGCGAAGAAAAAAGCCGGCAGCAGGCACCGCGAGTGGGAGTGCGAGGAGCCACGAAATGTGGCTTAGGTAGGCCATCAGGGCCCACAGAAGGAGGTAGGGGACGACCGACGTTCCGAGCTGACCGATTGCTCGCAATGTGTTTGCGCGCTGGAAAGGGAGCATCGCGCGGCGTGTTTGTGCCGGACTCCAGGTTTCCGCGCTTGAATCAGCTTTCCCGTCTTGGGAATCGATCGTCGGACGAGTGAGCGGTGCGCGAGCGACCGCCGTTTGCGGAGAAAAGAAGGGGGGAGCTGCGGTGGTCACCCGGAAAAAGCTAGGACTGAAGCGGCGCGCGCGGCATCACGTTGCCGTCACCGTTCGCGGGCGCGGAACACCTTCCGGTCACAGTCGTGTCGCCGTCTAGACCGCCCGTGGGTTGCATCGATCCGCCGCGTTGACGGCGGATCCAACT
>DYPH01000016.1:56840-66160 GCA_020720045.1 Sorangium cellulosum | reverse complement strand
TTTCGCGAGGACGTGTCGCACTCCGAAAAGGAGATTCCGAGCAGCTACCTAGCGCTCGGAAGTCAGCGACAGGTCGTTGCCGCCGGGTCCGAAGAACAGTTCTCGGAGCCGGCGGAGGCGGTCTTCGTCCCGGTCCCGCCTTTCGCCCCGTTGACCGGAAGCGCCCCGCTCTTTCCTGCGTCTTTTCCAGGATCTTTCGCCGGTTTGGCGGGCGCCTTCCCCGAGAGGACGAGGCTCCGTTCACGTGCCTGAGCTGCGAGTGGGCCGTTCGGCGCGAGCTTCACATATTCGTCGTACTCGGCCTTCGCCTCCTTCTTCTTTCCGGCTTCCGCGAAGCGACCGCCGAGGTAGAAGTGGGCGGGGGCGAAGCCCTTGTCGAGCGCGATTGCGGCAGTGAAATCGTCTTTCGCGCCATCTTTCTGCGCGGCGCCGAGGCGACACAATCCCCGATACACGAAGATTTCGGCGAGTTTCTTCTTCGCGAGAGCAGCGTCGAGGGAGCCGATACAATCCTCCAATGCGCCGATCGACTTCTGGAGAACACCGACGGTCGTCAGCATGCCGACGTCGTCAGGGACGAGACTTGCCGTCTGCCGCAGAATTCCGGCCGCTTCCGGATCCTTCTGAGAGGCGAGGAAATTTGCGTAGCTAAGCAAGAGCGGCGGGTCCTTCGGGGACGCCTTCGCCGCCAGCGAAAAGTGCCCTTTTGCGGCGGCAATCTCGCCGAGGGCCGCCTCCGCGAGCGCTAGGTTCGAAAGGAGCGCCGGGTCCCCCCCTTTTGCGAGGGGCGCGAGGACCGCCTTCGCTTCCGCGTTCTTCCCTTGGTCGAGGTAGATGGCGCCAAGATTGCCGGCAGCAGCGGCGAGCGTCCCGTCCTTCGCAAGCGCCTCCTTGTAGTGCCCCACCGCAGCGCCGACGTCCTTCTTCTGTTCGGAGACGACCCCCAAATAATAGTGTACTTCCGGGTCGTTCGGCGTATCGGCTAGCGCCTTCGTGAGGCCACTTTCGGCAGCGGCGTAGTCCCCTTTTTCAAGGGCAGCCACGGCTGGCCCCTTCGCGGCCGAAACGGTCACTTTCGGTTTCGGCGCCTCGTGATCGGCCAGCAACGCATCCGGCGGCGCATCCGCCGGCTTCGCCGGAGAGCAGGCGACCGACGTCGCAACGAGGACCAAGCCAAGCGGGCGTAGCTGCTTGCGGAGGCGAGCCGAAGAACGGGAAACAATCGTTTTCATACGGTATTCTGTACCTAACCCGGTGGCGAGCTGGCGCCGAGGACTTCGTGGAGGAGTCGATCGCGAATCTGCTGAACACGGCCGGCGCCGTGGACTTTGGAGCCGTCCCGCTCGCGGACATAGAACACGTCGGCGACGCGGTCCCCCTCGGTGTTAACCTTGGAAAAGACGACGTCGAGGGCGAGCTCGTAAAGCGCGTAGGAGAGCGCGTGGAGGAGGCCGACGCGGTCCTGAGCGAAGACTTCAACGATGGTCGCTTCGGCCGACCCACGCGGGTCGACGACGACGTCCCCGCGGAACCGGGGACCGCGCCGAGAACGCTCCTCACGCCCACGGGCCGGAGGATCGGTCGCCGGCGGCTGCTGGAGGGCCGCGCAAATCTTCGGGACGAGCGCCCCGGGATCTCGCCCGCGGATGACGAAGAGGTCGATCGCCTCGTCGCCGTCGGGCGTTTTCCGCGAATGAATCTCTGCCGCGTGAATTTCGACGCGAAAACGGGCAAGTACGCCGGTGATGTGGGCAAGAAGGCCCGCGACGTCATCGGCAACGACGCAGAGTGCGGCGACTTCCGGGTTTGATCCATCGGGGAGCGCCTCGGTGGTGGCGGCCCGTGCGAAAGATTGACTGAGCGGCACAATGGCGGCCCGGATCTCTCCTCGCGCGCGCCCTTCCGCAAGGGTTGCATCGGCCTGCATGCCTGCCAGATCTCGGGAACTCAAATAGCGCTCCGGCATCGACCCGGCGAAAGCATCAAAGAACGCGCGATTTCCGGGAAATGTTTGGGCGACCCGCGCGACCCGCTCGGCGGTGCGTAAACGCTCCCTCGCAAACTCTTTTTCGGCCTCACCGCTCGATGCTTCGCCGCGCGAAAACCAGCGCTCCGTCGCGAGATAAAGTTCGTCGAGCATCCGCGCCTTCCAGGAGGTGAGCGCGTTCGGTGAGGTCGTTGCGACGTCGACGACCGTCAGGAGGTAGAGCTGCTTCAGGGCGACAGGGCCATCGAGGGGGGCCGAAAAATCACGAATAGTTGCAGCATCTTCGAGATCGCGTCGTGTAGCCGTGTGGTACATTGCGAGATGCTCATTCACGAGCGAGGCGACGCGCTCCACGTCCTCCGAAGGGAGACCAAACCGCGGAACCACCTGCCGACAGACGGCCGCACCCGTCTTCGCGTGGAACTTTCGGGACCCGTTTTCATCCGGGTACCCCTTGCCGACGTCATGAAGCAACGTCGCCACTATCAATGGGATATCTACGCCCCCTTCGGCAGCGAGCCGCGAAGCAAGCGGGAACTCCTGCGCGTAGTCACCCCGGAAGATCGCGCGCAGACGATCGACGGCAGCGACGCTGTGCTGATCGACGGTATAAACGTGATAAATGTCGTGGTGAACGCGCCCCGTCACCGGAAGGAACTCGGGGACCATCGCGAGCAACAAACCGACTTCATGGAGCTCGGCAACAAGTGAACCCCGCTTTGTGGGTACGTCCCCCATCGTCGTAATCAGCTGCAGGAACAGGGGGCCGGCGGCACTATCGTCCCGCAAACGCTGTGTAAATTCAGGCTCTTGTACGAATCGGGCGACGTTTTCGCGGGCGTGCGGGTGCACGGGCGCGCCATGCCTCACGGAGGCCTCGTAGAGACGGAGAGCGAGGATCGGCTGCTCTTCGAGGCGCTGGCCGGGACCGAGCGTGACGTGGCGGTCAAAAAGCAGCAGCCCGTGCTCGAGGGGCGTCCCCGAGAGGCGCCCCCGACGACGCGGCGGATGTGCTCGAAATACCAGCGATTCTCGCGCTCGAAGCACGCTTCGCGCGGTGGTGTAATAGCGCTGCATGAACGCTTCGGCGGCGACCGCAATCTGCTCGCCCCCATCGCCTCGGCCGCCAAAGCCGAGGGCAAGCGCCACGCTCTCCTGGGCTTCAAAGGTAAGTCGTTCGCTACGTCGGCCAGCGGCCGCGTGGAGCTCCCACCGGATCGCGCGCAAGCTCTCTTCCGCGTTCGCGAGTTCAAGCGCTTCGCGGGGGAGAAGCACCCCGCGCGCGACAAGGTCTCGATAAAAAGATTGTGGAATTGACGACTTGTCGTCCCTCGATAGCCCCTGTCCAAGTGGGCCCCCCGTCTCTCGCGACGCCGTCCCGCCCCAACGAGCGCTAGCCGCCCAGCGGGCGTGGTCGAGATCGCGGGCGCCGCCCGCACCGTGTTTGACGTCCGGCTCGAGGAGGTAGACGCTCGATCCGAAGCGCTCATGACGCGCTTCGAGTTCTTCGTCGAGGCGGTCAAGGAAGCGATGCAGATTCCCTTCGGCGAAGATGCCGTCGCGGGCGCGCGCGACGAGTTCGTCGGTGACCGACGCATCGCCGGCAAGCGTGCGAAGATCGAGAAGGCCGGTCGCAGTCGTGAGATCGGTGGCGGCGAGGGCAAGTGTCTCTTTTACGCTCGTCGTCTGGTGGCCGAGGGAGATACCGGCGTCCCACAGCGGCACAAAAAGCGACTCGGCAGCTCTTGAAATCGCGCGCAAATCAGCATCGCTGCGGGCGAGGAGGCGCACGTCGATATCCGAGGCCGGGAGCAGCTCCCCACGCCCGAAGCTCCCGACAGCGACCAACGAAACGCCGCCCCCGTCGATGCGGTGGGCGGCGCTCCATTGGGTGTATGCTGCACAAACCAGCGAGGCCATCCGGCTGCCACGCGCCACGACAAGCTCGGACGCGAGCACGCCGGAGCTACGTGCCGCAAGTGCTTCGGCAGCCTCCGCTTTCAGCGCACTCTTCAGGGCGGCCGGATCGAGCTTCACTTAAAGTCAGAGCAGGTCGTCGCCGTCGCCGAAAGCTGCTTCTTCGAGCAGACGGAACCGCCGCCGGAAGCCGCCGTCAGACAGAATGCGTAGCCGGTATCGCACTGAGTATCGGCCGTACAAGCGGCGCCGGGGCCACCGACCGCCTTGCACTTGTCGACGTCGCAGAAGAAGCCGGTCGCGCAGCTCGGTTTTCCGTCGCGGCCGCCCGCAGCGACGCACGGATCGCCCGCCTTGGTCCCCTGGGGATCGCAGCGCTGGCCGCCAACGCCCGGGTTGCAGAAGGAGCCATTTCCGCAAACTTCCCCAAGATTTCCGCACCCTTCGCCCGCGTTTCGCGCGACGCGCTTGGCGCAGCGCTTCGTCTGCGCGAGGGCGCAGAGGAAGCCGTTCTGGCAGTCGTAGTCGTTTCCACATTCGCCGTCCTGGGGGACGTTCCCAGGGAAAGCGCCCTGCACGGCATCGACAAGCTTCTTTTCCTCGTCCTTCGTGAGGTTGTCGTCGTCGTAGACACCGCCGGCGACCGAGACTGCGTTCTCGGCGGCGCCCGAGTCGAATTTCCGCGTCGCGCGGACCTGAGAGGCGATGTAGCCGGTCCAGTACCCCTTCCGCTTCGTGATGCAGGCGTCCGACGGCGTGATTCCGCAGAAGTAGGCGGCCCCCTCCTTGTCGGCGGACTGGCCACACTCGGCTTTGGCGAGGTCGACGATAAATGCGTCAGAAGTCGAATACTTGGCGACGGCATCGTCGCCACCGCAGGCGGCAACGGTGAGCGGAAGGGCGAGGGCAAGGGCGACGGAAGAAAGGACGGACGTTCGCATGCCGGCGAGTATCGAAGATGCGCGCCCGGAGAGCCAAGGGAAAGTGTGGGCGGGGGGTCTCCCCGGCCCGAATGCGCCACACAGGCGGGCCCATTCGGGCCGATCTCAACCCCGGAAGCGGAGTCTCCAACCATGCATGTTTCAAGCTCCTTTCGACTCATCCTCGCCATCCTCGCCACCGGAGCCGCGAGCGCCCCTTCCCTCGCCCAGGCGCAGACCAGCGGGTACCAGGAGACCTCGGCGGGCGGCGATGCCCAGCTGATCTTCAAGGATGACGTGATGACGGCCGGGGGCCTCGACGGGACGATGAGCGTCGTGAAGGTGCCGACTCGGGCGCTGCGGAGCGGCCTCCTCCGCCCCCGCGTCGAGTTTGTCGCCGAGCTCACGAAGACGGTCGAGAACCTCTAACTACCGCGCGTCGGTGGCAGCGTCCGGCGGAGAGCTGCCGTCGACCGCTCCGGCGTCGAGCGGCGAGGGCACCTCCCCTTTTCGGTAACAAATTTTGCCAGTTGTCTTGCCAATGCGGAGCTTGATTTGCATCAGCTTCGCATCGCCGTCTTCTACGGTCCCTCCGCAGAAAAGCCGGTACTGGGTCGGTTCAAAGGGGGGGAGCGTTCCAACGAGTGCTGACGGCTGCCCGCTCCACGATTTCGTGAGGTACGGCGTCATCCCTTCGCGGACCGACCCAGAAACAGAACTCCCACCGATGCCTGCGGCGATTGAGAGATTTGTCGAAAGGGTCAGCGCGCGGTTCGGAATCGTCGCCCCGGTCACAACGGCGTCCGCGCCGGCACCTGCGCCGTTTCGCGTATAGCTCAATGCAAAAAGATTTTCGCGGCTCAACAGTGGAAGCAGCGTATTGAAAGCCCCTGAACCGCTCCATTCCACAAAACAACCAGCGCGAACTTTCATCTTCGAATCGGTGCGTTCATCAATCGAGAGTTCGTAGGTCACGTCAAGGGAACGGGGGGCGCCCGGGATTGTAAAGATTAGGTTTGCGGCGCCAAAACCGGCTTTGTGATCGCCGACGTCGAGCAGAGGATTGTTCTGGGCAACGGCGGAGATCACCCCGTCAGCTCCAAAAGAAAGCGTCGACCCCTTAGGGTTCGCGGCACACGACGTCTCCGCTTTTTCCGAGGTCGTACAGCCATCTTCCCGCTTGTAGCTCCCGAGGGCGAGATCGACACACTCGAGCGTCTCCGGCGGAAACGTTGTAGCATCGGCGCCGCCGGGGGCCTCGGTGTACGCCTGGCCGCAAGCGCTTGGCGAAACAAGCGCGCCGAGCGCCAACAACACGCCGCTCGTGAGCGCGGTAAGCAGGCGGCCTCGCACGAACAGGGACGGTCTCCGATCGGAGGGAAATACGTAAGAAGCGGGCGCGGCGGCGAATTTGGACGAACGCACAGATCCGCCAGACTACCGCGCGCCAGGCGCGCGCAACAATTTTCCTTGGTCAGCGACAGGTCACGTCGTCGTTCGGCGCGTTCGGCGTGCCGGAAAAGCCGAACGTCCAGGAGCGCGCGCTTGTCGACCATCGCGCGAAGTCGAGGCGCGCCGACTCCTCGCAATCATTCGGAAATGCGAGTGAAACCGCGCGCGGAAGATTGGCGAATTTCGGGTAGCTGAATCGCTCGAGAACGACGTCCGGTCCCCCCACCCGTACGATCTCGATCGTGTCGCCGTCGTTCTTTAACGCGTCGGCGGTCGCAGCGGCACCGGCGTCGCTGGCGGGCGCCGTCGTTGCAACGAAGGCGCGGACGCGTCCCGGCAGAAAGTGGTTGTCGACGGGCACGAGGGTGTTGGCGATCAGTACCGATTCACCGGGCGCGAGGGAAATTCCAGTCAACGAGGCCTGATCGAGCCCGGTGCCTCGCGGCGAACGGACGACGAGGCCGTCGAGAAGAACCGTGCATGATGCATAATTCCGAAGCTCGACCCACTCCCCCTTGTCGCCTGATCCGTCCCGGGAGGCGATCATCAGCTCATCGACGCGTAGCGATCCGGCAAGGTAATTCGGGCAGTTCGGTGCAATACCTGCGTCAACCACGGAGGCATCTGTCGGCGCGCCGGCTTCGCGCGGCCGCGAGGGGGCGAAGACGCCGGAATCGTCGTCGACGACACCTGCTTCGAGGGTGGGAGGGTCGGGCGGCTCAAGATCGATGGGCGCTTCGCGGGGGATCCGCTTCGTCGGCGTCCCGTCGACCGCGGTTGCGCAGGCGACCGCAACCAGGGAAATTCCCGCCAAAATCGCCAAGAGCGGGATTGTGCGTCTCGCCATCCTGGACGACGCTACCACGTCTGCGCCGGATTTCGTTGCACGGCCGCGAAGTTCCGTGTAGCGAGCGTTCATCCATCGCGAAGGTGGCGGAATTGGCAGACGCACTGGATTCAGGTTCCAGCGCCCGCAAGGGTGTACGGGTTCAAGTCCCGTCTTTCGCACTCGGTAGACAGGAATCATCGGCTGCACTCCACAGGAGTTGCAGCCGATTTTTTATGTCCCGGTGTCCGTCGGCGATGCTGTCAACGTCCGTGGGTCTACGCCGTAGAACGTTTCGAGTTCGGCGAACAATTCGGGATGTCGCGCGGCAAGCACCGCCGGTTGCTCGTAGAACTCTTCCGTCACAACGGCGAAAAACTCCGCCGGGTTTGTGGTCGCGTAGGGATCGATGTCCGACGGGAGCCCCCGATGAAAGCGGGCAACCAAACGCTCGAACTCGGCACCAAAAATTCGCGCCCATTGCGCGTATCGGGCTGCCGTCGGCAGCTCGGGGGCGCCATCGACGGCGCCATCCGCTGCGTCGAGCTGGTGAGCAAATTCGTGCAACACCACCCCATTTACGCGCAGGTCCTTCCAGGAAAGAATCACCAAGTCACGCGACCAAGATTCGCCCGAGTTCGCCGCTTCTCGGACGGCGATGACGCCAGCCATAGGTGTGCGCCGCGTCGTCTTCCACGCACCTTCGTAGACAACGACGCTCAGAAGCTCTGGATAGGGAACTTCGTCGCTTCGAAACACAAGGAGCAAGCAGGCCTCGGCGGCGATGACGAGCTTCATTTCCTCGGTCACGACGAAACCACCGCCACCATCAAACTGCTTTTCTTGAAGGAACTGACGGACGAGGCTGCCGAGTCACGCACGGGCGGCGGCCGGGAGCTTGCACACGTAGGGGACGAAGGACTCGACGGTCCGCCATTCGGCATTCGTGAGCGGTGCGGGTCTGCGATCGGAACGGAACAAGTCGAACATCGCGCCGCCAATTTGCTAGGAATACAGAGCCGTTCGAGACTGTTTTAGGGGCAGCAGGCATCCCCCAAACGGCAGGGTGTCTCCTCGGGTGCCTCGACTTGGAGCGTCGGATGCGCGATGCGAAATCGCGTCTGAAGGACGGCGGCAATCTCCGCGTGGCGGCCCGGCGGAAAGGCGCCACCGGCTACAACCAGATGGGCGGTCAATGCCGTCTCGGTCGTGCTCATCGCCCAGATGTGAAGATCGTGGACGCCGCGAACGCCGTCGAGGGATGTGAGGTAGGCGGAGACCGCGCGCGTATCAATTCCGGAAGGGACGGCATCGAGCACGAGATTTACAGCGTCCCTCAAGAGGCCCCAGGTCCCGCCGAGAATGATCGCAGCAACGATCAAACTGACGATTGGATCAACCCATGTCCAGGACGTAGCCAGTGTAATTCCGCCGGCAATCGCGACGCCTAGGGAAAGAGCGGCGTCGGCGGCGAGGTGGGCAAACGCGCCTTTGACGTTAAGGTCTTTATCGCGCTCGCGAAAGAAAAGGAGCGCAGAAACCCCATTGACGAGGACGCCAGCCAAGGCCACAACAATGACTGTTTTTCCAGCGACCGCCTCGGGCCGAAAGAGGCGCCGCACCGCCTCCCACGCGATCCCTCCGGTCACAGCGACGAGGAGCAACCCGTTGGCCAACGCGGCCACCACCGTCGTCGCCCGAAAACCGTAGGTGCGCTCGGGCGTCGCCTTCCGCTTCGCGAGCGTCAGCGCCCCCCACGCGAGCACGAGCCCGAGAACATCACCGAGGTTGTGCCCCGCGTCGGCCACGAGCGCCATCGAATGGGAGAGGACGCCGTACACCGCTTCGAGGGCGACAAAGGCGAAGTTGGCGCAAATACCTACAAAAAATGAGCGTCCGATCGTCGACGGCGGACCGTGGTGATGGCCGCCAAGGCCGTGGCCGTGATCCCCGTGCGCATGGCCGTGGCCGTCATGCCCTTCCCGCTCGGGGCGCTCGGGGGCTCCATCTTCGCGATGGCCATCGTGGCCGTGGCCATCGTGCCCCTCGTGGCCGCAAGGCGCGCCGTGACCATGAACGTGCTTCGCCATCGCGGTCAGACTACACGGTCGCCGCAGGCGGAAGCTCCGTTTCGGCTACAGCGGCGCTGCGTCTCGCGCGCAGCGGCTACAGCGGCGCTGCGTCTCGCGCGCAGCGGCTACAGCGGCGCTGCGTCTCG
>DYPH01000016.1:0-56740 GCA_020720045.1 Sorangium cellulosum | reverse complement strand
CGCGCAGCGGCTCCCAAACGCATGGTAGCGGCGCGAAGGCACGAGCTTGATGCTCGCCGGGTAGGTCGCAACCTCGGCGGTTCGGAAGGTGCCGGCCTGAAGTTGCGATTGAGGCAGGTGCATTTCGTAGCTTCCGCTTGCATAGATAATCACGCCATTTACGGCGACGTCGAAGAGCGCACCTACGAGATCGGCGTGGCCGAAGGGGCCATAGCCGGCAGGCTTGCGGCCGGGCGGAGGCAGGAAGGCGGTGTCTTCATTCGTCGGCGAATTCCGATTCGGATTCTTGTAGTTGTACTGATGCACCGCGTAAGGATTGCCCCAGTCGTTGCGCGAAGTCGGCGGCGAACCGACGGCGCCCCAGGGCCACGGGCGGGTCGCATCGCCACCGCTCCAGGCAAACAACAATTCTGGGGCCGTCGGAAGGCGCTTTCCGTCCATCGCGCAGACGGCGGCGAGCATCGCTGGATACGCACAGTTCAGCACTTTTGGATCGAGTTCGTCGCGGCTATGAATCGAGAGAATATCCCCATTCACGGCCTCGGCTTCTTGCGGTTTCCAAAAAGTCGAACCGCCGCCGTAGGCGCGAAAACAGCCGGTCCCATCTGCCGCACCAAGGAGCTGGGATGCACCGAGAAGCCAGTGGGCCTCCTCCCAGTTACTCGGCAAATACACGTCGTTTTCTGGTCCAAACCAGGCGGGGCGGTGGGCCTGCACCCAGCCGCGGAGATCGCCGTTGGTGCGTTTGAGGGCCGTCCGCATGCGCCCGGCGGTGATTTGATATTTGTCGAGCCGGTAGTTCCCGCCTGGCCCGGCACGGACAACGGGGACCTCTGTGCAACAGCTCTCGTGGGTCGCGTTCGGGTCGCCGATGTCGCCCGCGCCCCAGGTCTCGCCGCCGAGATATTCCGTACAGGTGACCCGATCCTTGCATCGGCCGTCGGCGCCACAAGCGGCGCTCCGGCAATCGGCATCAACGATGCAACGGTAGGAAATTAAACACAATTTCCCAGACTGTCCGCCACAGTCGACATCAGTCTCGTCGCCGTTCTTTCGACCGTCATCGGCGGAGGGGACGACGCACACCGCCCCTTCACAGGCGTCACTGGTGCAGTCTGCATCCTTGTCGCACGTCCGGCCGTCGTCGCAATCGCGGCCAGAAGCTCCGCCGCAGTCGACGTCGGTTTCATCGCCATTGCGGAGGCCATCCGAGGCGGACGCGGCGGCGCACGTTCCTGCCAAGCAAGCGCCGCCCCCGCAGTCGCTGGAAATCAAGCAATTTCGGCCGGGAACGCAAGCCGGCGCGCTAAGCCCGCCGCAGTCGACGTCGGTCTCATCGCCATTGCGACGCCCATCGTCGGCGCGTTCAGCGGCGCACAGCCCGCTCACGCACGCGGCGCTCGCGCAATCGCCGTCGAGCACGCAAGCGCCACCGACCGCGCACCCCCCGAGCGGCAACCCCGCCACAATCGACGTCGCTCTCGTCCCCGTCGCGCTTGCCGTTGGCTGGGTCCCCCCCTTGGCAGACGCCATCGCGGCAGTTGCGCGTGCGGCAGTCGTCATCAAGCGAACAGGCGCGTCCAAGGGCGCACGCGGTGGCTACCGAACCCCCGCAATCCACATCGGTTTCGTCGCCGTTCTTTCGCCCATCCGACGAAGAGGCGCTTCGACAAACACCCGTGATGCAAGAGCCCGACGAGCAGTCGGAACCGGCGGAACACGGCTCCCCGACGCTCTTTTTCTTTTCAGGAATCCCGCCCGGAGTCGGCAGCGCACGCCCGCCGGACGGCGTGGAGGGGCTCGGCAAAGGTACCGGCGCATCGCCGGAACCGGCCGAGGGTGCCGGCGAGCAACCGCCGGAGCAGGCAAGCAAAATCCCAACCATTCCAACGGTTGCGGGGCGTAGAACTGCGGACGTCCGCATGGGGGACCTCGCGCAACCGCGTGGTCGGGGGTGGGACGCGCGGCGCGAGTAAGGCCAGAAACACGTTCAGCCCGTGCGAAGAAAACACGAGGACGTCCCCGCACTCACCGACGAACAATCGCCCGTGACTTTAGGGACAGGTGAGCCTGCGGGGGGCAGGCGCACGGCGTGAGGCTGGCTGGTTTGTCTTACCGAGACGCCGGGGGACGGCGCGAAGCAAAGAGCAGCCGAAGGTCGCACGGCGTGGCGCCCGGAGCACGTCTCATTCACGCATTTTCGCGAACGCAAGATTGCGCGTTTCGCGCCCGCTCGCGCCGGTGGTTAGTTGCGGGCGCAGCGCCCGCCAAAGGCATGGTAGCGGCGCGTGGTGGTGAGCTTGAGAGCGCCCGGGTGGGTCGCCCCTTCTTTGGTCACGAACCCGCCGCCTGCCTGGCCCGTCGGAACGTGCATTTCAAAGCTACCACTTTGCGAGATGTAGCTCCCAGACATCACGTAATCAAAGAGGGTACCGACGAGGTCAGAATGGCCAAAAGGTCCGTTTCCTGACGGGCGCCGACCGGGCGACGGGATGAAAGCGGTGTCTTCGTTCGTCGGCGAATTCCGATTGGGGATCTTATAGTTATACTGGTGGGTGGCGTAGATGTTCCCCCAGTCATTGCGGGTCGTCGGCGGGTTGCCGACGTTCCCCCAGGGCCACTTCCGGGCGGTGTCCCCTCCACTCCAGGCGTAGAAAAGCTCCGCGGAGGTCGGCAGGCGCTTGCCATCCATGGCGCACACCGCCGCGAGCATCGCCGGGTAGACGCAATTGAGTACCTTCGGGTCGAGCTCATCCTGGCTGTGGATTGAGACGATATCTCCATTGAGGTCCTCGCCAGCCTTCGGCTTCCAGAAGGTCGACCCGCCTCCAAAGTTTCGGAAACAGCCGCGCCCATCGCTTGTGCCAAGGACTTGCGAAGAGCCGAGAAGCACATACGCTTCGTTCCAGTTCGTCGGCAGGTAGGCGTCGTTATCGGCGGAAAACCAGGCTGGCCGGTTTGCCTGCACCCAGGCTCGTAGATTGCCGTTTGTACGTTCCAGGGCGGCGCGCATTCGGCCCGCAGTCACCTGATACTTATCGAGTTTGTAGGCGCCTCCCGCGGTCGCCGGCCGGGCGATACTCACCTCGGCGCAACAGCTCTCGTGGCGCGCGTTCGGATCGCCGGGCTCGCCCGAACCGCAGGTATCTCCGCCGAAGTGCCGCGTGCACGAGGATGCCTCTTTGCAGGTTCCGTCGTAGCCGCACCCATCGCTGACGCAATCGCTGTTGACGACGCAGGCCTTCGTGGTCGGGCATTTCTTGCCCGATTGCCCGCCGCAATCAATATCGGTTTCTGTGCCGTTCTTTCGACCGTCCGAGTTCGTCGGTGCCGCGCAGCGGAGCGTCTGCTGGGGGCCCGTCGGCTTGCAGACGAGACTGGTGCAATCTGCATCTTTCACGCAGATTCGTGTGTCGCCGCAGGTCCTCCCGCTCGTGCCGCCGCAGTCGACGTCGGTCTCGTCGCCGTCCTTGACGCCATTGTTGGCCGATGCAGAAACACAGGTTTTTGCGGTGCAATTTACGCTCGCGCAGTCGGTTGCCACCGCGCAGGACTGGCCGACGCCGCAGGCCGGGGCCGTCGGTCCGCCGCAGTCGACGCCGGTTTCGTCGCCATTTTTCCGCCCGTCGTCGTGGGTCGCCTCGACGCACGCGACGATATTGCAGGAGGCACTCACGCAATCGCCGTCGACGGCGCACCCTTTGCCGACCGCACACGCGTCGGCTCCGACGCCGCCGCAGTCGACATCGGTTTCGTCGCCGTCGCGCTTCCCGTTTGCAGCGCCCGGAGAGCAGACCCCGCGGTCGCAATTGCGAGAGCGGCAGTCGGCATCGGCCGCACAAGCCCGCCCCATGCTGCACTTCGGGGCGGCGTTGCCACCACAGTCGACGTCGGTCTCCGTGCCGTTTTTCCGCGAGTCGGAAGTCGACGCACTCCGGCAAACCTCGTCAATGCAGGAGTCGGTCGCGCAATCGGCAAAATCGGCACAGGCTTGCCCGACGACACACTTCGGCGCGGCCGTTCCGCCGCAGTCGACGTCGGTTTCGTCGCCGTTCTTGATACGATCGGTGGCCGACGGCGCGAGGGCGACATCGGCTCCCGTGTCGGCAGGGCCGCTGTCTACAGGCTGCACCGGGACGGACGCGTCGACCGCCGTTCCTAAATTTTCGTCGCTACAGCCGGGGGCGGCCAGCGCGAACGAAGCAAGGCCGAAGGCGGACAGCGCGAGCAGTGTGCCTCGACCGGCAAGAAAATCGCGGCGAATTCGGGGCTTGGAACAGCGTTTCGTCATCGGAGACTCCTGCCGAAGGGGGCGGCTGAGGCGGACCGTGGGGGTGATCCTACGTTGCTCCGTTCGTGGACCCAAGTGGTCGAACCGCACATCCAGAGAAACGTTGACCGAAGACGTTGCCACGGGCCCGCCAGCGAAGCGATCGCCGAATTGCCGAAGAGACCGATTTGATGCCCGCACCGAATGGGGCAGCAAAATCCATCCTCTCGGTCGATGAGACGGCAAGCGACCACCGTGCGGGCCGTCGGGGCGCGAACATGCGTTTGTCTCCGCCCGGCGAGCCGGATCGGAGAACGCCTCTCACAAACGCGAAGACGGGGCGAGGTCTCCCCCGCCCCGCCCGTCGTCGGCGAGAAATACCTACTTCGAACCGCTGCAGTACAGGTTCAAATCATCGACGACCTTTTCGGAGGCCTTCGCCATGACGTCGCTGTCTTTGTTCATCTTCTCGAGGTCCTTCGCGAAGGCGGCAAGCTTCGCGGGATCGGGCTCTTTGTCCTTTTCAAGCGCGGCCCCCTTCTTCCCGATTTCGCCGAATTCTTTAAACTTTGCGGCGGCGTCGGTGTGCGCCTTCACGTAGGCCTTTTGAAGTTCAATCAGCTTTTCGTCGCTGAGCTTCACTTCGCTGACCGCCTTGTTGCTCGCTTCGAGGCCGTCGATAGCCGCCTTGACCGTTGCCTCTTTTTCAAAGTCGATTTTTGCGACGGCGTCTTGGCCTTTGTTGGCGGCGTCGACGAGGGCGTTGCACTGTTCGACCTTCGACTTGCCGCAGCCGTTGACGGCAGCGGTAACTAGGGCCAGCGCAACGAGAACCGAGAAGCGTTTCAGGGGGATTCCTGACGTGGGGGGCTTCGAAGGGAAGAAAAATTCAGAGGCCGACCGGATGCCAAATCGACTTGTGTTCGACGGCGCGCTCCAGGAAGCCGAGGCCCTGGCCACGGCGGTCGTCGAAGAACCATTCGCGCGCAACAGCGTGGTGGGTCTTCGTGCGGCGGACGGCGTCGGCGGAGCCGCGTTCCAGCTCGGTGAGGAGCGCTGCGTCGTCCGAATAGGCTTCAATCGCGCGGACTTCGCGGTGCTTGACGAACCAAGGGGCGAGCTCTTTCGCGCGCCCGGTGAGCACGTTGATCACGCCGCCCGGGAAATCGCTCGTCGCGAGCGCCTCGCAGAAGGTGATGACGGTGCGCGGGTCGAGATCGCTGCCGATGGCGACGACGGTGTTCCCGGCGCAGACGAGGGGAAGGATCGTGGTCACAAGGCCGAGGAGCGGCAATTTCTGCGGCGCGAGCACGGCAAAGACGCCGATCGGCTCCGGCACGGTGAAGGCGAAGTGGGGGCCGGCGACCGGGTTCGAACTCGCAAGGAGGGCGCCGAGCTTGTCGGCAAATCCTGCATAGTACACAGAACGATCGATCGCTGCCGCGACCTCGAGGGCCGCTTCCGCTTCGGTGGCGCCGCCTCGGACGAGGCTGCGGACAAATTCTTCGCTGCGGGCTTCGAGGATCTCGGCGAGCCGGTAGAGAATTTGCCCGCGATTGTAAGCGGTTCGAGCCGCCCACTTCGGCTGGGCTGCCTGGGCCACGCCCATCGCGTCGCGGAAGTCTTTCCGGGAGGCGAGCGGGATGTTCGTCGTCGTTGCGTCGGCCGATTCCGTCGCGCCAACCACCTGGAAATAGCGGCCCGACTCGGAGCGCACGAAGGCGCCACCGACGTACATCTTCCAGGCTTTCGGGATGCTCAAGCGGTGCGTCACGACGTTCTCCTCGGCCCGTTCGGCCTTCACGATCTCCGCGCCGCCGCGGACGAAACCTGCCGGATTTACCTGTTTTTCCTGGGTCTTTTTCATCCGACCACCTCCGAATAGGCGGCGAGGCCCTGGCGGCCCCCTTCGCGGCCGAGGCCCGACTCTTTGAAGCCGCCGAAGGGGCTCGTCGCATCGAACTTGTTGAAAGTATTCGCCCAGACGACGCCCGCTTCGAGGCGCTGGGCCATGTAGAAGCTCTTGGAGCCCTTGTCGGTCCAGACGCCGGCGGAGAGGCCGTACATGGTGTTGTTCGCCTTTTCGATCGCCTCGTCGGGCGTGCGGAAGGTGAGGACGGTCAACACAGGGCCGAAGATTTCCTCACGGGCGATGCGGCACGATTGCGCGGCGCCGGTGAAAATCGTGGGCGGGAAGAAGAAGCCCTTGGACGGCAGGTCGTAGGTGGCGCTCCAGCGCGTCGCCCCTTCTTCCTCGCCGGCGGCGACCATCTCGTGGATCTTCCCGAGCTGCATCTTCGAATTGATGGCGCCGACGTCGGTGTTCTTGTCGAGGGGATCGCCGACGCGGAGCGTTCGCATCCGGTCCTGCAATTTTCGAACGACGATGTCGTGAACGCTCTCCTCGACGAGGAGGCGCGAGCCGGCGCAGCAGACGTGCCCCTGGTTGAAGAAGATGCCGTTAACAATCCCTTCAACCGCCTGATCAATCGGCGCATCGGCGAAGACGACGTTGGCCGCTTTGCCGCCGAGTTCAAGAGTCAATCGCTTCTTCGAGCCGGCGAGCGCCTGCTGAATCCGCTTGCCGACGGCCGTCGAACCGGTAAACGCGACCTTATCAATGCCGGGATGGGCGGCGAGTGCGGCGCCAGTGGCCCCGGCACCCGTGACGATGTTCACGACGCCCGGCGGAAGCTCGATCTCTTGGAAGATCTGGGCGAGCATCAATGCGGTGAGCGGCGTCGTCTCGGCCGGCTTGAGCACGACGGTATTCCCGCAGGCGAGCGCCGGTGCGATCTTCCACGCGGCCATCAAGAGCGGGAAATTCCACGGAATAATCTGGCCGGCGACGCCGAGCGGCCGCGCCTCGCGCCCCTGGAAGGCGTAGTGGAGTTTGTCGGCCCAGCCGGCGTGGTAGAAGAAGTGAGCGGCCGCGAGCGGGACGTCGATGTCGCGCGATTCCTTGATCGGCTTTCCACCGTCGAGCGTCTCGACGATGGCGAACTCACGGGCCTTCTCCTGGAGGGCACGCGCGATACGGTAGATGTATTTCGCGCGTTCCTTTCCGGACAGTTTGCGCCAGACGTTGTCGTAGGCGGCGCGAGCGCCGGTCACCGCGCGGGCGACGTCTTCCTCGTTGGCTTCGGCGACTTCGGCGAGCGTCTCTTCCGTCGCCGGATTGATGGTCGCGAAGTAGCGATTGCTCTTCGGCGCCGTCCACGCTCCGTCGATGAAGAGCTCGTAACGGGGCTTCAGCGATACCTGCTCGGTCCCTTCGCGCGAGGGGGCGTAATTCCAGGCGTTCCCGAATTGAAGAGCGAGTTCGTTCGTTTGTTCGCGGCGGGTGATGTCACTCATGGGGCTCATTCCTTCGAGAAGTCGGCGGACGCCTGGTAGAAGCCGGTCCGCTCTTTTTCGAGCTGCATCAAGACGTCGTTGAGGAGGGCGCTCGCGCCGAAGCGGAAGAGATCGGGCGTGAGCCAGGCATCCCCCAGCGTCTCCTTGACCATCACCAAATACTGCAACGATTGCTTCGCAGTACGGACGCCACCTGCCGGCTTCATGCCGATGCGGACGCCGGTTGCGTACCAGTGGTCGCGGATCGCCTCGAGCATCGCGAGGGTGACTGGGAGCGTGGCGGCCGGCTGGACCTTCCCCGTCGAGGTCTTGATGAAGTCGCCGCCGGCGGCAATCGCGATGTCGCTCGCGCGGCGGACGACGTCGTAGGTGCCGAGCTCGCCGGTCTCAAGAATCACCTTGAGGTGGGCGGGGCCGCAGGCCTCTTTCGTCCGAGCGATCTCGTCGAAAACCTTCGCGTAATCACCGCTGAGCATGGCGCCGCGGTCGATGACCATGTCGATTTCGTCGGCGCCAAATTCGACGGCGCGGCGGACGTCTTCCAGCTTGATCGGCAGCGGCGAGAGCCCCGACGGGAATGCCGTGGCCACGCTCGCGACCTTCACCGTCGAGCCTTCAAGGGCCTTCTTCGCCGTCGTGACGAAGTTCGGATAGACGCAGATCGCCGCACAAGAAGGGAGCGTGCCATCCCCCTCCATCGGGCGACGGGCCTTTCGGCAAAGTTGCTCGACTTTCCCGACGGTGTCCTTCCCCTCCAAGGTCGTCAAATCCATCATGGAAATGGCGAGCTTCAATCCGGCGACTTTCGCCTCCTTCTTGAGGCTTCGCTTCGCCAGATTTGCCGCCCGCTCCTCCAGGGCGACCGCATCGACGGTCGGGCTCGAAAACAGGGAAAATAGGCCGATCCGGCGTGCCGGCGACGGTTCTACGGGCTCCACGACGGCGGGAGATTTCGATTGCATGGCGGCGCGCAGCCTATGCCGGGGCACGCGGCGTATGGGGGAGAAAATCGCGGTGACTCTCGTTCCTCGATGGGCGGCGGGGAGACGGTGTAGGATTCCCCGCCGTGGAACCGGAAAACGCCCCCCGCGCAGCGCACCCCGTCATCGACCGCGCCCAATTTCTGCTTATAACAGCCGCGCTTGCGGCAGCGAACGGCTGCGGAGGCCCCGCGGGCGGCGTCGAGAGTGCTCGCAAAGAACCGGCCGAGGCGCAAGTGTCGATTCCAGCCGCGCAGCCGCAGCCCGCGCCGACCGCGGAGGCGCCCCCGAGCGCAGGCCCTGACTACGGCCGCGTCGGCGGTATCGGCACCGGCTTCGGCGGGGCGCCCATCGCCGAACACCCCTTCGTGCTCCCGCCGCCGGTCGTTGCTGTGCCGAGCAGCGCAATCAGCTGCCCGGTCGTGACCGGCGTCGTCGGCGACTGCACAACGCTCAAGGCGCCGCCGGGCCCCCACTGCGAGAGCTTCGCCGACACCAAGAGTGAATGCGAGCACTTCGCGACGACGCTCCAGCCGCGCGTCGCCCAGAAAGCGATCGCCTGCGTCCTCGCGACGAGCGGTACTCGGGCCGTGTGTGACTTCGATCTCACAGCAAAATGCGCCTACGGCGCGACGGCAAACGCCTGCGTCGACGCCACCCTCGCCCCGAAATGCGACGCCGCGATCGCTGCGTGCGGCGGGAAGAAGGCGAAGTTCTCCAAGGCCGATTGCCTGCGGGTCGCCTCGGCGGTGAGCACCGGGCAGCGCACGAGCACCCTCTTCGTGCATCGCCGAGAGCTGCGGCACGGCAAGCTGCCTCTATGGTCTCTCCTGGTCGCTCACCAATCCGTGATTCCATGGGTGGTCATTCCCCCTTCCCGCCGCCGCCTGCCTGGGCCTTCTCGATCGCTTCCGCCGGGGTGACCGGAACCAACGGCAAGACAAGCACCACACGCTGGCTCGCCGCCGCCCTGCAAGCGGGCGCGCGACAGGCGGGCGCGGGGCCGGTGGCGCGGGTGACGACGGTTGGCGCGTATATCGATGAAGAGCCGGCGGGCATCCCCCTCGATTATTTCGCATTTTTGGAGGTACTCGCGAAGGCCCACGCACGCGGCGGGCGGTTTGCCGCCCTCGAATGCACGAGTGAGTCGCTGCGGCTCGGCTTCGCGCAAGCGTGGCCGATGCTTGTCGGTGTTTTCACCAATCTCTCCCACGATCATCTCGACGCCCATCAGACCTTCGAGAACTACCTCGCGAGCAAAGCCCAATTGTTCGTCGCGCTCCCGCCCGGGGGAACGGCGGTGCTCAATGCCTTTGATCCTGCGTCGGCGTTGCTCGGCGAGATCCTCCCGACCGGGGTGACCCTCCGGAGCTACGGCGTGGCGAGCCGCGGAGCCGCCGGAGACGCTCCGTCGGTGCTTGGCGACGTCGATCTCCGGGCGACCGACGTCACCGTCTCCCTGGCCGGGACGACGGTCACGCTCGCCGAGACCCCGTTTGTGCGGGCGGCCGGCCTCCCGCGCGAGATCCGGCTCCGCGCAATCGGCGAAATCTATGCGGAAAATGCGCTCGCCGCGCTGGCCGGCGCGATCGCTCTTGGTGTCGATGGGGGCGTCGCCGCCGCTGCGATTGCTGCCGCGGAGCCGCCACCGGGGCGCTTCGAGGTTGTCCACGCGTCCGTCCGCGAAGGCGAAGCGCCGGTGACCGTCGTCGTCGACTACGCGCACACACCGGACGCCCTCGCGCGGACGATCGCAACCGCGCATGTCCTCCGCCAGGGGCCGGTGACCGTCGTTTTTGGCGCCGGCGGCAATCGGGATGCCGCGAAGCGACCGGCGCTCGGAGCGGCCGCGCGCGGCGCCGACCGGATCGTGCTCACAAACGACAACCCCCGTGACGAAGACCCGCGAGCGATCATCGACGCCATCGCTGCGGGGATCGGGACCGGCTCAGGCGCTCGCACAACGACCATGTGCCTCGACCGCGGCGAGGCGATTTTTCAAGCGATTCGGCTCTGTTCCCGGGGCGGCGGCGGCATCGTAATCCTCGCTGGCAAAGGGCACGAGACGACGCAGACGATCGGCGGCGCGGTCGGCGCCCAGAGCGACCGCGAACTCGCGTTGCGTGCCTTGGAGGAATTGCGTTTGTCGGTACCGGGCCCAGGCCGTTGAACCGGCCCCCCGTTCCGGTTCGAGGGGAGCTCACCTACCGGCTCCAGGCGGGGACGCTCGCGGATGCCGAGTTTGATGCACTCTATCCGTCAGAGGTCGCTGCCATTTCTTCCAAGTTCTGGACCCCGATCGAAGTCGCGATGCGTGCCGCGGAACTCTTGGGCGGCGCCGACGGGCGAAGAATTCTCGACATTGGCGCCGGCGTCGGGAAGTTTTGCTTGGTCGGGGCGGCCGGAGTCGGCGGAAACTATGTAGGAATTGAGCAGCGCCCCCGGCTTGTGCAGATCGCTCGGGAGGCGGCTCAAACGCTCAAGTTGCGGTCGGTCGAGTTTCGCGAAGGGGATCTCTCGAGCGTCGATCTCCGCGAGTTTGACGGAATTTATCTCTTCAATCCCTTTGAGGAGAACGTGCGCGGCCGCCACGATCATATCGACGAAACGGTCCTCCTTTCCGTCGAGCGTTACCTCGAAGACGTCGCTGCGACCGAGGCGCTCTTGGAACAAGCGGCACTGGGAACCCACGTCGCGATCTATCACGGGTTCGGCGGTCGCCGACCGGCCGGCTACGCGGAGCTCTTGGAGGAGCGCTGGCGCTTCGGGCGCCTCGAACTCTGGAAAAAACAGCGGTAATTCCGCTCTCGCGCGTTCACGGCGCCTTTACGGTGCGAGCAGGCCGAGTTCCATCGCGCGCAAGGCGGCGCCGGGGGCGCGCTTCCCCAAGAGCGACTGCAATATCGGCTACCTGGAGGAGGTCGCTCCCGGCATCTGCGCCGCCGCCGCCGTGATGGGCCCCGATCCGCCGGGCGACCGACCGATCGGAGATCCCCTCGTGGGCGAGGAGCCGTGCGCCGATGGCGGCGTGGAGGTCGACGGCTCCGGCCGATGCGATCCAGCGGCCCCGGCGTCATCCAGATGCGATTCGGGATCGCGACGCGGCCGAGATCGTGGAGGAGCGCGGCCCGCTGAAGCGGGGCGTCCTCGGGGCGTGCCCGCGCGACGAGGGCGGCGACGGCCCGCGAGTGCCCAAGGAAGATCGGACACTTGGCGTCGGCGAAGTCGGCAAATACCTCGCCAGTACGTTGCCGGTCGCCAACCACCGGCCACGCGCCAGCGAGGTCGGCAAGGCGCGGCACGAGCGTCTCCCAGAGAGGCTCGACGGGCAGGGCCGCCACGAGCCGCACCGCGCCGTCGCCGCGCACGTGGGCGACGAGCGCCGGATCGAGCTGACCGCGGCGACGCTCTGATCGGTGAAGAGGAAGTCTTGGGTGGTGGCGGTGTCGTCGCCGGGTTGCGTGAGGATGCGCGCGCCGGGGACGCCGACGAACTTGAGCGCAAGCCCGTGAATATCCAGCTTCTTGTCCGGCTGCGGCGTGCTGACGCCCCCGGAGAAGCGGGCCCAGGTCGGGTAGGAGGCGTTCGTCGCGAAGAGGCCGACGCGCGCCGAGGCCGGGAGGGCGCGATTGTCGAGGGTCGCCGTGCCGCGGACGCAGGCGTGGGGCTTGGCGTGGAAGGCGCGGAAGGGGGCCTTCGCCTTCAGTTCTGCCTGGGAATTCGCCTGGATACGGTTGACGAGCTTGGCGAAGGTCGCAAACTCAGCCGCTTCGTTGGGGAGGCGGTTCTCTTCGCCGATGGCGAGCTTCTTCTGGGCCCAAGGGTTCGCCGGGTCGACGACGGTGCGGTCGATGGTGCCGCGGGCGAGCTTCACGAGGTTCGACAGGGAGAGGTCGTCGGCGGCGTTCTCCGTCGACTCTTCGACGGGGGCCGAACAGGCGGCGACCGAAAGAATCGCGAGGGCGGAGAAACGGAGGGACCAGCGGCGAGTGGCGGGGTGCATCGGCGGCGAAGGTACGCGAACGGCGAAAGGCGACCATCCGCCATTTGGCGAGGGTCGGCGCGATTGTGGAATTCGCGGCAAAACGGCCGTTTTCCGCTTCCCGCGCGCCGTTTTGGCTTCGTTTGCCGGGAAAATGCCTTCCCGCGGCGCCGCGAAGGCTTCCTTTTTGAAGAAATACGTCTCCCGCGCGCCGCGAAGGCCATTCTGCGGCCCGAATTGCCCCTATTTCCGCCGCGTGAAGCTTCCGCACCGCGCGTGAAGGCACTTTCACCGCGCGGGAAGGCACTTTCAACGCGCGTGAAGCTTCCGCGGCCCGCGGGAAGGCACTTTCAACGCGCGGGAAGCTTCCGCAGCCGGCGGGAAGCGATTTCCGCCGGTGGGGCATACCCCGGTTTGTGCCGCTTTAGGGGCGCGTTCTCCGATCCGGCTCGCCGGGCGGAGACTGGCGCTCCGCGTCGACGACCTGCTTCAGCATCCAGCGGGCGAGCGGGCGGGCGCCGGGGCCGTCCGGGTGGAGGCCATCGGGGCGGATGTCGTCCTCCCCTTCCCGGAGCCGGCACGGCTCTTCGCCGACCAGTGCCGCGACACCTGCGTATCCAGCCGCTTGCACCGGGCAGAGGTGGCCGGCGAGGTCGATGGTGCGCAGGTGGCGGGCGGCGGCGAAGCGGTCGAGGATGCCGTTGAAGCAGTCGACGCGCTGGGGAATGTCCCCCCAGCGCCATTTTCCAGCGGGATACGGCGCGCGCGCGACGACGAGTTCGCCGGCGGAGGCGCCCATTTCGTCGGCGAGCTGGTCGAGGCGGAGCCGGTAGGCCTCCTGCCAGCGCGGGTCGCAAGTGGTGACCTTCTCGCCAGCCGCGTCGGGAGACGGCGCGCCCGGCGCGTGGAACGTCATCTCGGTGAAGAAGGCGCCACCGATGATAAACACTGTGATATCGGGCTTTAAGAGCGTGGCATCCCGCACCCAGTTGGCGGCACAGCCGTGGCTCGGATCCGGGTGGCCGAGGGGCGGCACGTGCCCGTCGGCGCCGACGGTGAGGTTCCGATTTTCCATGATGGAACAGTTGCCGACGCCGCGGTCGGCGACGAAGACCGGCAGCCCCGCGAAATCGTCCTGGGCGAGGCGCATCGCGTAGCCGAGGCGCTGGGAGACCGAGTCGCCAAGCGTAAGAATTCGCGCCGTTTTTGGCGGCAGGCGGTCGGCGCGCGGGAGCACGTCGATGGCGACCGACTTCCCGGTCGGCGCGAGCTCGGCAGCCCGGCGCGCCGCGTAGGAGACGAGCCGAAGCGGCTCCTGGGTCGGCTGTGTCGGCACCAAGACGACGACAAGGGCGACGGCGTAGCTCGCGACGATGGCGGCGATGCTGGACGAGCCACGCAGAAACGCCCATTTTTCCCGACGGATCGGCTCTTCCAACAGGTGAAACGACGCGGTCGCGAAGAGGAGCGTCACGGCAACGCGGAGCGCGCTCAGCGGGTAGAAGCTGAGGTGGGTCCGCGCGGCGGTGAGCACGCAGAAGATCGGCCAATGCCAGAGGTAGATCCCGTAGCTCAATCGCCCAAACCAGCGGAGCGGCGGCAGCGAAAAGAGCGCAGTGATCGCTGTCGTGCCGGGGAGCGTCGCGGCATCGATGAGGGCGACGGCGCTAAGTTCTGCGAGGAGAAAGCCGCCCCGGTACAAACGACGATCTTGCCCCGGGAGTTTCGCCCAAAGCAGCGCGGTAACGCCGAGCGCGACGATCGGAAAGAGCGTCCGTCGGAGCTTCAAGAAGCCGCTCGCCCCTTCCTTCGCAACCTGCGACTTCAGGAAGGCGAGCGCGGTGCCGAGGAGGATCGCGCCGATGCGGGTATCGGTCCCGAAATAGACGCGGGCGGTCTGTTCGGCGTCGTAAAGGCGCGCCATCGCGAGCGAAGAAGCGAGCGCGCCAACGAGGCAAACAAACCAGCGATATTGAAACTTTACAACGCGCACGATCGCGAGGAACACCAACGGCCAGACGACGTAGAACTGCTCCTCAATGGCGAGCGACCAGGTGTGCTCGAGGGGGGATGGCGCGGCGAACAGGTCCCAGTAGCTGGTGCGCGTGAAGATGGCGCGCCAGTTGGTGTAGTAGCCGAGGGTCGCGAAGGCATCGCCGCGGATCCGTGCGCGATCGCTCGCGATGGCGACGAGCCCGCTCGCCCCGCCGGCACCGCCAAGGGTGCTTACGAAATAGCGCGCATAGAGGCCGATCGCCGGAAAGAGGGCGAGCATCGCTGGGAGCAAGCGCCGCGCGCGCCGCGCCCAGAACTCGCCAAGATCGATGCGCCCCTTCCGCGACTGTTCGGCGACGAGGAGGCCGGTGATCAGATAGCCGGAGAGGACGAAGAAGAGGTCGACGCCGAGGTAACCGCCGGTGAGCCAGCCGTCGAGGTGGAAGGCGACGACGCCGAGGACCGCCGCCCCGCGGAGCCCGTCAAGCGCCGGGAAATGGGGGGCAGAATTCGGGCGAGGCGGAGCCGGCGCGTTCACGGGGCGGTCCTACTTCAAGAGGGGGCCCTTCCGGCGCGGGAATGGCGGCGAACGATCGGCGGTGGCAAGGGCCACGGGGTTCTCCGATCCGGCGCTCCGATCCGGCGCGTCGCCGGACGGCGAGGAACTCGTTAAGAAATTTCAGGAATGGCGTTTGCGGAGAACTCCGCGCCGTCTCCCGCTCCGCGGACGGACGCGCCGTGAGGCCACCGGCGAAGGCGGTGCCATTTCCGAAACTTCGGTAATGTGCGCACTCCGGTGATCCTTTTCGACCGGTCATGCCACAAAAGGGGGGTTCGCCAACGTCCCGGGACCGAGGCCCCTTCCCCTATGCGTACCCTTCTTCCCCTTGTCGCGGCGCTCGGTCTCTTTCCGCTCCTTGCAGTGGCGTGCGGCTCCAAACCCGGCGCGACGCCGGCCGACGCCACCGCCCCCATCGACGGCAGCTCCGACGCTGACGCCGATGCGAACACCGAGCCGACGGTCCCGACCGCCTTCCCGACCGTCGTCGACCCGACCGGCGACTCCACCGTCGTGATTCGCGGGCCCGGCGTCGCCGCGGCGACGAAGGTGCTCCTCGACGGCAACCCACTCCCGTTCGTGGTGAGCGGAACGGCGGTGCGGACGAAGGTCGGCGTCGTCGGCGTTGGTCTCCATTCCTTGGAGGTCGTGACGGCGACGGAAACGATTTCTCTCGGAAAAATCAAAGCTTGGGCACCAACACAGCTCGCAAATAGCCACACCTTCGACGCCCGCGACAACGTCACGCCGGGCGCGAAGAACGAGTTCCATCTCTGGACCCGGCTCATCGACGCGATTCCGGCCGGGCGCGACGCGTCGGGCAAGGCGGTCCCCTGGATACGTCGCGATGGCAGCTGCGTCGCCTACCTGAAAAACACAAACAAATACTGGATGATCGGCGGCTGGAATGGCTCCGACCTCGACGCCCTGTTCCCCGGGTGGCCGAGCATCAGCACGAATGAAATCTGGAGTTCCGCGGACGGCGCGCGGTGGGACCTGGAAATGGCCCACCAGCCGCTCCCCGACACCGCTCCGACGCGGTTTTCGCCGCGCCATTATTTCGGCTGTACGCTCCTCAACGACCGCCTCTGGATGATCGGCGGTGACTACACCAACGGCGCGTACGTGCCGAACGACACCCCGGGCGATCCGGACGTCTGGGCGCAAGGCACGCGCTACCACGACGACGCGTGGTCGACAAGCGACGGAATTAACTGGACAAAAAGCCCGTCGCCGCTCCCCTGGATGGTCGCCCCGATCAACCAGCCGCGCATCCTCCACGTCGCCGGCACCTTCAAGAACAAGCTATGGGTCTTTGGCGGCCAGAACGGCTTGGTCGAAGAAAACCCCGCAGACATTCGCTTTTACAACGATTTGTGGTCATCGGCCGACGGGATCTCCTGGACCCGCGTCCAAGACAACGACTTCAACGAAAGCCAGACGAAACGGCCGACGCCGCGCGGAATCATCAGCGAACTCGTCGAGTTCAACGGGCGCCTCTGGCTCGTCGGCGGTGGTCGCTACACGGTTGACGGCTATGAGAAGTTCTTCCAGGAGGTCTGGAGCACCGACGGCGTCGACAATGGCAGCGGAATTACCTGGAAAAAGCACGCGACGCCCCCCTGGATCGGGCGCCGCTACGCAACGGTGAAAGTCTTCGACGGGAAGATGTGGCTGATCGCCGGCTACACAAACGATGGCTCGTTTAATCTGCGAGAATCGTGGTTTACGACCGACGGCGAGAGGTGGACCTCGGAGGCCGAGGGGGCGCTCCCGTGGAACGAGTCGCATGCCGATGGAATCGCCGTCGGGCCGAACGGCTTTGTGATGGCCGGCGGCAATTACACGCTCGGGAACTACTTCGACACGCAGACCTGGCGGATGGACGTCGTCCACGGGCCGCGCGTAAGTACCTGGAAAGAAAGAGGGACTGGGACGCTCACCCTCCGCGCAACCGGCGGGAAGGCGCCCCTCAAAGCCGACGGGCTCCCGGCCGAGCTCCCGTCGAGCGGCGCGACCGCCCTCGACTTCAGCAATCTTGGCGGCGGCGCCGCCCTCACCTTCGACGGCCTCAGCACGTCCCTCGACCTCCCGGCGCGTGCCCTCCAGCCGGCGGGGCGCACGATTGCGTGGGTCGGGCGGTCGCCATTCGTTCCGTCAGACGTCGACCATCAGGTGCTCCCCCATTCCGAAAAGAATCCGCGCGCGACCGTCCTTGGGGACAGCGAAGACGGCGCCCAAGATGTGGCGTTCGGGCTCACGGACGGGGCCCTCGCCGTCACCGTGCGAAAGCCGACGGGCGAGTGGGTCCTGTCGCCGTTTGGAGGCGGATTCTCAGAAAACGCTGGAAAAATTGGCGTTTACGCGATCACCCAAGACCCCACGACCGGGACCGTGGAGGCCTTCGCCGCCGGGAAATCGCTCGGCAAGGCGAAGTGGCCCTACCCGAACGACTCCGGGTGGCGAACCGTCGGCGTCGGCGCCGGCGGCTACGATCCCCTCTTTGGCCAGCTCGGCGCGGTCGTCGTCCTTGACCGTGTCGCCTCCGCCGACGAAATCGAGCGCCTCCACCAGTGGGCGATGGGGCGCTGGAACGCCGAATAGCGCTGGCCACTCCGATCGGCGGGCGGTATTTCTCGGGGATGCACGCTTCCAAGACCTACGCGCTTTTCCCCCTCTTCTTTTGGCCGCCTGCGGCGGTCGCGGACACGCCCGCGGAGCCCATGAGGCCCGCGAGGAGCGTCGCGAACAAGCCCTCGAAGCCCGTGCGGAAATCGCCGGCTTCGAGAAGCTCGGCGAACGTGTCGTCGACGGCAAAGTCGACCGCGACCGCATCGGCGTCGGCCGCGCGGACGGTCGCTTCAAGCGCGTCGCCATCGTCGTTGAAGAGAGCGCCGCCGAGATCTTCGATGTCGAAATCACGTTTGGCGATGGCGACGTGTTCCGGGTGCCGACGCGCCTCGTCTTCGACCGCAACACGCGGTCTCGCGTCATCGACCTCCCCGGCGGCGACCGCGTGATTCGCCACGTCGACTTCAAGTACGGCAACCTCCCCGGCGGCGGGCGCGCCCACATCGAACTCTGGGGGAAGTAAGAGACGTTAGGCCGGGGTCGTCGGCGTCCGGCTGCTTCGCCAGGCCGCTTCCCAGGGCATGCCGAGGTGGGCGGCGAGCTTCGCCTCCACCTGCACGGCGCTGACCGGACCGACGCCGCGGAACGCTTCGAAACGCTCCGGTGGGACGGCAACGAGGTCGCCGACCGTCTTCCAGCCGAGCCGCGCGGCAACCCGAAGGACTCCTGCCGCAAGGTCGAGGTCGTCCAAAGGCGCAAGGAGCAGCGGCGAAACGGGGGAACGTGGTGCCGGCGGCGCTTCGAGGCCGAGTTCGACGCGGACGTCTTCCCAACGGCGCCCGAGCCAGGCTTGGAGGCGCCCGCGAATCGCGCCGAGGTCCCCGGACCTTCCGCGTCGTTCCCGGACCGCCGCCAACACGCGCGCGGGCCCCGCGACGACCAAATCGCGAGGCGTTTTCCACCCTTGTGAACGCGCGAGCCGCCGAAAGCGCTCCGTCGGACCGAAGACGGCGAGCGGCGCATCGAGACGCACCTCGAGGGGGAGCGAATCACGCACCGCGTCGGCAACCGGAAAGCGAAAATCGGGGGATGTGCGAGGCATTCCGAGCGCTTATATCGGCGTCGAGCGACGGGGTCAAAGATCGCCGCGCGGCGATTTTCCGCACATTCCGCGTGCACCACCGCCGGAACGTGGTCACAGTGGCCGCGCTGGCGCGATCGGCGCCGGCATCCCACCCAAGAAACGTATGAAAACGAAAAAGCGACGGCCTCACGAAGCCCGCGCCCACGAGGCGCTTACGGCGATCGTGCACTGCAAGGGGGGCGCGATGAAGCACCGCCTCGAACCGAAAAAGGGGGCTCGCGCCCCCAACCACCATGAAGGCTGGGAGGACGCCACCCCCCGCAAGCGAGGTCAGGAAGTTCCTGACCTTTTTCATTTTTGTGGAAGCGCGATTACGGAGGCGGGCACACCGTGTGCGAATCCTTGGTGAAGAACTGCGGCTCTTTCCCCGCGCGGACGCGCGCAAAAACTCTCGTTTCACGGACTCCGGTCGGTCCCGATCCGCTGCAGTCGTTCTCGTAGGTAACTCCAAAGTCTCGGATCACACGCAGCGAGCCCTTGACGGTCTTTTGCGACGAACTCCCCGGTCGAAACTCCACCAGGCGGAGCGAGGAGGTGCTGATGCCCATCCCGAAGAAAGAGCCATCGAGCAGCAACTCTTCACGCCCGTCGCCATCGAGATCCACAATCTTTGCAACGTCTTGCCGACCGTCATCAGGAACACGAAGGACGACGTCACCAGCCTTGCTCGTAATCACAAAGAGGCTTGACCCAAAATCCTCCGCGTGGGACGAATTGCATTCGTTGAGATTGATCCAATAGAGAATCTCCGCAGCGTTCTTTGCAGTGAATGAGCCTTCTGCGCGCCCGGTGATCTCCGGAGCAAACTCGCCAAGATCGCGCGCCTCCGCCATCGTGGAGGACTTGTCGCAGCTCCTGCCAGCAAGATCTTTTTGGTAAACGGGAAAGAGCTTCGCAAACAGCGCATCCCTCTCGGCATCGGGCGGAGGCTCATCGAGCCCACGGCCGATGTCGCCGGGGAGCTCGAGAACGCCGTCGACGGCCACCGCAGGTGTCACGCGGGTACGAGGTTCGCGCGTCGACACAGGAGGCGGCGGCTCTTCGCGCCGCGGGGCGTCAGGCGCGGGGACGGGAACCTCGGTTGGCGCGCGAACGTCGGGCGCGCTCGCACGGGCCTGCACCCCCGAGGCTCGCGGGCTACGGCACCCTGCTGCACCGAGCACAAACACAACAAACGCGACCCGTTCCGCGCTCCACCGCCAAGCATTCATCCTGGGCCCCCTAGCCACCGTTCGATGCACCGACAAGCGGGAGATCGTCGGGCCGACGTACTTGACGACGGTCGGCACAACAGTTAACACCGTTCATATGTCGGCCCCTTCGCCCCGCGTATCCTCGCCTACAGCCGTGGGCGGCCGAGACGCCGGGGATGGCTCGACGAAGGCGCTCCTTGTTGCGGCGGCGCGAGACCTGTTTCTGGAAGCGGGGCCAGCCCATTTTTCGCTGCGTGAAATCGCCCGCCGGGTCGGCATTTCGGCGCCGGCCGTCTATCGCCATTTCGATGGCAAAGAGGCGCTCCTGGCCGCCGCCTGCACCCAGGGGTTCGCCGTCTTCGGCAGCTACTTGGTGCGTGCGCTGAGCGCGCCGACGCCCCACGCCCGCCTTCGGGCGACCGGGTCCGAGTATCTGCGGTTTGCGCTCGAAAACCCTCTTGATTACCGGTTCATTTTTATGGGCGTCCCCGAAGATGCGCGACCGCCGAAGCCCCGCTCGGGACCGACGCCGGCCGGCCTCAGCGGACTCCCCCAGGACACGACGTTCCGACTGCTCGTCGATCGGGTGCGAGAGTGCATCGACGCGGAAGTTCTCGCGAAAAACGATCCCGAAGAGACTGCGGTTCTCATTTGGGCCCACGTCCATGGACTCGTTGCACTGCGCCTTTCCGGTCACCTCAGCCCCGTTGGTGACGGTCACGCCTTTGCCGCCTTTTACGAGCGCTCCGTCGACCGCCTCCTCGAAGGGCTCCGCCCCTAGCCTTTTTTTTGCCCACGCCGTTAACACTGTTCACTTCCGTCGACGCCGAGGACCGCCATGACCGCAAGACAGCCGAGAGTTACGAGTGCCGCCGACGGAGACGTCGTCGTCTTCCTGATCGGCATGCGCATCAATCGTTGGTGGAAATTCTGGCAATGGCTCCGGACGGCCAACGCGATGGGGAAGATGCTCCGCGAACTCGCGACCCATGCCGAGCTCGGCTACCTCGGCTCGGAGTCGTGGTTCGGCCGGACGACGATCATGGTCAGCTACTGGAAATCGATGGAGGATCTGCTCGCCTACGCAAAAATGCGAAACGCGGAGCATCTCCCCGCGTGGCGCGCCTTCAATCGGCACATTGGGACGAACGGCGACGTCGGCATTTGGCACGAAACCTACCGGGTCGCCGCCGGCTCCCACGAAAGCGTCTACGTCAACATGCCGACGTTTGGTCTCGCGAAGGCGTGGGGGGAACGCCCCGCCACCGGCCCCCGTGAATCGGCCGCCGGGCGCCTCGCTGCGAACCAAATCGCCGCGAGGCAAGCAGCCGAATCGTAATAACAAATCAGTTCATCCCTCGGAAGCCATCGAGCGCGCGTAGGCGGGGCGGGCCTTGCACCGGGTTACCCAGGCGACGATGTGGGGGAACGCAGCGACGTCAACCTGCATGTGCCCGAGCCAGTCGATGAGAGAAAGCAGGTGGGTATCGGCCAGCGTGTAGGTGCCGAGCAGGTAGTCGTGGCCATCGAGAGCGTCGTTCAAGATGCGGAGACAGTTGTCGATTTCCCGACGACCGACCTCGCCCGCCTTCGCATTGTGCTGATCGGCTGGCGTCCACGCGCTCGTGTTGCGGCTCCACTGGTAGATCGCGTCGACGAGCGTCACGCCGCCCCAGGCGATCCAGCGCATCGCCTCGCCACGCTTCGGGCCGGGGGCCGGGTAGAGCCCCTTCTCGACGCCGAAGGTTTCGCCGAGGTACATCGTGATCGCGGTCGATTCCCAGACGATGCCGCCATCGTGGTCGATCACGGGGACCTTGGCATTCGGATTGATCTTGAGGAATTCAGGGGTCTTCGTGCCGCCAGCGCGAAGGTCGATCTTCACGCGCTCGCAGGGGACTTCGAGTTCTTCGAGGACGAGGGCGGTCACGGAGGCGGTCGACATCGGCGCGAAATAGAACGTAAGGCTCATGGCTCTCTCCAGGGGACGGTCGCGGTTACGGAACGCGCGTTCAGTAACGAAAGCGGCGACCCCGCGCAAGCAGATCCGTACAGTCCCTGCGAGCGGTAGGCCCCTCCGCACCCACTGAAACTCGGCCGAAATGGGTGGCACTGCGGAAGCGCACGTCCAGCAGCGAAGTGTGGGCGTGCGCCGCCACCAGGAGCAGGGCGCGCCGTCCTCGGCAGCGGGTCGGCGTTGTTACCTGCCGGGCATCGGGCGGGCGTCCTGCCGGAAGGGATTCCCGACGCAGGCAACCTCATTCGTATAGGTAGCGCCATTCTTTGGATTTTTCGTATGGGCACATAAAAGCAATTCACTGTGCCCACAACCACGAACTTCAAACGCTGTTTTTTGGTCGAGTTCCGCGAGCACTTCGGCGCGGTGGGCCTCCCAGACCTTCCGTCGTGCCGGGTCTTCCGCAACCTCTTTCGGCGGCTCCTTTGGGGTCGTTTCGGTGGCGATGTGCCACTGGGCGATCACAGCAGCTGCTCGTCCGCCCGGAACCGCCGTAGGCGGTGAGGAAACGGCGAGCACGGATGCGGCTGCGTCCAAATCGCTCCGCTCGATGGTTTGGACGTGCTCCGGCGGGCAGCTGTACAGGAGCGAATAGCTCTCCGTCGCCCCCGCTCCGAGCGTTTTGCAACCGGCCAAGCCCGCAAGAAAAATGGGAAACCAACGACGGCTCAAAGCTTCGGATACCGTCCGACCCACGGGGCGGCCGCTTCAAGTTGTCCGGCGAGCGAGAGGAGCGTTGCTTCGTCGCCGAAAGGGGCAATGAACTGAACGCCAATCGGTAAATTGTGGCGATCGACGTGGAGCGGAAGGCTCATGGCCGGCTGCCCGGTCATGTTGAAGAGCATCGTGTTCGGCGTCTTCTCAAAGGAGGCCTTGGAGAGGTCATCGAGGGCCCGCTCGAGGAGGGCACGGACCGGGGCGCGGCGCAGAAGCGCGAGCCCGGCGCGCTCCGCCGGTTTCAGCGCGAGTTCGCCGATACGGGCCGGTGGGTGGGCGAGCGTCGGCGTTGCGAGCAGATCAAAGGTGCCGTCGGTCGGCGCAGAAAGCGTTGAAAACGCGGCGGAAACTGCCCGCGTCGCCGCGAACATCGTGCCGCGCGCCTCCTCGAGATCGACCGCCGAGAGAGCCTCGCCGAGCTGATGGAGGAACCAGGTCGCCGGCTCGAAATTCGCCGCGTCGACCTTCCGCCCGGTGAGGCGCGTCGTCTCGCGGACCGCCGCGGAAACGCCAGCCGCGACGATGACCAGGTAGGCCCGGCGGAGGGCGTCACGGCCGTGGAGGCCGTGGGCGGGGAGCGGGAGCGTCGTCTCGAAGACGTCGTGGCCGAGCGCCTCGCAGGCACGCATCGCCTCGCCCAGGGCATGGGTGCAGTCTGCATGGGTATCCTTGCCGAAGATCGACTGCGACGTGAATCCGATTCGGAGCCTGCGAGGGATCTTCGTCACCTCCGCGAGGAAATTTCCGGGGTACGGGGCCGGAGGCGGACCGTAGGGCGCACCGACGTCGCCCCGCTTTGGGTCGGCCCAGGTCGCGTCGAGAAAGGCGGCGCTGTCGCGGACCGTTCGAGAAACGACGTGGGGCACGACGAGGCCGTTCCACCCCTCGCCGACGGGCCCGAGCGGCATGCGCCCCCGCGTCGGCTTCAGCCCAAAGAGCCCGCAGGCCGACGCCGGAATACGAATCGATCCGCCGCCATCCCCCGCGTGGGCCACCGGCACGATCCCCGCCGCGACCGCCGCCGCCGAGCCACCACTCGAACCGCCGGGCGTATGGTCGAGATTCCAAGGGTTTTTCGTCGCGCCAAACAGTTCCGGTTCTGTAAATGCGACAATCCCGAATTCCGGCGTGTTCGTCTTCCCAAAGATCGCGAGTCCGATCTCCTTGTAACGGCGAAACAGGTCAGAATCGGTCGGAGCCTGGTAGTCGCGAAGGGCCCGAGAGCCTCCACAAAATGGCGCATTTGCGAGGGTTCCGTCGAGGTCCTTCACCAAAAACGGCACTCCCCAAAACGGCGTGGCCGATGGCTCGGCAGGCAGCTCGCCGATGGCAGTCGCCGCGAAACGGTGAATGACTGCATTGATCTTCGGATTGACCGCGTCGCAGCGCGCTTCGGCAGCGGCGAGCACTTCCGCCGATGAAACCTCCTTCTTGCGGAGGCGTTCGGCGAGTCCGAGGGCATCAAGGGCGAGGTATTCGTCGGCGCGCATGGGTCGCCACGATACGCGAACCGCGCCGCCGCCCTGGCGAATTTAGGACGCCGATGGGCGTACGCGCGCGACGGCGATCGCCGCCGCCAGCCCACCGAGGCGTTGGGCGTCGGCGACCGCTTCGTCGCGCGGCGGTTCCGCAGCGCGGCGGCGGCGAGCAACGATGGCGCGGAAGGCGAGCGCCCCGGGGATCGCACGGAATTCCTTCATGGTTTCTGGAGTCCCGGCGCCACGAAGCGCCGCGAGGAGCCCCGCAGCCGCCGTCGAGCCGGCCGCCGCGCGCTCTTCAAGGAGGGCCCGCGCGAAGGCCTCGTCGCCGAGCAGGTAGCCGCGCACGGCGACCGCTTCCGGTGCGAGCGCCACCTTCCTTCGCCGGCTCGAAACCCGGTCGCGGGCAAACGTAAACGCGTCGTCAAGGGCGAGCGTCGCCACCGGCTCCGGGAGCGGCCCGACGCTCAGGTTCCGTTGGGCGAGGAGCGCGTCGGCGATGGCCCCCGAGAGGCGGGCGGCACCGAGGGTATCTCCGGCGGCGAGCCGAGCCTCAACCGCCTGAAATGCTTCCCCTTTTGCCGTCGGCACGAGCGCGAGCGCCGCCCCCCAAAGCGCGGGGAGGACGGCGGGATCGGAAGCAGCTCGCGCCGCCGCGACTTTGTCGCGACCGTCGGCATCGGTGCGCGCGGCAAGGGCCAGTCGCGCCTGATCGGCTTGCGGTTCTGGGAGGCCCGCCCCAGGATCGACGGGCGGCGGCGCCGGCGGCGGGTGCTGGAGGAGCGCTGCCGTCTGCGTGGGGTCGGTCGGTTCGCCGCGCACCAGGCGCCCATCGACGACGCGCTCCACGGTCGGCCGCGCGAGGCATCCGGTCAGGAGCACGGCACAAAGCGCTGAAAGCAAAAACGAATTCGGTCGTTTCATCGCCCGCGCCCGACCGTCGGAGGCGCCCACCCTCGTGGTTCGCTGCCGTCGCCGCGCCGGTCCATGTCTTGAGGCGGCAGTTCGGCCGTTGAGTCGGGGGGGGCCGGAAGCCGCGCAGGGGCCTCGGCCTCGCGAAGGCGCTCGGCGATCTCGATGATGCGACGCTCCACGCGCCCGAAGACGCTCGACGCAGGAAAACGCCCGTTCCCGTCGCGTTCGCCGGCGGGGAGTCCGGTCAGCACGGCGACCCCCTGGGCGACGTTGTCGATCGCGTAGAGGTGGAATTTCCCGGCGGCGACCGCCTCGGCGACGTCCTCGCGGAGGACGAGGTGGGAGACGTTGGATCGCGGGAGCATGACCCCCTGGTGGCTGGTCAGTCCGCGCGCCTGGCAAAGGTCGTAAAAGCCCTCAATCTTTGCACAAACGCCGCCGACGGCCTGGACGGCGCCGAGCTGGTTCAGGCTGCCGGTGATGGCGATCCCCTGGTCGATGCCGACGTCGGCGAGCGCCGAGAGCAGCGCGAAGAGTTCCGCGCAGGCGGCGCTATCGCCATCGATCTCGCCGTAGCTCTGCTCGAAGGCGATTTGGGCACGGAGCGAAAGCGGGCGCTCTTGGCCGAAGAGGCGACCAAGGTAACCACGCAAAATCGCGATACCTTTCGTATGGATCGCGCCGCCGAGCTGGGCTTCCCGCTCGACGTCGATGAGCCCCTCGCGGCCAAGCGCGATGACCGCCGTGATCCGGACCGGCTGCCCAAAATCGACGTCGCCCGTCGAGAGCACCGAGAGCCCGTTCACACAGCCGACGCGGAGGCCATCGGTGTCGACGACGACGGTGCCATCGAGGAGGAGCGTCCGGAAATGGCGCTCAGCGAGGCCGGTCCGGTCGCGGCGCTCCCGCCAGGCCCGACGGACGTCGTCGGCGGTAATGGTTTCCGAAGTGCCGCGTGCGAGGACCTCGGTCCGTGCGAAGGCGCCGGTCTCCTGGAGGGGGGCGAGCATCAGCGAAAGGCGGTCCCGTTCGCCGGCGAGGCGCGCGGCGAGGTCGAGGAGCTTCGCGCGGGCGCCAGCGTCGAAAACGGGAGTTTTTCCAGCAAGTTCGTGAAGTTCTTCGTCGCGGGAGAGGCGCCCCATCAGGTAGCCGTCGAGGAGTCGGATCGACTCCGGCGTCCGCGGCACCGCCGGATCGACCTCGACTTTCACCCGGAAGAGGGAGGCGAAGTCGGCGTCGGCGTCGAGCAAATCGGCATACATTTCTGGCGTTCCGACGAGGACGACCTTGACGTCGAGGGGGACCGGAACCGGCCGCAGCGTCGTCGTGTACAGGCCGAGGGGGCCGAGCGGATCCTCCGGCGCCATTTTCCGCTCGCGGAGGGCTCGCTTCGTCCGTTCCCAGAGGATCGGATCGGTCAAGAGGTCGGCCGCGCGGAGCACGAGGACACCGCCGGAGGCCCGGTGAAGAGCGCCCGCACGGACCCGGGTGAAATCGGTGAGGAGTGCACCAAATTTCGCCCGACGCTCCAAGTACCCAAACAAATTCGGCCAGCTCGGATTCGTCTCGTAGACAACCGGCGGCGCAAAATCGTCGGGATCGCGGGCGACGAAGACGTTCACCCGGAAGCGCCCGAGGCGCGTGGCGTGCTCGGGATCGAGCTCTTCGTCGTCGTCGTTCTTCTCGGGGAGCACGAGATCGGCCCAGTCGGCGACGAGCGCCTCGCGGGCCGCCCCAAACCAGGCGAGCAGCGCAAGGGGCGGAGAACGCCGCGCGGCATCGGTGCTTGCGGGCGTCCCGTCGGAAAAGAGGCCGGCGATCTCGGCCACCGCACCATCGACCGCCTTTTCCACCAGCGATCGCGCTGCCTTGGCGAGTGCTTCGTCTCGGCGGGCCTCGTATTTTGCCGTCGCCGTGCGGACGCGATCGACCGCCTTCGCGACCTCCGCGGTCAACCGCTCTTCGGCGGCGCCGAGCGCCTGTTTGGTGGCGGCGTCGAGGGCCTCAAACTGCTCCACGGAGAGCGGTTTTCCATGCAAAATCGGGTAGGTTTGAATGCCGCCCTGGAGGGACTTTACGCCGAATCCGAGGTTCTTCGCGCGACTCTCGAGGCCGGTCACGACCTCGCGATTCTTCTGCTCAAGGCGCGTGCCGATCTGCTCCTCGGCACGGAGCACCTCGGGCGCCTCACGGACCGACGGCATCTCCAACCGGAGCCGCTGGACGAGACGCTCGACGATCGCCGCGACCGGGCGGGCGGTGCCGATCGGGATCGCGAGCGGAACCGGCGCTTCCGGACGAAGAAAATCGTGGACATAGACAATGTCCGGCGGGCTCGGCCGCGTGCCTTCCGCGAGGCGGCGCTCGACGAAATGGAGGACGTCCTCGTCGATGGCGATCTCGGGATCGACGGAAACGAACACGTGGAGGCGCGAGTCGCGCGCCTGGACGCCGAGCGCGAGGGCTCGCCGGGCGATGGGGCTCGCGAGGTCGAGGAGGCTGTCGACGGTGTCGGGGACTTCGGGAAGGGTGGCTGGGTCGGTCGGTTGCGCGACGAAATTCGCGGAAACACGGACCATTTCCCGGGCCGCCGTCGGCTCCGGACGGGCACCGACGGCCCAGGGCGCGATCGCGTCATCGATGGCGTCGAGATCCCCTTCAAGCTTCCGCTTCGAGCCGCGGGCGCGCGGCAACGAGGGCTCTTTGGGGGCAACATCCCGCGTACTTTTTGCGTTCTTACCGTCCGTCATCGCCGCCGACCTTACACCGGACGGCGGCGCGTCGGTCCCCGCTTCCTCAGAAAGTGGCGCGAACGCCTGCCTGCATCCACCGCGGTGCACCGGGGCGCGCGCCAAAGGGGCGGCGTGACGCGATGTAGGTTTCATTGAGGAGGTTACGAGCATTGAGGGAGAGCTCCCAATGCTCACTGAGTACGAGCTTTGCGCTCGCATCCAGAAGGAAGTAGGCGTCCGTCGTGAGCGACGGCTCGAGCGGGCCATCTCCAGCAATTTCACGGGTCTTGTCGACGTACGTGCCGGCAACATTCAGCGCAAACCGCCGGTGCTCCAGACCGACGTTCCCGGAAATCTGATGACGCGGAATGTACGGCATCTCAAACCCGGCCAAGACGCGACCGAACTGGGGATCTCCGGACGAGAAGTCCTCAAGGAACTCGGTCCGCGTGTAGGTGTACGAGACGCGCGCCGGCACCGACAAGTCACGGCCGAGCTTCCAGGCCCCGTCGGCGAAGGCTTCCACGCCAAAGACGCGGGCCTTTCCGGCGTCGAACTGGCGATCGACGGTCCCGCCGGTGCAGCCGCTTGAGAAGCCGCAGAGGCTCGTGAGGTTCTGGTAGGCGTTATAAAACCCTAAGATTTCCGCGTGGAACGCACGGCGCGTGTAGCGCGCGCCCCCCTCAAAGTTCCAGCTCGTCTCCGGCGCCGTTACGCCCGTCGTCGACGGCGGCGCGGGACTGAAGCCGCGATGAGCGCCAAGCACTGCGCCGAATTCCTGTTTTTTCTCGCGAACAACCGCGAGGTAGCCGCCGATCCCTGGGATCGCCGTCACCGATCGCCCGCTGGAGGTCACGCCGGTGAGGCGATCTTCTCGACGACCGTGGATCGCTTCGACGCGAATTCCAGGCGTTAGCACCAAGCGCCCGACAGTCAGTGTATCCTGCACGAAGCCGCTCGCCGCATCGGTGGCGTCCCGGTTGTCGGCGGTGGTCAGCGTCGGCGACGCGGTGGAGACGAGCTTCCCGCCGCGCATCACGAAGGCGTCTTCGGTGTGCTTTCGATCGATAGAGTCGTGATGAAAACGGAGGCCATAAAGGAACTGATGCTGGGCACTCCCCTGTTTCACCTTCCAGCGAACGTGCGTCTGAATTCCTTGCGACACGAACGTCCGGTCGTTGGGGCCGACGTAGAGCGTGTCTGAGGTCCCCTGGGAGTCGACGGCGCCGGTGAGAACGCCATAAAGCTGGCGATTTCGGGAAGATGTCGGATCGTTGAGGACGTCGGCGACGCCGACCTGATCGGTGCGATTGAGCTTCCGCCAGGAGCGGTCGAGGTCGTGGCGGTAGGCGGTCGTGGTGAGGTCGAAATTCTTGGAGAACTCGACTTTGTGGGACACCTGGACCTGCGTCCGGTACCAGCTCATACGATCCATTGCCGATGCCGCATAACGCCGGTAGGCGTTCGCCCGAAAATCGGCGTCGGTGAGGCCTACGTAGGTCTCGTTGCTCCGCTCCGTCGAGTAGCCGAGCTTCACGGCGAAGGTCTGGCGGATGGCCGCGTCCGGGTCGACGACGCGCTCCGCCTTCGTCATCACCTCGGTGCGCGAAAAGCCTGTGTTTGCTTGGGGATCACCATCGATCGACTTGAAGCCGTCGTTCGCCAGGTGCTCGCCATCGAACCAGAACCCGCCCCGCTCATCGCCGGAGCCGACGCCTGCGGAGACTTTGCGAAACGCGTATTGACCAAAGGCGAGCTCGGCGAAACCGCTCCTCCCTTGGGGGACATCCCGCGTCAGAAGATCAATGGCACCGCCGACGGTTTGCGGGCCATAAATGACCGAAGAAGGCCCTTTGAGGACGCGCACCGAACGCATGCGGCCGATGAGCGGAAAGAAGTAGGCTGCCGGCGCCGAGTAGGGGGCTGGTCCAAAGAGTACGCCATCTTCCATGAGCGTAATCTTCTTCGAGCGATCCGAGTTTGCTCCGCGCATGCCGATGTTCGGCCGAAGCCCCATGCCATCTTCCCCGCGCACATAAACGCCGGGGACGCCGAGAAACACTTGGTGGGGATCGTCGTAGCCGAAGCGCTTCAATTGCTTATCTGTGACGGTGTGCACAGAGCCACCCGTCTGCGCCTCCTTTGCGCCGACGACGCGAACCTCTTCGGGCTCCGCTGCCGACGCGGATGCCGTCGACGCAGGCGCCTCCTGGGCGAAAGCAGCGGGCGAAACGAGGAGCGTGGCAACCACGGGGGCAACCGACGAAGAAAGGCGAGAAAGGCGGCGAAGCATCGAATTTTCTACTTGAAAGAGGGGGGCGGCTCGGTGGGAGCCGGCAAGATCCAGGCGGAGAGAGGGACGTCGTGACCGACGCGTTCAAGGGGGATCCGGTCATCAACAAGGCGGTGCATCCGACGCCCGTTCCAGGAAGCGACAACGTCGACGCGGACGCGGACCGAGCGGCCGGCAGAGGCTTCGTCGGCAGCAATGCGTCGCCCAAGCTGGAGGAGGAGGTCCGGTTGTGTAGCGAATTCGCGCTCTTGGCGATCATCTAGGTACTCGCGGGGCGGCACCTCACGGACGCGTCCGGTACGCTGGTCTTCCACGAGGTAGGTGACGGCGGCGTTCTTCTCCCGAAGCATCACGCGCCAAGAGAAGCGCATCCCCTGTTCGTGCCAGGCGACGGGGCCCGGCGTCGCAAACGTCCGTAACGGAATAAGAATTTGCAGCACCGCGTGAACGGAAAACGCGAGCAGCGCGGCCCGCCCCAGACGATCCCCCCTGCGGCCGCTTGGCCCTTCGACGGCGTCGCCGGCGGCAACAGGCGGGCGTCCCAGCAGGCGCAACGGCCAGTCGGGCGCGAAAAAGACCGTCGCGGCGCAGACCATGATCCACGGAAAGAGGCCGATCGGAAACAGGTAAGACGTAAGCGCGTGGAAGAAGAGAACAGCGACGTACGCGGGGCGGCGGAGTCGGGGATGGCTCAGCAGAAACGGAATGGATGTATCAAAGAGAAAGCCGCACCAGCTCATGACAAGGGCGGCGCCCGGGAGCGCGAAGAGAGGCCCGACTAGCGGGAGCCCCTCACGAGCCGCCAGCCAGATCGCGAGCGGCTGCCCGTGGAAGAGCCAGTCGGAGTTCGCTTTGGCGATGCCGGCAAAAAAATAAACGATCCCCACCTGAAAGCGGAGCGCCCGAAGCGGCCAACGGGGGCTCGTGGTCGTCCAGCGACCGTCCTTCGTGCGCCCATCGAGGCCGTAGGGGACGCCAAGTGGAAGGACGACCGCGTGCACAAGTAGCAGGAGAAGAAGTACGTAGTGATTCAGGTAGTTGGTGACATCAAAGAGATGAATTGCCAAGAACCCAAGCAACATCCCCATCGCCGACAAACGGGTTTTCCACCCAAGAGCGAACGGGATCGTGAGGAGGAAGACGCCCAAAAAAAGCGCGTGCAGGGCGATGGGCCCCGGCGGCTTCACCCAGGCGAACCCCGGGTAGGAGAAGAAGAAGCGGGGCCGGAGGAAGAAGGATTCGGCCCAACCGTAAATCTCAAACCGGGCGACGCTGACCGCGACGAGGAGCGCGATCATTCCGCGAAAAAGCGCGATCGATGCTCCGCTTTCGCGCGCATTCAAGGAAGCTAGAGTCCGGCTGAGAAGGGCTTTCATACCGAGAACTCAGTCGTTGTCCCCCTCGATGCGCTTCGGCAGCTCGAGGTCCAAGATTGTGATGAACTCGGTGCGCAGGCGGTCGCCGAGGCGTTTGAGAGCGTCGTAGAGAACGCGCACTTTCGCCGGCTCGGAGAGGATCGCCACGGCGAGGTCGTCGCTCGGGAGCGCCTTGGCTGCGGCGATCGCTGCGTCCAAATCGGAAACAAGATCGGCGGTTACCGCCTGCTGGCCCCGGCTTGCGAGCAGGTCGTCGAAGGAGGGATCGGCGCCGCCGTTGCAACCGACCAGCAGGTCGCGGGCCCCCTCCAGGTTGGCGACGATGTGGCGTCGAGCGACCTTCGCGAAGAGGCTCTCGACGGTCTCGAGGCACGTCGCTGCCGTGCACTTTTCGATGCCAGCCGGTCGCGCCACCTTCATGTCTTTGACGTCGAAATAGACATAAAAAAGCGCGTCGGCTGCCGCGTTCAAGGCCATTTGTTCGGTCGCGTAGGCCTTGCTCCCCTGCCCGGCTTTCGCAAACTCGTTTGCGAAGTTTCCGCTCGTTGGCGCCCAGGCGTCGGCGAGGGCCCGCCCCCGGCCGACGACGTCCTTGGCGACGACCGCTGCGTAGGCGGCCTTCCGCGCGGTCCGTTCGTCGGCGGCGAGGGCAGCCCAGGCGCCGCTCGTGTTGATCGTCGCCTCCGGCGCGCAGCCGTTCGTCGCCCCCTCTTCGAAGAGCAGGTATTCGAGGGCGAGTAGGGTTCGGGTACTCACCAATCCGCTGGAGAAATCCGCGGCGGCGTACCCCTTGCTCACGATCGTCTGTTCGATGAGGCAGCGGCCGCCCGTCGGCCAGGAATAGATCGGATCGCGCAGTTCACGGCCGCCGGGGAGGCTGCTCATCGCGCCCGGTCCGAACTGCCAGGGCTCCAGGGTTTGCCAGCGGAAGATCGCGGAAAGCCACGCTTCTTTCGCTTTTGCGCGGAGCGCTGCGTCGCTCGGAAGCGCCGCCCACGCGTCGACGGCGCGCGCGAGGGTCTCCGCTTCGGGGACGAAGCTCGCGGTGCGTGCCGTCGCGCAGGTCGCAAGCGCGGAGAGCACCTGGCGTGCGACCGGCGATGCGGGGACCGCCCCCGAGCTCCCCGAGCCGTTCGTGGGGGCTCGATCGCGAGGATCGGTGCAGGCGGCGAAGGTGGCCGCGGCGAAAAGGCCGGCAGCGACGGCGGCACGGAGGGGGCGGGCGGGCTTCATCTCAGAAGTTCACCTTGAAGGCGGTGACCTGCTCGGCGGTGAAGCCGTAGGCAGCGGCGATCTTCGGAATCGCCGCCTCCAACTTCGCGACATGACTCGCGGTATCGGTGATGAGGAGATAGCTGGTCGTCGTCCCCTCCGGCGGCGCGAGGATCCCGCCGAGGATTTCGTCGATGGTCGCATCGGGGATGATGTGGCGCGCGTCGTTCCCACGGAAGCCACGGAGGAAGGCGACCGCTTCGTTGTAGCCGTGGAGGGCGTTGGCGAAGTCGGTGGCGCTGCCGCTGGAGGCGGCCGTCTGAAACTTCTTCGAGGCGTCGGCCAGGTAGTAAATCGACGTCGCCGCGAGGCTCTTCTCCCAGGAGGCCATGAAGCGCTCCAGGGAGTCTTTTCGGTTGGTTACGCACTCCGATTTGCCCGCGAGGGCACGGGCCACGATCGCGTCGCGGCGCATCGTGACGTAGAGCCCGGTCGGCGCGTCCCCCTTGTCGCGGCGCTTTGCGTAAATCGCCGAGTAACGGTCGGGGGCTGCGACGCCGCCGTCGCCGGTTTTGTCGTTCCGGGGCCAGGAGGGATTCGCCCCAAAGAGGGTGATGACCTGGTCGACCACCGCGGCGGTGCCTGCGTCGTTGGCAACGAGCTGGGCGGCGGTACGGTAGTGGGTCGCTCCGAACATGCCCTTCTCGGCCAACTGGCGGAGATCTCCCCCTTTTTCGTCGAAGATGTAGGCGCCATATTTGCCGCCTTTCCCGGTCGGCGGGTTCGCCGGAACCCAGGTCGTGCCGGCGGCGGCGGCAAAGGCATCAAGGCGGGTGGTGACGTAGCCCACAAAGGCGGGGCTCGTGTTCGCCTGAAGAGACGGCGCGGCGACCGTGAAAAGGCCCTGTAGTTCCGGCGCGGTCGGCTTGATCGCGAGGTCGAGCTCGGCCTTCTTCATCGGATCGAGGAGCGCCTCGAAACGAGCGAGGAGGGCCGTCGCCGGGGCGGCGTTCGCGGCGAAGTCGGTGTCGTCATAGGTCGCATCGGCAGCGACGGCGCAGGGGCCCGCCTGCGCGTCGACGCTCGCGTCGGGTTGGGTGGTGGCGTCTTGACCGCCGTCGGCGGTGACAGTCGGCGGCGCGACGTCGTCGTCGCCACACGCGACCGCACACAGAACCGGGACGATGAAGAGGGAAGCAAGAACGAGGCGTTTCATGGCACCGCCGTTAGGCAATTTCGCGGAGGCTGTCGATAACGGTTTTCACATTCATCATCCAGGAATGAAAGCCGACCAACCGGTATCACTTGACACACGTCCACCGCACGGGCGACAAGCATACCGGGCAAGTGCTCACAACTTGTGAACTTTTCCCCGCCAATCTGATGCGCTCTTCTCTTCTCAGCCCCGGCGAAGTCGTCCTTGACCGCTATGTTGTCGACCGACGGGTCGGTGCGGGCGGCATGGGGGAGGTCTATCGAGCGCAGCATCAGGTCTTGGGGAACGACGTCGCCATCAAGGTCCTCGCCGACGGCGGGTCGGCGACGCGCCTATCCCGTTTTTTTCGGGAAGCGAAGGCGACGGCGAGCATTCGCCACCCGAACGTCACCGCCATCCTCGACATCGGAACGACGGGGCGCGGCTTCCCGTGCCTCGTCCTTGAGTACGTCGACGGGCTCCCCCTCGACGAAGTCCTCCGACGCTCGGGCCCCCTGCCCTGGCGACGGGCGGTTCGCCTCGGGCTCCGCATCCTCGACGGGCTCGCCGCGGTCCATAGTGCCGGGATCGTTCACCGGGACCTCAAGCCCGGAAACATCATGATTGCAGCGAGTAGCGACCGTCCGATCCCGAAGCTCTTCGACTTTGGGATCGCGACCGTCGAGCAGCGGACGCCGAGCAATAGCCGCATCACACGCGAGGGAATGCTCGTGGGGACGCCCGCGTACATGGCCCCCGAGCAGTGGTGCATCGGCGCACCGACCGATTTTCGTACCGATTTGTACGCCTTCGGCCTCGTCCTCCGCGAACTACTGACGGGGCGCGCTGCCTTCGACGAGCACGCGAACGTCCCCCTTTCTGCCGGTGAGTACCCGTCGCTTCCGCCCCACTTGCGGGCGGCGGCGTCGTTCTTTCCTGTGGTGGTCCCTGCCGATTTTCCCGAGGTCCCTGCCGACCTTGAGCGCTTCCTCACGACGGTTCTCGATCGCGCCCCGTCGGGCCGCTTCCGGGATGCCGTTGAAGCGCGAGAAGCGCTCTTTCGCGTCCATGCGGCAAACGACGCAACCCTCGCAAATCTAGACATTTCACCGTCGCCACCGGTCGTTTGGCCGGCGCTCCTCCCGACCACGTCGCCGACCCCGCCCCCGGTGAGCGTGGGGGCGACGAACCTCACGACGCGGCTGCCGCCACTCTTAGGCTCGCCACGCCCCGGTGAACACCGCTCGGGGGTGCAGTCGCGGGCCACCACGACCGATCAAGACGCCCACGACGAAGACGTTGCCCTCCCGACAACGTTCCCACCCCCTGCGGACGTGCCGACGACGCCCCAGGATCGCGGTACGCTCAAGCTTCCGCGGGGCGGTCACGCACGCGTTCTCCGATCCGGCGCGTCGCCGGGCGGAGACAATCGTGTTCTCCGATCCGGCGCGTCGCCGGGCGGAGACAATCGCGTTCTCCGATCCGGCGCGTCGCCGGGCGGAGAAAATCGTGTTCTCCGATCCGGCGCGTCGCCGGGCGGAGACAATCGTGTTCTCCGATCCGGCGCGTCGCCGGGCGGAGAAAATCGTGTTCTCCGATCCGGCGCGTCGCCGGGCGGAGAAAATCGTGGCCACGGGCCCGCGCGCGACCTGCGCCGCGACCCGACGCATCCACCGGCCGCACTTGACGATGTGGAGGCTGCCACGCTGCGGAGCCCCCGCAAAGGCCAGAGCGCGACGCGACGCGTGCCTTCGACGCTCCCCAGCCTTCCGACGCGCACGCCCGGCGACACGCCGGATCGGGCGGCGGGCATGGCTCGGCCCGGCGACACGCCGGATCAGAGGACACAACAGGCGAAGTGGCTTGTTTTCCTTGCGAAACTCCCCGCGACGCGACTCCGCTCCCACGACGAGCGCAAGTGGCTCGAAGCGCGGGCCGGTGGTCGGTGCCGCGTGTTCGACGGCGGGCTCTGGTCGGCGGAATGGCCTGCCGACCGCGCGCCGCCGTTGGAGGCGCTCGCGACCGCTCTCCGAACGCGCTTTGGCGAAATTCGCTGGACGCACGCGCCGCTCGCGTCCGCGCCATCGCCGGAGAGCTTTGATGGCGAACTTCCGACGCAACTCGCCGAACTCGTTACCCGTCTGCGCTGAGTCCGTTGCCTCGGATCGGCGACACAGACGTGGGGCGTTGTGCCTCGCGTTGCAACTCGTGCTTCCCATTCCCGTCGACCGCCTGGTAGTGTTCCTGCGGGGGTTGCGCAGCCATGGGGGTGCGCGGGGAGACCCTCGTTTGGGGGAATCGTGTTGCCTGAATCGCTTACGCTCCGCTCGCCGGGGTTGCGCACCTATGCGCTTGCCCTCGTGCCGCTCGCCGCGGTCGTCGTCCATTCCTATCGGGCGTTCGCCGCCCACCGCGAGGCGGCAGCCATCGCGCCGCTCTTCGGCATCGCGGTTCTGTTTGGCGTCGCCTCCGCCCGTCGCTCGCCGTCGCGGGCGGTCGCCCCCGCGTGGATGCTGCTCGGCGGGGCGTTAGCGCCATTTTTTGCTACGAAATCAACGCTTCCGTGGCTCCCACTCGCGCTGGCCCCACTGCTCCCCGTCGTCTTCGGAAACCGACGGCTCCTGGCGGGGACGGTCGCCGTCGAGGTCCTGGCACTCCTTCTCGCCCACCATGCCGTCGGTCGCCCCCTCGGTGAGCTTTTGAGTGGGGCAAGCCCGCTCGACGCCATCGGCTTCGTTGCCGCCCTCGCCCTCCTCCGCGACGCCCTCGATCGCCGCGCGGAGGCCGATCGCGCCCGCGAGGAGCTCCTCCACGAAACGACCGCCTCGGTCGCCGAGCTCCGAAACGCCAAAGAGAGCGCCGAAGCATTGCTCGCCACGGCGTGCGAAGATCGCGAAAAACTTGAAAGAAATCTTCGCCGAATCGACGACTCGACCAGCGACTTTGTGAGCATCGTCAATCGTCGCGGCGACTACGTCTATGTGAGCCCCGGCTTCGCCCGTGTGACCGGACGAAGCATCGAAGACTTCGTCGGGAAGCCGGCGGCCTCGTTCCTTCCGCCGGAGGATGCGCGCCGTTTTGTCGAGCATTATCGGAAGAATGGCGATGCACCAGCGACAATCATCCACCGCTTTCGCGTCGCGAAGGACCGCTATCGCTGGTGCGAGTCGACGATCTCCACCTACGCAGAAGCCGGAGAGAAACACCACCTGGTCATCGGGCGGGATGTCACCGAGCGCGTCGAGCTTGAGGTCCAGCTCCGTCACGCCCAGCGCATGGAGGGGATCGGGCGTTTGGCCGGCGGAATCGCTCACGATTTTAATAACTTGGCGATGGCCATTCGCTCCTACGGCGAGCTTGCCGCCGAGAGGGTCGCGCCAGACCACCCCATTTATGAAGATCTGATGGAAATTCGGCGCGCCACCGAGCGCGCGGGCTCCCTGACCCGGCAGCTGCTCGCCTTTGCGCGAAAGCAGGTGCTGACGGCCGCTCGGCGCTCGCCCAAGGCGATCGTGGCCGACATGGAACGACTCCTCCTGCGCGTGCTCCCGGCCAACGTTGCGCTTCACCACCGCCCGGGGCGATCGCCGGGAGAGGTTCTCGTCGACGCCGCACAAATCGAACAAGTTCTTATGAATTTGGCGATCAACGGCGCCGACGCGATGCCGAACGGCGGCGAGCTTACCTTCGAGGTCGAGGACGAACTCCTTCGTACTGTCGATGCCGACGCCCTCGACCTCCCGCCGGGGCCCTACGTTGCGTTCTCGGTGCGCGACACCGGCGTCGGAATGTCTCCCGAGCTCCAGCGTCGCGCGTTTGAGCCGTTTTTCACGACGAAACCGGTCGGAAAAGGGACCGGCCTCGGCCTCCCGACCTGCGAGGGAATCGCGCGCCAACATGGCGGTGCGCTTCGCGTCGCGAGCACCCTCGGCGCGGGGACGACCTTCACGCTCCTCCTCCCGCTTGCGCCGGGGGACGCCGAGCCGCCCCGAAGGGCGACGCCAGCGGCACGCCCCGCCGTCTCGCCGCGAACGATGACCGGTGTGCGACCGACCATCCTCCTCGTCGAGGACGAACATGCCGTTCGCCGCGCCTTCACGCGCCAACTCCGGGATGCCGGCTACACGGTCGTCGCAGCGGCGTCCGGCGAGGAGGCGCTCGGCCACATCGACGCCAACGATTTCGCGCTTGTCGTGACCGACGTGATGATGCCGGGCATCGGCGGCCGCGGCGTCGTCGAACACGTGCAAGCCCGGCGCCCCGGCGCCCGCGTCGTCTACATGAGCGGCTACGTCGACGACGAGGTGCTCCGGCGCGAGGGGATCCCTGCCGACGCGTCGTTCCTCCAGAAGCCGTTCCCCGTCGCCGAGCTCCTCAAGACGATCGAGGTCCTCCTGGCATAGCCCAGCGGCGAAGCGCCGAATCGGAGAACCAGGTACGGGCGCCCCCCCACGGGGCGCCCCTTTTTTTTGTGGTTCGATGTCGTACTTGGACGCCAAACCGCCCGAACTCCTTTCCAAAACGGCGCCGAGTCCGGGACGGTATCGCCAATTCGGGACGTCGTCGGGACGTCCCGACAGCCGTTCGGTCCGCTTCCGGCGCCCGATGTTCGGCGGTTCGAACGACATCGTCGGGCGTTTCCAACTTATGCCGTTATTTCAAAGGCATGTGGCGCCGACGATGCCCCTCACTGGGCTGGCATTGAACCTGCTGAGGGGTGCTGGGGACCGAAGCAACGCTCCGGCACCACAGGGACCGCAGTACATCCGGGGGGATGGGCTGCGGGACACACAGGTCGCTCCACCATCGGTGGGGCGGCGCGAGGCGGTGCCCGTGGCAACACGGCTGCACCTCCGGGGGGCCCTCGGGCCTCGGTGACGAGCGGGCAGCCGCTCGACGCCGTCTGCGCCGTGTCGAAACGACTGCCCAAGAGGCGGCTACACGGTCTCCGCGCGACGGAGACGTGCAGAGAGCTCATTCCGAGTTCTGGGCGATGTGACCTTCACATCGTTGCCGCATGCAGCGTCCGACCTAAGGGAGGTTCAATGGTAAGGGGCGGCGCAGCCCGGGGGTGCATATGCGTGCATGAAATCATGCAACCGCGCGCACATTTCACAACATAGATCTCCGCGAACATCGGCACTCAGAGCCTTTGTTCACGATCGCACAACCATTCATTTCGCTTTCTCAGAAAGCCGAGAGGACTCGTCATGAGTGCCCGCCGATCTACCGCACCTCGCAGACAGTCGCAGAAGACGATGGAGTCGCCTGGCAGCGAAATCCGCGTCCCCGACTCCTCGCGCGCTAAGCAGCTTGCGTCCTTCGAAGATGATCGCGATACGATTCCTGTTTCGACGCAAGACATGCCCATTCACCCCGGCGTAGCGAGTGAAGCTCCACGACCGTTCAATGTATCTTTTCCTCCAAATCGCACCTTGGAATCGCCGGAAGTCGATTGGCTGGTGCGACCAACGAAGCGCATGGTGCGCCCGCGGGTCGCCGTCGCCGATTCGCCGGGCCCGCGGAGCACCCGCGGCGTAGAGATCCCGCCGGCATCGCGGCGCGGCCAGGAAGCGCCGGCAGCACTCCGATCGCACACCACCTCAGACACCGAAGATGCGCCGGCTTCGCTCCGCAGCGGAATCGCCTCAAGCCGTTCGGCGGAAATCCCGCTATCCACTCGAATTTCCTGCAGTCCACGCCTTGGCCTCGTCCTCACCTTCCTTCGCGATGTCGACGGCTACGTGGCCGTGGCGGTCGTGGAGGCGGACACCGGATCGATCATCGTTTCCGACTGCATGGATCGCCATCTGAACGTCGGCATCGTCGCGAGTGCGACCGCGTCGATGGTTCGAATGAAGATGTCGCGGCTACGTGCAGAAGGGCTTCCGGAAGCTTTTGAGGAAGTCGTACTCAGCATCGGGAACGATCACCATATCGTTCGTCCGCTTAGAAACGCCTTCGGCCTATTCATGATGCTCATCGTTCGAGACGGCGCAGAGAAATCTCGACGAGCCGCTCGAAGCTGCGGCGCCAAGTAAGCGTCGCTAATCGCATCGACTCTGCATTGAGAGCACGTCGCGAACTGCCGTGGGGACGGCAGCCGCGAACGGACACGTGTCACGAGGAGGAGGGACTCCATGCTCAAGAAGATTCATTGGTTGCTGCTCGCATCATCGACGATGGCGTGCAGTGTGACGATCAACGCGCCCGCCGACGACGGCGGGTGGTTTGACGGGTGTGGCCCTTCGCCGGGCTCCAAAGACGCAGGCGCCGATAGCGACAGCGGCCTCTCCGGCAGCAGCGACGGGGGTTCCAACGTCGCCGACGGGAGTTCCAGCGTCGCCGACGGGAGTTCCAACGTCGCCGACGGGAGTTCCAACGTCGCCGACGGGAGTTCCAACGTCGCCGACGGGAGTTCCAGCGTCGCCGACGCGAGTTCCGACGTCGCCGACGCGAGTTCCGCCACCGGGAGCGCAGCTGAAATCGAGGCCTTCCAGCGCGCCCAGGCGGCCGCGTTCTGCGCGACGCTGGCGAGCGCGTGCGGAGCCCCGAGTGGCTGGCAGACCGAGCAATGCATCTCCACGTACAGCGGCGGATTTTCAAACGTCTACGAAGACTTGCTCGTTCCGGGTGTGAAGACTGGTGGGCACCTCGCCTTCGACGCGACCCGCGCCGCCGCTTGTCTCGACAAGCTCACCCACATGCCGATGCCGGTGCGTACCGCCGCCGAGCATCGGGCGGTCCGCGACGCCTGCGACTACGTGGTGGTCGGCACGCTTCCGCGGGGCGCCAGCTGCCGCGCGAACATCGAGTGCACGAGCAACGACGCGTGCATCGGCCGCAAGGACGGCGTCGGTACGTGCGGAATCATCCGCGGCTCCCAGCTCAAATGCGAGTTCCCGACGGAGACGAAGCAACGCTCAAACACTTGTTCTTACCACGGAATCGGCCAGTCGGGCCTCTTCTGCTCGAGCACCGATCCGAGCGTAGGTGTGTGCCAGCGGCAAGCGCCGGTCGGATATGCCTGCGTCTCCGACTTTCAGTGCACGACCGACCTCTGTGCGCCGAACCCCGCTGGCGGCGGGAACGTGTGCGTCGACCGCTACGACGAGCTCGCGGTCAACGGCACCTGCAGCTATTTTGGCGGCGCGACGTCCCCCGCCCCGGTGCCGACCGTTACCGCCACCGTCCCGCCGGGCCCGGCGCCCGGCCCCGCACCGACGCCGATCCCGACGGCGACGGGGACCGCCGACCCGGTTCCGGTGCCCGTGCCCGAGCCGGGGCCGGTACCGGTGCCCGTCCCCGACCCGGGCCCCGTCCCGCCGCTCGTCGGCGCTGTGACGCCCCAAATTATTGATAAGGATGGCGATTCCTTCCTCACGATCGCCGGCGTCGGCCTCTCAAGGGTCGCCGGTGTGACCCTTGACGGCGCCCCGATCCCCTTTCGCGTCGACTCCAACGCCCTGGTCTTCGCAAAGACCCCGGCCGTCACGGCAGGCCCCCACACGGTCGCCTTGGTGAGCCCGAGCGGCACCCTTCTGGCAGCGACCGTCGAAGCCTGGTCGCCGACGGAACTTTCGCAAGTTCACGTCTTTGACGCCCGCGATGGCGTTGCCCGCTCCGACGCGGGCGAGTCCCACCTCTGGACGCGACGTACGGCGATGATTGCCCCGTCGCGGAACGCCGACGGCACGACGACCGCATGGACCCACCGCGATGGCCCCTGCGTCGTCTACCTGCAAAACACTCACAAATACTGGATGATCGGCGGTTGGAACACCTTCGCCGAGGGGCCCTATGCCGGCTGGCCGACCGACAGCACCAACGAAGTCTGGAGTTCGCCAGACGGCGCAACGTGGACCCTCGAGCTGCCCCATGCCGTCGACCCGGTCCCCGCCGACCGCTTCTCGCCGCGCCACTTCTTCGGCTGCAACGTCCTCAACGACCGCCTCTACATGATCGGCGGCGACTACACCGACAAGCTCCGGACCGTGCCCGACGGCGACGAGCACGCCATCAACGGCGTCTGGATGACGGCGCTCGGCCCCTACCCCTTCCACGAGACGGTTCTCCTGCGCCGGGACGGGGCGGCCGCCTACCTGCGAATTCCGGAGGCCGATCCGACCTCCCCGGAGCTCCCGCTCCTCCGAACGGCCGATGTGAGCTGGTACTCGCACGGGCGCCGACGCATCGACATGCTCCGCACGAAGGCGGAAGACGAACTCGATCGCCCGCAAGTCTGCGTACGGACGGCGCGCGTCGTTCGCCACGGCCTCGACTACGCGATCGTCGGCGAGCTGGTAAACGTCGACGCCGACCCCGCCGACCTCACGATTCGAGGAACGCTCCGCGACGAGCGCGGCGCCGTCGTCGCCAGCTACAACGCCCAATTTGCGACGCTCCACAAGCTGCTTCCCGGCGAAGAGACCCCCTTTCGCATCGATTTTTCCGATCCCGATGGCGAGGCACTTCTCGCAAAAGATGCGCGCTATGATCCGACATGGACGGTTCCAACGCGGCTCCGAGAACCGCCAAAACGCTTCGAACTCTTTGTAAAGTCGGTCGTCGGCACGAAGGACTTGCTCCGTCCGCTCACCCTCGAAAATGGCATACGAAACGAAAATTCGCTTCAGGGAATGCTCTTTGATCACAGCTCACGCGCATCGACAATTCCCGTGCTCCTGCTCGCGAGCTATACCCCCGCTGGCGACCTTCGCTGGGTCGCCGACCGGCTGATCCCGGACGGCGTGCGGCCCGGTCGCACCCTCCCCGTGGAGATCCCCTTGCTTGCCCTTGAGGACGTCGTCGACATCCTCCCGCCGGAGCGCGGCGACTTCTACGTGAACTATCTCCCGGCCTGCCGGAGCGGAACTCACGCGGCGGCCCCGGCGACCTTCCCCGATCGCGAAAAAGGGGACCTCCGCGTGACCGTCGCCGGCTACGTCGCCGAGTGACGTTTATAGAGTACGATTGACTCTATTGTTCCTCGATCCGCGCTAGCGGGCGAGGACGAACTTGTTCCTCGATCCGCGCTAGCGGGCGAGGAACAACTTGGTCCTGGCGGGTCCCAGAAGCAGCAACGTTCGGATTCGGAACACGAGCCTGTTTTTCAAGGGATTTCGTGCCATTTTGGAGAAATGTTGGGACGGGGCAGCGCCGGGGGGCGCGGCCGCCAGCGTGACAACGCAGGACGAAGCGTGACCCACGCTTCGCGACGCGAGTGCTCGAAACGGGGGAAATTGTGTCTGAAGCACTTTATTTTACGGATGCGCCGACCGGCGTGCGGCCGCGACGGCCGGCCCCCGTCTGGTCGGGGACTGTGGTCGCCGAGGATGCAACGCCGGAACAGCATGCAGAAGCGCAGCTGTGGGCAAACGACGTCGCCGCGACGATCGAGGACGCGGGTGGGACCCTGGTCGACGCCGTCGACGCCGATGTGGTCTGCGTCGCGACGCTCGGCGACCCGACAGAGACCGTATTCCGAGCACGTAGGGTCGCCGCCGGGCGCCCGGTGGTCGTCCTTGCCGCACGGCCTACGATAGACGGCGCGGTCGCCGCCCTGCGTGGCGGAGCGACCGAGTACTTGCGAACAATCACCCCGTCGGCGCTCGCCGATTTCGTCGCGCGGACCGCCGTCCGGCGCGAGCCGCAATCGGCTCCAGCAGCGCCGAGCGAACTCCCGTTGGCGCTTCGAAAATCGCTGACGCCGCTCCTCGGACAGCTCGGACGCCTCGCCGCGAGCGACGTGCCTGTGCTGATCATGGGCGAGACGGGGACCGGCAAGGACAACGTTGCGCGGGCCCTCCACACCTCGAAGGAGACGGCGTTTGTTTCACTGAACTGCTCAACGATTCCGGAAAGTTCCGTGGACGAAGAGCTTTTCGGAGCGGCCGGCGCGTTCCAACGGGCCGCCGGCGGCACGCTGTTCCTCGACGAAATCGGTGCGCTCCCCCTCGGAAGCCAGGGGGCGCTCCTCCGCACGTTGGAGGAACGCAAGGGCAACATCGAAGGCCGGGTGCGCCTCGTCGCCGCAACCCATGAAGATCTCTCGCTCGCTGTCGAAGAGGGGCGGTTCCGCGAAGATCTCTACTTTCGCATTTCCGGCTACGAACTCGAAGTCCCGCCCGTCCGCGAGCATCCCGAGGAACTCGACGATCTCTTTCGCCATTTCCTCCCCCCGAGCGTGACCCTTTCGGTGCCGGCGCGGGCCCTTCTCGAGCGCTACCGCTGGCCGGGGAACCTCCGCGAACTGCAGAACGTCCTCCGAAGCGCCGCCCTCTTGGCGCAGGCGACCGCCGGCGCGGCGTCGACGATCCTCACCACCCACCTCCCCGCGCGCATCCAGCACGGGCGCGACGGGCGCGAGGCGGAAGACCGGACGCCGCCCCCCTCCGCCGTCATCGAGCGAACGACGCCAGCCGCCCCCGCCGTCGAGGGGCGAAACCGCCTCGCCGACCTCGAACGGGAGGCACTCCAGCAGGCGCTTGTTCGGGCGGGCGGAGACATCGGGCAGGTCGTCCGCGAGCTCGGCATTGGCCGGACGACTGTATACAGAAAAATCAAAGAATATCGGCTTGATCGCCGCGGGACGCGCCGGTGAATCGGCGGTTGCTGCGTCGCGGCGGGCCTGGTCCTCGCGGTGGCGCTCGTGCTTCGGGGCCGCACGCGTGCCCTGCCGCGCGCGAACGCAGAAATTCAGCTCGTCGGCTACGCGTTCGGCCACGTAGCCCTCTTTGCGGGGGGCCCCGGGGAGCCGCTCGCCGTCGCGCCCGCTTTGCCGGCGTTTGTGGCGGGGACGGCCGGCGTCGCCGTGCGCGAGGCGAGCGACGGGCATGCCCTGGAAGAGCTCACAATTCCTCCAGAGTCGCCTGCTGGCCCCATCGAACTGACCGTCGGCCAGACCTCGGTCCGCGTCGCCGACCCGGAGCGCGCAGTGAACGTCGTCGCCGGAAGCGACGTCGCCATGGCTTACTCGGTCCTTCGGGACTTCAACGGCAACCGCGTCGTCGACGGCACACCGATCGACTTTCGAATCACCCTGCCGGACGGAACGCGCTCGACGCTACGGACGGAGACCGACGGCGGGATCGCCTGGCGATGGCTGCCGCACGGTGTTCGCGCGGGGGTCGCGCCGGTCGCCGCCGTCTCCGGTGGAGCGAGCAGCAGCGAGCGTTCGCTCTTTGTGATGCCGGGGCGACCGGTACCGACGACGCTGTCCGTCGACTACGAGGTCACCGCAGACGGCCGTCGGCTCGTCACGGTCCGAAGCGGCCACGTGGTTGATGTTGCCCAAAATACACTCGTCGACGGCTACGCACTGACGTTGCGCGCGACGACGGAGGGGGGGGTCCGCGAAGCGCGCGTCCCGGTGGTGAACGGACGCGTGACGTGGCACGTGCGGGCGCCGACCATCGCCGAAACGGTCCACTTCGCGCTCTATGGCGACGGGAAGCGGCTCGCCGAGACGGCATGCACCTTCGCCCACGGCCTGCACGCGGCGACGCTCGTCGCCTTTGAAGCAGGGGCGCCACGCATTTCTCGTTCCGCCGACGACACCGGTGTGGAACTCCCCTCGCGATTTACGTTTTCCGAGGAGGGGCACGCCGCGCGCGTCTCCCGCCCCGACGAGGACACCCGAGACGTCTCCCCGCCCCGCCTGCGCGCAGGGCCCTTTTTGGGGGCGATGGGCCAGTTCGTCCCCGATGGGACCGACGCGTTCGCGGAGGTCACCGACGCCGACGGCGGGGAGGCGACGCTCTTTGCCGTCGTCGACCATGGCGACGCACGATGGACGCTCCCCGCGGCGATGACGGCGCGCCTGCCGCTCCGCGTCCGCTTTCGCGTCGGAGGTACGCGGCCGCCAGAGCGCGGCGCACGAGAACAGGGCGCACATCCGCCGGCGAAGCGCTCCACCGACGCGCCGGCCCCGCGAGATTCCTGGACCTGCGACGACGGGCGCTGCGGCTCGGCGGTGGTCGGGCCATGACCGGCCGGCGCGCGAAAGTGCCCGCCCCTTCGATCGGGGACCAGGTCGCCCAACGGCCGCCGCTTCGGAGCTCGAAGCGCGACGCCGACCGCGTCGCCCGAAAGCTGCGGCGCGCGGCAAAGGTCGCGCTTCCGCTTCCGCCGCTTCCGCCACAAATTCCAAGCTTTGACGCGGAGGGCTTCGAAGAAGACGAAGCGCCGCGGGCGATCCGTTTTGCGCCCTGGACGCCGGATAGCGGCGAGCCGCCGCCCCTCAGCCCGAACGGACTGGAGGGCGACGCCGAGGCTTCGAGGCCGTCGTCGACGCCGTCAAGCGGTCCGCCCACGGAAGAGACCGGACCGCCGTCCTTCGGCATCCCCGCGAGCCGGGCGCCACGAAGCCTAAGCGGTCGTATTTACAGTTCTTACCCTACGTCGACCCGCGTAGTGGAAAGCTATTCGCTGCCGCCGTCGCTGACCTCCGGCTTTCTGGGCGGCGGGCCCGAATCGATACGGGGAGCGTCGTCGCCGGCATCGCCGCAACAGACCAATTCTCCCGCCCCGGGACGGACGGCCCGCGAGAGCGCCGCCCCGGGACGGACGGCCCGCGAGAGCGCCGCCCCGGTCTCGCGCCGCGAAGCGGCCTGGTCGCAACGGGCGTCTCACGGGCCTTCTTCCCAACGGAACGGCCCCGAATCGACGCGGAGCGACCGCGGTGACGGCGCGCGGCGAAGCGCCGCCCCCGTTTCCCAGCGCGCGGCGGGCCCGCAATCACAGGCGCCTGCGTCACGAGCGCCAGCGAGCCTTCACGCCGGTCCGCGGAGCGTCCGCGCTCGCGGGCACGCCCCGTTTGCGGTGCCCGTGCTCCGTCCCCGGGGGGACACATCAACGCTAGGCCTTCGACGAGCAACGCCAGAAGAGCTTGAATTTTCGAAAAAAGGCGTACGTCGCGCCGGTAAGCGACGCCTCGCCGTCGTCGTCGAACAGGTCCCAACCCTCTTTCGCGTCTTCCTCACGCGCCGCGGGTTCCAGTGGCTCGGCGCCCTCGTGATGATCGTCGTCACCGCCTACCTCGTGGGCCGCGCGTTCGTCGCCGCAGCGAAGCCGGGTCCGAAAGCGTTCGTCCCGATTTTCCTCGAAACCGAAGAGAAGATCTTGTGGGGGCCGCGCAGCGTCTGGCTCCCCGACGCAGGGGACGTCGGTCGAACGATGGATCGCTGGAACCGCACGACGCTCCAACGGGGTTATGAGGCGGCCTGGCGGCGATTGTTTGAAGCAAAACGAGCCGATCACCCGCTTGCCCTCGAACGGGAGTTCGCCCCTCCGGCGCTTCGTGGGGCGGAGGACAGCGTCGCCGGCGCCCACGTCTCCCCCTACGAGACCGATGAAGTCGCCCTCGAGCATGCCCTTGAACTTCATCAATATACCTACGACGGGCGCGTCGCCCACGTGCGGGATCGGTGCCTCCGGACCGCGTTCGTCGTCCGCGACCGGAAGACAGGGGCACCGCTCGCGCGGGGCTCCGACGAAGGGACCTTCGACGCCCTCCTTCGCCTGGAAGACGGCTACTGGAAGATCAGCGATCTCCAGCGGATCGGCCCAGCTGCGTGCCCGGCCCCGCCGCCGCTCCCGGCGCTCCCGTTCGCGCCTGTGCGCACCGAGGGCGACCGATTCGTCGACGAAAACGGCGACGTCGACGTGCGCGGCATCAACGACGTCCGAAGCGGCCTCGCCGGCGGCGATTTCGTCCGCAATGCGGCGCTCACCAAACCAGACACCGAGCCGCCCGACCCGCTCGCGAAAGTGGCCGCCGACTTCGAACGCCTTGGCGGCGCCGGTGTAAAATTCGTAAGAATTCCAGTACATTTCGATGGCGCCGGCGGTGGCATTCCGACGGAAACCGCCCTCGATCGCCTCGCGCGAATTCTCGATCTCGCCCTCCGCAACCACCTCCGCGTCCTGTTCACGCTGTTCGGCGGACGCCGAAACGTCGACCTCGCCTACTGGCCCGAGGTCGACCGTCACCTCGAGGCGATCCTCGGCACCTTCCGCGAACATCCTGCACTGTTTGGGTGGGATTTGATGAACGGTCCCGACGCAGAATTCAAGGTACAACCGGAGGACGACGTTCTCGCATTTCTCCGCTTCGTGGCGCAGCGCGCAACACGCTACGACCCCGACCACCCGCGAACGATTTCGTGGAGCGATCCCGACCACGCGTGCCTCCTTGAGGGGGATCTCACATTTGTATCCTACAGCGACTTCGGGACGCCGGTCGACGTCGCACGGCGCCTCAGTGAAGTGCGGAAACGCTGTGGGAAAAAGCCTGTAGTTCTTTCAGAATTCGGGTTTCGTGGCAAGCCCTCCGAAGAGCGCCTCCAGGCCGGCTACTTCCACGCGTTCGCGCGGGGCCTCGGACGACAACCGTTTTACGGGTTCGTCTGGACGCTCGGAGACGTCGACGCTTCACCGGATGATTCGCCCCTCGGTAGCGAGAAGTGCCGCGGGGATTCGTTCGGTCTATTTCGCAAGAACAACCGCGCAAAGCCGGCCTGGATCGCGGTTCGTCAGGAGTTTTTCAAGCCATGATCCCCGCACTTTTCTCGACCCTTCTCTTTGCGCATGGATCGGCGGTCACCCCGGGGAGTGCGCCAGCGCGCAGCCCTGCACCGGTCGCGCAGGCGGCAGCTACAGGGGCCGCACCGGCCGACCCGTTTGCCGATGCACTCGCGGAAGCACGCCGGCTCGGCCAGGCGAAGGACACCGCGGGCGCCCAGAAGGCGCTGAAACGGGCGCGGCCGGCGACGCTCCACGAACGCTGTGAATTGACTCTCACGACCGGGCTCCTGGCGCTCTGGAGCGGCGATTTTCCGGGTGCCGACCAAGCGACCCGCCTCGACCCGACCTTCGTCGATGGATACCTGGCCCAGGCCGATCTCGCCCTCGCGCGCGGGCTCCCCCTCGATGCGCTCGCCCCGTTGGCGACGGCAAGGACGCTCGATCCGGGACGCGCCGAGGTAAAAACCTTGGAAAGACGTGCCCTTCGCGCCGCACTGACGCAGGCGCCCGTCGAGGTCCCCCGTGGGCCGCTCGTCGATCGACTCCTGGCGGCCGCCGAGTATTCGGGGGAAGACGCTGACGCCGCCCTCGCCACCGTCGCCGCCTGGCCAGCCCCCGAACGTGCGCGCTGGTTCGCCACGTTCACGAGCACGCCGCCAAGCCCGTTTTTACTAAGAATTGCCTCGATGCAGCGGGAGGATGGCGACGCTGCGACGGCATTTTACCGGCTCGCGGCCGTGGCCGGGCAGCGCCCCGAGCTCGCCACCGCAACCCTCGACCACGGATGTGCGGCGAGCTGGAACCTCCTCGAAAAGAAACGTGGCGCCGAGGTCGTGACGCTTACCGCCCAAGCGCTGAAGCTCGTCCCCGGCCCGCCGGAGTCGGCCCAAGAAAATATCAAAAATTCGAGACTTTGCCTACTTCGTGCCCGCGGCAGCGCCGCCCTTTCGACCCAAGCGCGCGCACTTGCGAAAGAGGCTTATGCGGCGGCGATTGCCGAGGGCCCCGCCGACTTCGGCACCTTCGCGGGCGCCTTCTGGACGGCCCTTGACGATGGAAGTCTCGTGGAAGCGGCTGACTTTCTTCAGAAAGCAACCGCTGCCGCCAAGACGCCCGCCGACCGCGAGGCGCTCCCGACGCTCATCCACGGCCTCCAGATTCGCTCGGCCAACCAGGCGATGGACCGCCACGAATTCGCCGCCTCCGAGCGCCTCTCGCGGGCGGCGCTCGTGACGATGCCGGCGAGCGTCGACGCGCCCCTCCTCCTCGGCTCCGCGCTCCTCGCCCAGCGACGGCCCCAGGAGGCGCGCACCGCACTGCTCGCAGGAACAGTGAAGAATCCCAAGGCGTTGCGCTTGTGGACCTCCCTCGCCCAGCTCCCGATCGATGACGACGCGGTGCTCACCTATGCAAAGACCGCTTCGGCGCTCGCGACCTCGAAAGCGGAGCTCTTCGAAGCGGCGATCGCGTCGGCCGGCGCGGAAATCCAACGGCGCCACGACGACGATGCCGAGCGGAACCTCCGCGGCTTGTGCGAGCAGTTTCCCGAGAAAGTCGAGCCACTTCTTGGCCTTGCGCGCCTTCGGATGCAGCAAGGCGACTACGAGGCGGCCCGCGTACTCTACCGGCAAGCACGCGCCCTGCGTGCCGACTCCTTTGACGCCCAGCTCGGCTTCGCCGACGCCAGCCACGCCCTCGGCTTCGAGCGGGATGCGTTTCGCACCGTCGAGGGGGCGCTCGCCGGAAGCAAATTCCCGTCGCCGGACGCCGTAGGCTTCCTCGATCGGCTGCGGGAGGCCCATGCGCCGCGCTTTGGCGTCGCCCTCTCCACGTCGACGGACAATGGGACCAATCGCTCGACGACGTACGCGGCACGGAGCGAGTTTGACCTCGATCGTCAATGGAGACTGGCTATCGATGCAAACGTACGAAAAGCGGTCATAACAAACGTAAATATGCACGGGGAGGTCGTCGGTTTTGGAACCCAACTGACCGTTCGAGAAGGGGGAAGCTACACCCTTGTCGGGCGCGTCGGCGGCCAGTGGATGAGCGCCGACGGAACGTCCGGGACGCTGCGCCCCTGGCTTCAAGCGAAGGCGACGCGTCGCATCGGGACGAAATACCAGGCCTCTCTCGGGTACACGAGCGACGCCTTTTCCTACACCGCCGGCATGATCGCCGCGAAGCTCCAGCTCCACACGGTGGCGGCGACGGCGAACGGACCGCTCCTCGGACCGCTCTCCTTCTACGCCGAGGCGGCGACGGCGATCGTCACCGATGGCAACGCGCGTGGCCTCACATTTTTAAGCATTTACAGCGATCTCACGAAGAGCCCGACGGCAAAGCTCGGCGTCAACGGGCAGCTCCTCGGCTTCGCGGCGACCTCCCCCCGCGCGTACTTCAGCCCGGCGCGGCTCATCGTCGGCGAAGCCTTCGGGCAGCTCGTGGAAGACGATCCGAATAAGGCGTTTGTTTACAATGCCCTTGCAGCCGTCGGTCTCCAGAAGATTAATCAGGAAAGCACGCAACCTATTTACCGCTTTTTCCTCAGCGGTGGCGTTCGTTTTCATCGGCATTTGCGCGGGGAAGTTTACGGGCAGCTGACGAATTCGGCGAGCACGAGCATCTCCGGATTCCGGATGTATGAAGGGGGCGTTCGCCTCGAAACCCGCCTTTGATTTCGGCGGTCCCGTTTCAAATGCCGCACAGTAGGAGGCCAATGTTCCTCCTCGGCACCCCTCGTCGGGCGTGAAACGCTTGCCGGATGCTCACCACCTTTCGCATCGACGACGCCCTCATCAGCTACTCGGTCGGCGCGCCCCTTCTGGCGGAACTCTCGCTGTTCCCCGAGGCGCCAATTCACCTCCGCGGCGCCGCTGGGGAGGCGCCGACCGGCACGATGTACGCGACCGGCGTCCCTGCGGCGCGACGGCGCCTCGATGCCCGGGGAATCACGCCGCCGGTGTGCAACGCCACCGAGCGCATCATCCGGAATTTCCTTGCCGATCAGCCGCCGACCCGGGCCCTGGTTCTCGCGCCCCAGGAGCTCGCCCTCGTCCAGCTCCTCGACGGCTTCGAGGCGGTGGGGCGCGGCTACCGGGGGTTTTGTTCCCCTGGGAGCGGCTCGGGCTTCGCACGGAAACCACTCGATTTCTGCAGTTGGTCTTCCTGACCGTCCTCCTCAACGGCGCCCGCGAGCGCGCCGAACTGATCCTGCAGACGAGCACTCCGCCGACCGTCGACCCCCACGCGCCGCCGTCGGCGCCGGTAGCGACCGCCCTCGCTCGCCTCGAAAAAGAGCTGGATGCGGCACCGCCACTCGGACCGATTCGCATCGACGAACTCCCCTTTTTAATTCGACTAAATACGCTCGCGTCGGTAGGCCGCGCCGACGCATTTCCCGAACTCTATGCCCAGGAACGCGCCCTCGCACCGCGCACCGCGCACCCGACCGTCCCTCCGCCGCCGCCGCCGTGCATGACGCCGAAAGCGACCGTCAGCGCAGGGAACGCCAGCTGGCTCCCGCCGGAGTCGACGCCGTTCCGCCCCTGGGGTCAACGCTGACGGCCGGAGATGCTCTAACCTGCGCAGCTGGATTGCGTTTTTTCGAACAGCGCACCGCAGCGAAAGGTGCGACGTTCGGTGCGGTACGGGGACGAGGCTCGGCGACGGGGGTCGCACGAGCACGAGGGTTGTTAACCGGGTGGGGCCGGTGGCGAGCTCGAACGTCCCAAAACAGTTGGCGCATTGCGCCGACGCGGGCGTTGCGCCCAATGGGCGCTTGCCGCGGCAGCGCGCGCGCTTCACGTCGGCCGCTCCACGGCGACCCGCCAGCTCTCACGCCTCGAGGAGACGGTCGGCTGCCGGCTGATCGATCGCGACGCGCGAAATTTCGTGCTGACGGCGGAGGGGCGCGCGTTCCTACCTCATGCGAAGCAGCTCTTGGAAAGCGTCGGCGATGCGATCGCCGCCGTGGCGACGTCCGAGGGGCCGGTTCGCGGGCGAATTCATGTTGTTGCGCCGACGAGCTTCGCCATGCATCGGCTCGTTCCGTTACTCCCGTCGCTCCTCGTCGCCCATCCCCAGCTCCAGGTCGCCCTCGATCTCCACGCAATGCCTGCGCGACTGATCGCCGAAGAGATCGACCTCGCTTTTCGAACGGGACCGATCGACGCACACTCGCTCGTCGCGCGAAAGATCGGCGAAGAGTCGCTCGTTCTCGTCGCTTCGCCAGCCTATTTGGACCGCCACGGCCGTCCGACGGAGCCTGCTCAGCTCGCCGACCACCCCTTTCTCGACGCCCGCTCCGAAGGCGAAGGGGAGCTGCGCCTTGCCGGCGCGGGAGGACCGGTCCGTGTCCGTTGCAAGAGCACGCTCCGAAGCACCGATCCGCTCCCCCTCGTTGAACTCGCGGAAGGGGGCTGCGGTATCGCCCGAATTCCCAGGGATCTCGCCGAGGATTCTCTTGCTGCCGGGCGCCTCGAGATCGTCCTGCCGGAGCTGCCCCACGAGCCGTTGGTGATGTTCGCGCTCTACCGGCCCGGGCGGAACGACGATCCCCGCGTGCGCGCGGTGCTCGACGCCGTCCTTGACGCTCAGAAGCGGCGGCCCAGCGGCCCCATTCACGCCGGTGAGGCGCTGGAACCGATCCCGAGCGCGCCCGTCTCCGGAATTCGCTGCCTCACACCGATGCAAGCGGCCCGCTAGCTGGCGTGCTGCGGAAACCAGAGCCCGAAGATCCAACGGTCTTCGGGCTCTTTCGTTGGTTCGCGAAGCGGTGACTCAATGAAGCTTCTCGAGCAAACCGAGATCACGGTCGCGAGAGCCAAGGAGCAGAAGGCAGGCCCTCAGCACGTCGAGGTCTTCGAGGGGGAACGCCGTTTGTTCGTGGCGCATGCTCGTTTCTAGCGAGCGACTTACAGCTTCGGACGCGAGCAGCGTGCGCCGATCTTTCCGTATTGAGTATGGGCGGAAAGATTCCACCCACCGCGCGTGAACCCGTGCCCTTCCCAGCTCGCGCTGAATAGCCACATTCCGGGAATGGTTCCGGCGTCGCGGAGGGTGCCGTTCACCGGCTGGTTTCCGCCCGGCGGTGTAAAATTCCGACAGGGGGCGTTCGCCGGGTTGTCATCGTCGCCGAGGCTGTAGTCACAGAAATTTGCGCGATTCTGCTGGTAAACCGTCGACGTGTATTCGATCAGGTTCGCGCCGAGATCCATCCACGACTGCCCGTTCCCTTTCAGACGCGAAGCGTCTGCGAGGAAGCGACCGGGGGCGGCGATTTGCGGGGAAATGTCGTCGACCGTCGGCACGCCGGGGAACTGATAGTGGCGATAGCGGACCGTGTAAAAGCCAACAGAGCGTTCGTAATCAAACGGCACATTGAGGCTCGTCTGGTCACCGGAGACCGGAGCGCCAGCGCCATTGAGGCCGCTCGGTCCCCAGGGGTAGGCATCGGTGCTGTAGGCGTCCCACACTTCGTTCATCGAGGCGACCTTGCCGCCGTCCCAGGCGCAGAAGGCGGCAAACATCCAATAAGGCGTACAATTCAGGGACTTTGCGTCGAGGGAGTCCTTGGCGACGACGCGGGCGGGGTACCCGTAGAAGGCGAGCTGAGCGGGATCGGCCCAGTAGGTCGCGTGACCAGCGGCGCCGCGCGCCATCGCGCAGCCTTGGTAGGAACTCGGCCACCGGGCGTCCATCGTCGTGCCGCCAAGCTGGACGAAGAGGTTGAGCGGCGTGTTCGGGTCGGCGGTCGTCGGCAACAACGCGAGTAGATTCGGGGTGATCTGGGCGGAGAGGTTTTGGCCGACCGGCGTGTTCGCCGCGATCTGATCGGTTGCCCACTTCTTCACGTTCGCGCCGTAGGGGGCCCCCTGAGCGTCGACGGTGCCGGCGAGCGCGGTGACGAACTGGCGCATGCGACCGGCCGTGATCTCGTACTTGTCGAGGCGCGTAGTCGCGATCGTCGGCAGCGGGAGCGAGGTGCAGCAGCTGTCGTGTGCGACGCCGACGTCGCCATCTTCCCGTTTTCCACACGTTTCTACGCCTGCGTAGCCGGTGCGGCACGAGCGGCCAGCAACACATACGCGTCCCGCCTGGGAGCAGGACGATCCCTTGCAATCGCCGTCGACGAGGCATCCCTTTGCGTCGTCACAGCGCGGCGGAACGACGTTGGTGTCGGGGTCTTTGGTGCCACCACAGTCGACGTCGGTCTCGTCGCCGTCCTTGCGCCCCGCCTTCCGCGGCTCGCAAGTCCCCGCGGCGCCACAGAATTGGCTCTCGCAGTCGGCGCCCCGAACGCACGTCTTCCCCGTCCCGCAAATCGGAGCCGCCTTCCCCGCTGCGTCGAGCACGGCGCCGCCGCAGTCGACGTCACTCTCGCCGAGGTTCTTCTTGCCGTCGGTGTGGGTCGGCGCCGCGCAGGTATTTGCGGCACAAAGTCCCTGACAATCACTGCCATCGACGCAGCCTTGGCCGCCCGGGCAGAGGTTCGTCGCTTTGATGCTCCCGCCGCAGTCGATCCCAGTCTCGCCGGCGTTGATGCGGCCGTCCTGGTGGGATACCGCGTCGGGGGCGGCGCAGAGGTTGCCCGAGCAATAGACCGAGGTGCAGTCCTTGTCCTGCTCGCACAGCTCCCCGTTTGCACACGTCGCCGCGACGCCAACGCCGCAGGATTTCGTGCCGCGCGGCGCGCATACACCAGCGCTACACGTCTTGCTCTTGCAGTCGGCATCGGCGGCGCAGACGTCCCCGTCACACTTGGAGCTGCACGCGCCGCCGCAGTCGATGCCGACTTCGTCGCCGTCCCGCTTTCCGTTCGTGCATGAAGCACTCTTGCAGACGCCACCGATGCAGTTTGCAAGTTTGCAGTCTACATCTTTGGTGCACGCCTCTCCGACGTCGCATTTGCTCGCAAAACCTGCCCCACAGCCGGTCGGGCCGGCGTCAGCGGCATCCGTGACAGCACCGCTGTCGAGCACTGGCGCGGCGTCGGGCATCGTCGCATCGACCCCGGCGTCGGTGGCCGTGGGCCCCGGCGTCGCCGTCGAACAGGCAACGAAAAAGAAGAGCGGAAGCGCGGAAGCGCTCGCGAGGTAGAACGGGGCAGAGCGCGAGAGACGCATGGGGGGGACTCCAAGAAGCAGCGGGGGCGCGCACTTCGGTAATTTCCACGAAGATCGAGGCAAGTCGACGCCGTCGAACGTTCGCATGCGTGCCGCGAATGGTGAAGCGGAATAGGAACTACCGAGCGCGGTCGAGGCGCTCGAGCAGGCGATACAGACTCGCCCGGTTCAATCCCGATTTCTTGGCGGCACGTGCCACATGCCCCTCCGACCACGCAAGGACCGACGTGGCGTAGTTCCGTTCAAAACCGTCCACGACAGCCGCCTTCGCCTGCGCGAACGGTTGCGGCGGCTCAGCGGCCCGCGACGGCAGTTCGAGTACGACGACAGCGAGCCGATCGCGAAGATCCCGGCGAAACCGCCCCTCGACGACGAGCCCGGCAAGCGCCTGCGCGGTTCCGACAACGACTCGCGTCCCTTCAAACCGCCGAAGAAGCCTAAGAAAAGAAGCTTGCGCGATCGGCGTGAGCTGGTCGACGTCGTCGACAAATACGACCCCGTCGCTGGCCGACGCCTCGGCAAAGGCACGTTCGATTTGCGCTTCGACGTCGGCCCCCGCCGCGACCGAGAAGAGGCCCGACTTCGCAGGATCTTTTGCAAATTCGAGGGCAACCGCGGCCCGCGCCCGCGCCGGTCCGTGCAGGACGACCGGAGCCCGCTGCCTCGCAGCACGGGCCACGGCGACCGCCAGGCGCTCAGCCGCACCACCAACCACCCGCCCGGCGCCTACGCGTCCGTCTCCGCCTGGCGAAGCGCCGGATCGGAGAACGCGTCGCCCGCGTTCGAAGGCGCTCACGATGGCGAAGCGCTCGCGCGCGACAATCGCAACGCGCGTCGTCCCGAGCACAATCGGCGTAAGTTCATGCACTTCCGCGTCCATCACACGCACGCCTCCGACGAGGGCCCCAAGCGCCGCCCCTTCGTGGGTCGCCGGAAGGCCGTGGAAGCGCCAGGTCGGAACGAGGCGACTCGCCGCCGGCGCCTCTGTAGGAAGGCGACCGTTCCCCGTGTCGGTGAAGCGGGGCATTGGCCTGGATTCCCCGTCCCCTCGCCGATGGGGCCCGCCGTCTCCGGCGTCGACGCTGCCGGCGAAATTGCTGC
>DYPH01000235.1 GCA_020720045.1 Sorangium cellulosum | reverse complement strand
GGCGAGCTCGGCGTCTGACTTTTTCAGTCCAAGGAACTTTCGATGCTCGGCGGTGTGCGCCCAAGGCTTGTATCCGTGCGTCCAAAAGATCGCCGCGGTCGCGACGCCCATGCCGGTTCCGATCGCGAGCGCCGTCGCAATGGCCGGGTCCCAAGTGGCCGGTCCGCGTTCCCTCTGCAACGCGAGTGCCTTGTTCACGATTTTTGCCGCCGCACGCCCGTCCTTCGGCGGCTCCCACGTGATCGTCGCGCCTGGCGGAGCACGGAAAACGCCGTCGCAGGTACGTTCAATCGCGATAAATCGATGGACCATCGCATTTACGTCGACCGAGGCGCGCTCGTCGTCCGTTTTACTTTCCACATAGTGAAGAAAGTAGCGATTTGATGGGGGGGCGCCCCCGCACGGAAACGTCATCAGCCAGTTCGGCGTCTCGTGGCACATCAATGTGTAGGGAAGTTCGGTGAACTGAAGGCCAACCATACGAACTTGATCGAAGTGGGAGGCCATATTTGTCGCACCCCACCGCTCCAAGAATGCTGCAATCTGGATCCTCTTTTCCGGCGGCGTCCCGGCGGCAAGAAGGGCAAAAAGTGGCTCCCCGGCTCGCGCAAACATATGGCGCCAGGCGAACTCAGTGTCCGCGGGGGCGTGCGGCTCATTTTCGACAGAATCGCCGAACAGAAATGCATCCACGTCCAGAATCTGTTGACCAAGATTCCGGCCGACCTTCGACTTCCACCAGAAGGTGATGTCCTGCTCAAAGAGATCTGCGACCGCAGCGGCGCCAGCGTTCTCGAAAGCATCGACGGGGATCTCTTCGGACAACGCTGACGTCGTAGCTACCTTTTCAAGGATCTTTTGCAAGTGCGCGAGCGAGATTTGAAGCTCGGCAGCGAACAGGGAAACTCGCGCAATTCCTACCATCAGGCGTGGGTGCGTGACGGCGGGTAGGGCGCGCTGGATCGCAGAAAAGAGCGAACCACGGTCTTTGTCTGCGGCCAGCATTTTGGACGCTCCCGCCGAAGGACGGTCCTCCTCCAAAGCGGTGATGTGTCCGTAGACAAAAGAGGTGCTCCCGGTCTTTAGTGACTTTGCGTGGAAGCTCGCCTCCGCCGCAGAAAATATCGTTTGTGCAGCCTCGAGCGAACACGTGGAGAGGGCGCGAGATCCGTCGCGATCTCGTGGCACAAAAAGTCCCCAATAGGCCTCGCCGAGCTGGGCGCCACCACCCGCCCAAAACGCTTTTTCAAGGTCATCATCGTTGGGGACCTGGAGAAAGCCTTCCTCGGAACGTCCGTCGACATAGAGGGGGGTACGCTCCGGAAAAGAGAGGAGATATTTCGGCCGGAACGGGCCTTCCCAACGAACCCCATCGGGACGAAAGGCGATCCACGCTCCGAGAACGTGTTCGTCTTCCACGTCGTCCCGGTTGTCGCCTTCCGAGTCCTTTCGGAAGGCGACAAGTCCCATCCATCCGTCGGCACTCCCCGTCGCCGTCGGCAGTGGGGCCGCCGGAACGCGCGTGTAGGAGGAGCCGGCCCAAAGCTTGTAACCGTCTGGTACCTTTGAGAAAAAGCTTGCGAGGAAGGTCGGCAGCGCAACGTCCGTTTGCGCCCCGGTTTTCACGTCCAACCGCTTCACGCGCGCATGGGCCGCCAACAGGGAGGGACTGAGCAGGTAGGTACCGGTCTCATCGGTGAGGTCCGGGGCGTCGAGGCCTTCGACCTCCTTCGGGAGCGCGGGAAGCGCCGTTCCTGGGCTCAACACCCGACCGCGGCTCGGGCCCCTGCACACGAGAATCTTTCCGTCGATCTGTCCGCCACACGCGAAACCATGGACGGTTTCGGGGCCGGTACTTACCAGCCAAGAATACTCGGAATCTCCATAGTTCTTTGCGACGAGAACATCGTCTTCGCCGACATGAAATTCTGGGTTCGAGAGCTCTCCGAAACTCGCCGGGTAGCAATAGTCGAGGGTGATCCCCTTCGGTCCCAGCGAGAAAATTCGACGACTCTTGAAGTCGTGGAGAAGCAGCAACGGGCGCGCCGACTGGCTCTCTCGCCGATCGAGCTCGATGTCTTTACCGACCCTCCGCGAGACCTCTTCGAGCGCCGGCCATGCCCACTCATCCATCAACCCATTTTGGAGATGACGTTGAAGTGCGCGTACCGCATTCACCTTCTCGATGGCGTTGCGAAGCCGCGGTGATGTGGCCAACACGATCGGCTGCGCGTACGTCATCAATCGCGGCAAATAGGCGTGAATCGCGAGGAGCCCGCCTTCACTCAATTTCTCTACAAATGCCGCGATGGTGTCGAGGATAGGTGCCCCCCAAGGCTCTTTTGCAAGGTCGAGAACCTGCTTCTGTGCGCGCTCCCCGTACTCTCTCTTGTCGTCAATAAAGGAATTCGCGACGGCGGCGAGCAGCACCGGCTCCGCAAATACCCGACGAAGGTCGCTGTAGCGACCAACCCCGGACGAAACATGCATTTCCGGGACCCGCGTAGGCTCGATGTGGGGCGATCCTGGAAGTCGTTCGGGGGCGCGGAGTGCAATTCCTGCGGCGAGGACTGCCTCGACGACCTGCGCGTCTGGCAGCGACTGATAGCGGCGTGAAGCGTGGCTTTGCTCCATTTGTGCAGCCAAGTCGTAGACAAGATTCCGTCGTTTAAACTCGGGCGAAAGTGCACCAAAGATCGCATCGAGATTCGCGTACAATTCCTCGACGTTCGTCGATCTGTTACCGCGAGGGGATGCGAGCATCGTTACGTGCGCGAGATAATCGGTGAGGAGCTTCTCGTTGTCGCGTTTGTCTGCGCCCGGCGAGACGCCCGATCGGAGAACGTCGTTTACGAGCATCTCCGGAAACTTCCAGGTCACCATCCATGCGAGCCAGTGGGGCCCCTGGCTATGCAATGCGAGCCAGGTTAATGCGCCTTTATTCCCCTCGCCGACGAGTGCACCGAGGGCATCACGAAGGGGCTCCCAGTCGCTTTCTTCGTCCTTGCTCGAAAAACGCGCTTTTCCGTCCCGGATCAAGATGCGGAGCGCGTCCGTAACGAGGGCTTTATCGAGGGTCGCGAGCGCTTCGTACACCTCCTCGTCGGGCGCTTCGTCGTTTGATTTCTCGTCAAGCGAGACGACTGCGAGTGCCAATTCGCGCAGCGCCGCGCGCTCGGCCGCGGTTGCCTTTGCCCATCGTTTGTCGCCAAGAAGCAAACAAAGCTCTTTGAGCGACATCGCCCCCCGCGTCGTATACCGCTCGTAGCGCGCAAGTTCCGCAAAAAGAGGCACCGTAACTTTTCGTTTGCGCTCCGATTTTCGCGCGAGCGCAAACGCCTCTAGCGCGTAGGCAGGCTGTTTGCCCAAGCAGGCTTCCGCCACGGTATCGAAACAAATCCGCCCCTCTTCGCCGTCCCCAAGGCTCCGCGCGAGCGCCTTCACCGCCGCGAGCGCCTTCTTCGGAGCCCGCTGCGCCTGCTCGCACAGGCTTGCAAGTTCCCCCTGAATTTTCGGCGCAAGCGTCGCTGCCTCCGTCGTTGACGTCGCGGCATGACTCTCCAATTTTGCAGTCGTTTTAGGCTCACGAACAGCTGCCTTCGCCGTGGTCGCAGTCGTCGGCGTGTTCGCTCGAGTCTTCTTCCCGCTTTTTAGCGGCGGCGTCGCGGCGGCCCGCAAGAGGCCCACGTCGGCATCGGTGAGCGTGCGCGGCGTCTGCAGCGACATCCCAAGTTTGCCTGGCTCGGCGGTGAGACCGTGGGCGAATGCGAGCTGCAACGTACCGAGAAGAGAGCCGATTTCAGCGATCGGCGTGACGTT
>DYPH01000234.1 GCA_020720045.1 Sorangium cellulosum | reverse complement strand
ATTGCTTTGATCACATCCCGTGTAAATTGCAATTCCGAGCAGCTACCTAGGAGAGATGTCGCGCTTCTGCGTGCTTTTGTCGCAAACGGTCTGTCACTCGACGAAGGAGCCCGTTAATTGCGCGCCGATGGACCTCGTCAATCGCCTCGCCGCCGCCCACGAAACGCTCGCGAAAGCCCGCGGGTTGACGCTTGCCCCGACGGAAGTCACCGCCGAGGAACGGGCCGACGGCGCCGCCTCCTGGCCCCTCGGCGACGACGATCTCGCCGCCCTCGAAGAGATCGCCGGCTTCCCGTTTTCGCCGACGATCCGCGCCCTGCTGACCACACCGAACGCGCTCCCCGTTGGGGAAGGGTACGGTGTGTATGGGGTGAGCGAGTGGTCCGGCAGCTCGATTCTTGGGCGAAACCGCGAGATTGCGCAGGCGCGCGACGACTACGACTGGGACCTCCCCAAGCTCCTCGTCCTCAGCCACGACGAGGACTTCCGCGCCATCCAGGAAGACGGGACCGTCGTCGAAGTGTGTGGAAACGAAGGGAACATCGAAGCGACCTTCGGCCCCCTCGACGCGTGGATCGATCGCTACACCGACGCCGTCCTCGCCTACGCCGCCGCCGTCGTCGCCGCGAAGAGCGACAGCTACGAGGTCCGCGAGGCCTTCCAGGAAGACCCGGAGATCGAGTTCGTCTGAGCAGCGGACGTTCGACGCATCGAACACCGCCCATGCCCCAAGCGACCCACGCGTTCAGGCGGTCGAACGGAATACTAGCAATCTGAGCAAAAGCGTCTCGCCGGGCGGAGACAAACGTCGTCTCGGTCAGGCGACCGACTTAAAACGTAGGACTGTCACAACGCAAGCAGGCCGCCGCCGCTTCCCGAAGCCTGTCGAAACGCGCCCCCCCGTGACATTTTCTCGGCGTTCGGCGATTCTGGCGCGATGATCAAGGAGCTCATCGCGGCGCCGTTCGCAGCTGCTCTTCTCTATGCGTGCTCCTCGGACGACGCCGCAAGTCCGCCGGCGGCCGACGCCGGCCCCCGCGACGCCGCGATCGGCGATGGGGCGACCACCGATGGGGCAACCGGCGACGCTTCCGGGGGCGATGGCGGGACCTCGGGCGTCCCGACGTGTACCGACGGCGCGAAAAATGGCGGCGAAACCGACGTCGATTGTGGCGGGACGTGCGCAGTCCGCTGCGCGATCGGAAAGGCGTGCGCCGTCTCCGCCGACTGCGCGAGCGGCACCTGCGGGGCGACGAAAACCTGCGTCGCAGCACCGGCGCTTTGCAAGATCGACGGCTTCACCTGGGTCGCCGCGCAGAACAAGTACCTCGTGATCGCCAAAGGGAAGGCCTGGTGGCTCGACGGTTCCAATGCCCTCGTCGGCGCCGGGATCGATCTCTACACACTCCCCGGCCTCGCCAACGGCCCCTGCGCCGGGCAGGTCGGCGCCTGCCGCATCGACGCGATGGCCTACCGGAACGACGGAAACCAGGTCTACATCTTCCGCGGGAGCCACGTCTGGGTGCTCAACGAGAACATCGCCCCGGTGTCCGACTTCGAATTTACGCAGATCCCCGGCCTCGTAAACGGCCCCTGCGCCGCCCAGCTCGGAGGCGCCTGCCGCATCGACAGCGCCTCCTACAACTCGGACGCAAACCTCCTTCAAGTGACCGTCGGCGGGACCTTCTGGGACATCCAGGGGACGACCTTCCAGCTCGCCGGTCCCGTCGCGGGGACGCCGCTCACGTCGACCGTCGACGGCACCGCGATCTGCACCGGCCTCGGCGCCGGCTGCGTCCTCGACGACTTCGCCTGGCGCGTCGACACGAAGTCCAGCGAATTCATTGGCAATGGGAGGCGTTGGGTCCTCGACGCCAACCTCAAGCTCGTCGCTGGAACCGGCAACCTTCTCACCGACATCCCCGGCTTCGCCCAGGGGCCGTGCCAGTAGTTCTCCGATCCGGCTCGCCGGGTGGAGACAAACTCGTCGGCCGCCTGCGGAATTGGCCCACGGTCTCGCGCGACGCTCCCGCCAAATCCGCTGGCGCCGCGAACGGACGGGCCTGCTCAGTCCGCACCAATCTCAGTCCGCAACAATCGCTCCGCGAACGTCGCACGCATTTCGAAGTGTCCACTGGCGTCCTTCGCGGACCAGCGTCCCAACGGCCGCGAGCTGTCGCGCTTCCTTGTGGATCGTGATCGCTTGTTCGTAGCCGGGGGCGTCAAGATCGATAGCGATATTGCGCCCTTTCCCTTCAAATATCGCGTAGACCCATACTCGACCGCCGCCTGGGGCCATCGGACTCTCAAGGCGCACAACCGGCCCGACGATTTCAGCGGCGGCGTACTCAGCTTCGTTTCTGAGGGCCGCCGCAGCTTCGCGGAGGATCACGCTAAGGTCCTTGGGGACTACGATTGGCGCGATGGCAGCGCCGCGCGCGGGACGGAGGGCGCCAAAGGAGACCGTCGCAACAAGCGATTCGGCCGCGGTCACCGTGAGAAGCTGCGCGACCGCATCACAGAGATTTGCGCTAATGCCAGCCGCGTGGGCGCGGAATTGGCGCGCATCGCCGCCCTGTTCAACGTCCCGTGCCGCGATTGTCGCTGCAGCGAGTCCCTCCATCAGTCGCCGAGTCGTTCGTCGCTCGAAGGGCTCGGCGGGCTCACCAACATCGAGGCCGGTTAATGTAAGCGGTGGAGGGGGAAGTGGGCATTCAAAGCTCATGACGTAGCTGCCGACTTCTGGCGCGCCAAAGCAGCTCCGAGCGATCAGATCCAACGCTTCTTGCGGGCGGCGCCCGGCATACACGGGGCGGGGGTCCCATGCGGAGCACGCGGCCGCCAGAAGCAAGTCTCGCGCGGCCTGGTCGGCCGCTGGCGCAAGGTCGATGGGGAGGCGCCCACCTTCGACACGGGCCCCATCGATTCGGAGGCGGACGATGTCGAGGGTCGCTGAGCGGACGTCTCGAAGGACCTCTGCCGCCGTTCGGGTCTCGGCACGGGCAAGGTCGTCAATCAGAAACATGGCGTGGCGCGCGTAGTCGCCAGCGGTGCTCTTCAGTGGAACCTCAACCTCACCCAAGTGCTCGTGGGAGAAGACCGTCCAGCTTGCCGACGCCTGGACAAGACGCCATCCCGTCCCGCGCAGGTAAGCAGCGAAGTCCTTCGGAGAGGGGGCGACGACTCGTTGACTGAGGGACGCAATGCTCATGGAAATCCTCTCGTGAGCACGTTGTTCATCGCTGCCTGAAGCGATGTCGGCGTAAGTCGATCCACGGACGGGTCGAGTCGCACCGTTACCGACGTGGTATTCGACGACGCTGGATCGAGGCGGAGGGATTTCCACAGCGCGACGTGTCGAAGCGTCAGTTCGGAGGGCTTGGCATCAAGCCACTCATCAAGCTCCTTCGGTACGGCGACAACGACCAAGATGCGTGGCGTTTGCCAGCTTGGGTCGATGAGTTCGTCGTAGTTCTTTGCTTCGAGCGGAAAGGAAAATGCCGCCTCGGGGAGGGCCGCTCCCGTGCACTTCAGCTGAACATCCAGACGCGGCGACCGAACCCTACCGCTGGAAGTTCGGTGAACAATGGTCAGGTCGATACCGTCGTCATCAATCACATCGGCCGCGTGCACCGTAAAATACCCGGCAGCGTGCGCGATCGCGCTCACGTAGGCTCTGCTGAAAGCCTCTTTGAGGTCGTTTAGGGCCATCGCTCGCAGCGAAGCGCACTGCCCCGCACGAAGCAAGGTCGAACGGCCGACAGGGGACGGCTGCCCGCGAACCAGTGAGCCACCCCCTAGGTAGCTGCTCGGAATTGCAATTTACACGGGATGTGATCAAAGCAATG
>DYPH01000233.1 GCA_020720045.1 Sorangium cellulosum | reverse complement strand
CGAGGTCGATGAACCCGGCGTCTTTCTTTGGGGCCCCGGTATCGGAGACGGCGGCATCGACGGTCGGGCTCGCTTGCGGGGAGGAGTCGCAGGCGCTCAGGCACCCCGGCGTCGCCGCCAGGAGCATGAAGAGTGCCGGGCGTGCCAGCGGCGTCACAGCGCCCCCTGCAGGCTGGTGAGGTTCGCCGGGGTCTGCAGAGTGAGCGGGACCTCCGTCGGGCGGCGCTCATCGGCGGGCATGAACACAACGGTGCCCGTGGCGGTCGCTTGGGCGGCGGTGCCGAGCCTGCTGCCGACGCTTTGGGCTGCCGCCGTGACTTCCCAGACGCCGTCCAGGTTGGGCTCAAGGCGCCAGGCGCGCGCGCCGTCGGAGGTCGCCCGTTGAAGGAGCAGATCGCCTTCCACCGTCGTTGCGAGCGTGAACGTGTGGTTCTTCGGGACGTGGGTCCACTCGGCGAGGAGGCTCCCCGTCAACGCGACGTCGAAGCGCCAGAGGCGAAGGTTGCCGTCGCCAGCGTCGTCGAGCACATAGTAGCCCTCATCCTCGCCGCGGAACGTCGCCGCGAGCGGCTTGACGAGTTGCACCCCGTTCAGGAGCTTGAGTTCGTCGCGGTCGCCGCTTTCCAAATACTGGGTAAAAACGGTCGCGCCCGGGCGGAAGACCCGGAGTTCTTGACGTTTCCCGCTGACGACCGGCACGGCATCCGGGTCGTCGGTCACGTCCTCGGACGCCTCCAAGACCCCGTCGGCCGTGTACCGGTCACGGACCGCGAGGAGGGAGCCGATCACCTTCTGGTGCCCTGCGTCGAAGAACACGATGCTCCGCGCCTTTGGATCGAGCCAGCGCGCATCGGACGCCACCACGGTTCGCAGCGTCGGATACTTGTTGATCAGCTTGATCGCGTCGGCCGGCAGGAGGTCGGCGGCTGGCGAGTACCCGAAGCCGGGGCGGAAACGGTCGACGCGGTCGTCGTCAAAGACCTTGATCCACTCACCCACTCCACACGTCGGGCAGGCGCCCGGCCTGGCGATCGGGAACCTCTTCCCGGGCACCAAGCACGTGAGGATCTGCGTACCGATCGGGCGTTCCCTGACGTCAACCCGGACGACCGAACTCCGGAGCCGTTGGAGCTGCTCGTTGCCGGTCGGATCGGCGGCGGGGGTCGGTCGGGTCGCGTTGAAGTTCTTGACCCACGTCCACGCGACGCCATGAAACACCTCTGCTGGCGCGGCGCTCACCGCGGGAAGCAAAAGGTCTTTCCAGTAGCGCCACTCGAAGCGCTTCGTCTCTGGACTGCCGCGCCGCGACCCTGCCGCAGGGCTCCCCATCGCCGGGTGGCGCGTGTCCAAGAACGATTCGCCTGCGGCGAGCGTCGTGGGAGCGAACGACGGCACGGTGAGTTCCCGATAGGCAAGGTCCATCGAGTTCCACCGGTTGCCCGGCGCAGAAGGGCTTCGGAGGTATTCGCAGTTGCCACGCGTGCGACACTCCGCGGCCGACAAATCTGGCGCGCATTCGCAACGTGCCGTGCGCGTGTTCCCATGAACTTGAGCAGCAGGCACCACCGCGTCGCCCGTTTCGGCCTTCCAAAGGTCGTTCTGGTACCCCTGGGTCACCGACGAAACCGTCGTGATGGCGTTGCCGACGCTCACCGGGCACTGCCCCTTTGTAGACTCGCCACAAAGGCCATAGATCGTCACATCGCACGCCGCCCTTCGCGGGTTTTCGTTCGGATTCTCGGTCGCCTTCGTGCGGCTCAGCGCGTTGAAATCGTGATCCGAATCGACGAGCGCTACCGGGTTCGGTTCGCACGCATCACCGGGCGCTCGGCGCGTGAGTGCCGTGCGATCACCGACGACCGCGAGGGGCGTACCGGCATTATTGTAGATCTCGGCGTCAAGATTCGCGTCACTCTGGTCCCGGTTTGGAACGGAGAGGCAGTTGTCACAAACATCTCCGACGTCGTCCCCATCGATGTCCCATTGATCGGGGTTGTAGAGCGTCTTGCAGTTGTCGCAACCGTTCGGGATGCCATCACCGTCGGCATCGTCAACCGGCAGCGGGCGACTGTCAGGAGCTCCGCTGCACTCCTCGCCCTTCCAAATCTTCTTGTTGCTGTCCCACAGGTGCTGCCCGAGGAACTGCCGGTTCGCGAGCGCCTCGGTGGCGGCGTGGTACGAGGCCGCATCGACGGCGATGTTCGTGAAACTCGACGCGACGCCGCAAACTCGGCGGGGCCACGGGTCGTTTGTTGCGCTCAGGAGCGGACCGCCAGAATCGCCCTCTAGAACCCCAATGTACGAGTATAGGCCAACATGGTCGTCCCACCGGGCTTCGTCGCCGTCAGAGTCGTCGGACATGCGGTCGACAAATCGGTAGCCGCGGCGAGGCATCTGCGTCATCGGGAGCGCGCTTCCCATAGCCGACAATCAGGTTCGGGGCCGTCCAAGAGGCGCCCTCGGGGCAGGCACGGCTATTTCCAACCCCTGCAGGACGCAACGGATGAATGCTCGCGTACGGAATTGGTGAGTCGAGTCGGACCAACGCCATGTCCGTGCTGGTTTCGGTGACCGTCGCCCACGTATTGTCGTAGTTCGGGATTCGAAGAAAATAGGGGTTCTTGCGGGCCGTTGCGTACGCTCGCTGGGTGGACGGAAGCGCGGGTATGTCGGCGGAGTCGTACGCGAAGCCGATCCGGGAGTCGTTGGAAAGGTTGTTTCGTGCTCCGACACGAAACAGGCAGTGGTTCGCCGTCAGCAGATATCGCGAGGAGACGAGGGTGCCCGAGCAGATACCGCCGCTGCCTAAAATTTCGAGCCGACCGACGGCTGAATAGACATTTGCGGTGTCGTCGAGGGGATAGACGATCGCGGCCTTGTTCGTGCCCACGTCGGCGCCGGTCCCCTCCACACACGCTGCCGCCAAGAGCGGCAAAAGGGCGCAGGCCAACACAGAATTCTTCTTCAGCTTTCTCACAGAAACCTCCTTCAACTGCCGAGATCGCGCGCAGGACGTCCGCCGCTCACCCGGGCGGCCCCACCTTCGCAGATCGGATGCGGTTGTCACGGGCAGACGCCAACCGGTGGACAAGATGGCCCCCCCGCAGAAATCTCGCGATCGCTCGTGTTTCCCCTTGTCGCCGCGTTGCGCGTGGGTAGCCTCCACGCCTCGCGAAAATCGCGCCACACGTTGTGGGAGGAACCCTGATGACGATTGACCCGAACGAATACACACGGATCCCGAACGTGGAGGCGGCTGCTCTGTTGGCGACCGGGCGGAAACTCCTTGCCCAGCAGCCGGCGGGGCGCCTCTCCCAAGCACTCGCAACCATTCGCCGAAAGTTGCGCACAGCGACCGACGAGCTCTCAAGTGCTCTTGAAGATGTTGCCGTCGCCGATGCCTCGCCGCGCATCGATCGCCGGGAAGCCGATGCCCGCGTCGACGCCGCCTGGCGCGCCGTGCATTTGCGGATCCGGGCGTGGATCGAGCTTCCGGCCGGCAGCACAGGGCGCGAAGAAGCCGAGCGTTTCCTCGCATTGATTTTCCCGACGGGGCTCGCCTTCTTGGCAGAAGCCTACGAAGTCGAATGGGCCGAGAGCGAGACGCGCATCGCGCTGATTAACCGCGAGCAAGCGGCCTTTGAAGCGCTCGTCGGCGCGCCGTTCTTGGCGAACTTGACGGCGGCTCACGACGCCTACGGGAAGGCGCTTCAGGTCACCGTTGCTGGCGCGCCCGTGAAGACGGCCGACCTCGCCGGCCCCCTCGACGTCGCGCGCAAGGTGCTCCGCAAGTACGCGCTCGTGGTCCTCGCCGAGCTCGACACCGACGACGCCGCCGAAGCGAGCGAAGCCGACC
>DYPH01000232.1 GCA_020720045.1 Sorangium cellulosum | reverse complement strand
GCGTCGGTGAGGATGGCGCGGTAGGTGGCTGTGAGTTCGAGCAGGTCGCGGCAGCGGTCGGAGATGAGGCGAGCGAGGAGTGCAGCCGTGGGGTTGTCGGGTGGGGAGATGGCGATGTCGATGAGTGCTCCCGGGGCGTCGTCATGGAGGTCGAGGTCTCGCGGGACAACGATCAGAGCCAGTTCGAGGAGGACCAGGCTGGAGAGTTGGGGTGCATCGAGGAGGGTCGCTTGGGGCGGGAGGAAAGGGTCATAGGGGGAGTGGTACCTCATGGCGGCCCGACCTCGTCGAGTGCAGCTTGCAAGATGGACTCGTCGAGGAAGGTCTGCCCCTGCTCCTGGGCGAGGTGCAGGGCGGTGGAGAGCACCCGTGAGGCGACCCGCAGCACACCGCGGCTGGAGCGGAAAAGGATCTCAGCGGCCTGGTCGCTGATCATCTTGGTGGTGGCGCCAGCGCCCTTGAACCCGTGCTCGAGGGCGAGGAGGAAGGAGTCCCTTTCCAGGGGCTCGAGGCGGAGTTCGACAGCGATTCGGGAGCGAAGTGCGTCGTGTTTGAGGAGGTGCAGGCGACGCGTGAGTGGGGGGAGGCCGACGAGCCAGACGGCGAAGAGGTCCCTGCTATCGAAGGCGAAGTTGAGAAAGCCACTGAGGTCGAGGAGGAAGGCGTCGGAGAGGTGCTGTGCCTCATCGATGATGATGATGGGGTGGTTGCCGCGCTCGTCGACCAGATGCAGGAGGGCCTTCTTGAGCTCAGCCCAGAGCTGGGAGCGCCGATGGGTGGGTTGGACGCCGATTTCGATGGCGAGGCTGCGGTAGAGGTCGACGGGAGCGATGGCGGTGTCGCAGAGGTAGATGATGGGGTAGTCCGGCTGTGGCAGCTTGGTGCACAGGTTTCGCATGGCGGCGGTCTTGCCGACCCCGGCCTCGGCGGTGACGACCCCGAGTCCGGGCTCCTCGACGAGGCGAGCGAAGTAGCGCTCGAGGCGGGAGTAGGAGGGGCTCTTGTCGAAGAAGGTCTTTCCCTTGGCGTCCTTGGGGAATGGGTAGCCGTGGATTCCGAATTGTCGTTTGGCTTTCATGGATCATGCTCCGTTTCTTGGGGGTCCCCGGGCTGTGGGGGGTCTGATTTGGGGGCTGGCACGGGGCGTCCGCGCCGGTAGTGCTCGTCCTCGAGCTGAGCGAGCGGGTCGAGACCGGAGGGCTCCCGAGGGGCGACGGGGAACCGGATGAGACGGCGGTCACGCCCGCTATTGGCGAGGCGGTCGAGGGGAACGGTGTCGCAGACGAAGCGGTCGTTGATGAAGACTTTGGGGAGGGCGTCTTCGTCGGTCGGGTCGAAGCGCAGCTCGACCCTGGAGTTGGTTCCGACCAGCTCAGGGCGCACCTCGAGGAAGCCGCTCTTCCAGCGCACGGTTCCATCGGCCCGCACAGAGCGGCGGACACGGTGCAGGAACACCTGGTCGGGGTCCTTGCCGTGCGGAATGGGTCTCAGGTGCTCAGCGTGCTCGAGGAAGTGCTCACGCGGTCGGCGCTTGGTCGTATCGTGCTCGCGGGCGTGGTACTCGGCACCGAGCCACGCCCACAGTTTGCTGTTGAGGTCTCCGATGGGGATGGGAGCCTCCCCGAGCTCGTCGAGCAGCTCGTCGCGCAGGGTGCGGTGCCAGCGCTCGATGGCGCCTTTGGCTTCGGGATCGCGACTTTGGGTATGCAGAAGGCGGCTTCCCAGCTCGCCGCAGATGAGCCGGAGGGAGTGGGCGATGTAGGCGGGGCCACGGTCGACGTAGTATTCGCGGGGAGGACCGTAGCGGATGATAGCCTGTTTGAGGCCGTACTCCTGGCACCAGGAGCTTTCGCTCAGGGCGAAGTAGCTATGGGCGACGAAGCGGGTGGCACAGTCGACCTGGGAGAGCAGGTAGCTCTTGGTGAGCTTCCCATCGGGGCCGATCACCAGGGGGCCGTGCATGGCGTCACCGATCCAGAGGTCACCGGCGAACTCCCTGATGAACGACCGGCGCTCCCGCACCTCGGCGCGAGCCGGACGCCATGACATGGAGAAGGCGGCCAGAAGGCGGTGGACGCTGGACTTGCACAGCTCACCAGGGCGGGCGACCCTGGCGCGGACCATCATCTTGATCAGGCGCCGGATGGAGCGTCTTGGCTGCTCAGCCTTGGCGCGGAGAATGAGGTCGGCGACCTCGGGACGGATGGCCCGGGTGGCACCCTTGTCACTCCGGCTCTTGGGGAGCAGGGCGCTGAGGCCATCTCGCTGATAGGCATAGTGCCAGGCCTCGATGGTGCTCTCGCAGAGAGACACCTCCTCCCCGTCCGGCATGAGGTGCCGCCGGGAGGCGGATTCTCGCAGGTATTCCGCAATATCGCCGTGCTCGAGCCGGGCGCTCATCAGCGGCCCGAGCACGGCGAGTTTCCAGAGGGCTATGCGTTGGCGTTCCTCGTCGTCCATGAGGCGACGCTACCTGTCGGTCGGCGCCACAAACGGTGGGATCGAGGTCAGGCCAAAGCGCGCCCCACCGACAGTGGGGAAGTCCCCAGGGCTACATGAGACGGAGCCCCCGCTCCAAGCGGTCCACCAGGGCAGCCAGGCTCCCGCAGCCCGTACCCGGGGGAGGGGCGAGCGCGTCGATGTAGCCCCGTAGCAGCTTCCAGCGCGGCGACTCGAGGCTGAGCGCAGTGGCAACCGCGATGACGGCCAGGGTCCCCCGGCTCGCGAGGAGCACCCCGAGCTGCCGGGCTGATGAGGCGAGGCGTGCACCCCAGCGCTGGCGTGTCCGCGCGGGCACTTCCCGGGGGCGGGACTGGTGCTTCGGCCTCCGGGCGACGGTCGGTACCGTTTCTCCGGCAGCGGGAGACGTCCCTGAGGTCACCGCACCGCCACACGGGTTGCTCTCCGCCGCTGGTCCCGCCTCCGGTCCCGCCGCGGTGACCACCTCGGTCGCCGTCAGCAGCTCGCTCCAGGCGGGCGTGGACGCTTCCGCAGTGACGTCAGGTACCACGGCGGCCTCCACCGCTTCCCAGGTCCACCACAGGTGCCGAGCCAGAAAGGCCGGAAGAACCCGCCAGGTAGCCCCGCAATCCGGGCTGAAACAGAGAAACCTGATGATCCGGATCACCACGAGCAGCGCAATCCCCAGCGGTTTGCGCTCCGGGTAGTCGTGTACGTGGAGGCAGTCCCCCCCGCACCGAGGGCAGGTGCCGGGCCGGTACAGATCGGCGCAGGCGAGCCGTCGCTGGTGCTCCTCGAGTGTCCAGACATCCTCGGCGATGATGGTGCCCCCACGAAATCTCGACGCCCGGCTCGAGGTCAGGCATGCTTCCGGTTGCGGGGGAGGGAGTCGGAAACGGCTCATCGGGGTCCTCCTTGCGTAGAGAACACGGATCATCCCCACCTCCCCCGCGCTGACCAACTTCCCGGCCCCTGACCCGCTTCCGCGACCCCTCGCGCCCTCGTAGCGGTCCAGCTCCTCTCCGTCTACGCCACGGCGGCCGGCCCTGTCCCGCTCTGCGCTGGGGACCGCCGTTGCCGGTCCCTGCTCATTCCCCCAGACCAGCGCGGGACACAGGAGTCAGATCAGCCCGTCAGAGCGCGAGACGGAACAGTCAGGGCATCCGCGCAGTAGCGGTCGTCCGAGGACTTCGAAGTGAAGGTAGCGAGCTTCGCCAGGGTGTCACCGCTGAACGCACTTCTCGTGTGCTCAATCCCCGTGACATGCTCGATGGTCATGGCACCAAGTGCACTGAAGGGGTTACCGTTGTACGCCGGCAGATTGAGGCATGGGTGGGGAAAGGCGCAGAACCGAGCCGACTCAACGGTGACTGTGGCCGGGAAGGTGGTGATGTCGAACGGCGCCAGCATGCGGTAGGAGCACTTC
>DYPH01000106.1:3660-22913 GCA_020720045.1 Sorangium cellulosum | reverse complement strand
GATGGCCCGACATCCGTTCGCCGCTGGGGGACCGACGCAACCGCATCGACGGTGCGTCGCACGCCGACGATTCCGTACCTTCCTCCCCGAGACAGCGAGTCTTTCGAGGGATCACCAAACCGCGAAGATTCCGACGAGGCGTGACAGTAAATGCGTTTGTCTCCGCCCCGTGCGACGCCGGCTCGGAGAACGTGTTTGCGGAGAACTCCGGCTCAGTCCGCGACGCAACTGCGGGAAGCTCTGCCCGACGCGGGCCCTTCAAACTGCCCGCTATCGCTCATTTGGTCGTGGCGGCGATCTCGGCCGCATGGGTCGTCACGTCGACGGAACGAAAAATCTTCTTGATCGCGCCATCTGGACCAATAACGATGGTCTGGCGCGCACTTGAACCATGGTTGAACGGGACGCCGAATGTCCTTGCAAGAGAACCGTCGACGTCGGGGATGAGGTGGAACGGGAGCTTGTAGTGGTCCGCAAATCCCCTTTGGGCGATATCGTCGTCGCCCGATACTCCGACGAGTACGACGTTTTGCTTACTTAGATCGTTCCAAGTATCCCGAAAACTACACGCTTCTTTCGTGCAGCCTGGACTTTCGGACTTGGGGTAAAAGTAAACGACTAAGTACTTTCCCTTTGATTCGGCAGTACCTACGACAACACCGTCGTGAGACGTTCGGGAAAAGCTCGGCGCCATCGCACCTTCTTTGAGAGTCGAAACCACGGTTGTCGACGGCGCTGTCGCGATCTCACCTGTCGTCGGGACGGCCGAGGTGGAGTTGCGGCAGGCTCCAAGAAGCGCGATGGATGATGCGGCCAGGATATTTTTGGTAATCATGATTGTTATGACCGGCGGCGGAGTGAACGAAAGGAAGCTCGGGCCGCGTGTTGCGGACCCGAGCTGAGCGAACTCAGGAGGACTTACCCGTCACATTTTGCGCACGCATCGCGCGCCAGCCGGCGAGCCGTCTTGCACGATGGCTCCCGGGGTAGCCGTGTGTTCTGTCTTCACGATCCCGTCGCTGGCGATCACGTTTTGGCAGTTCGGATTGATATAGTTGAGCATCAGACCTTCTGCTTTGGCGCGGATGATGAGGTCGGAGAGCTCCGTGGCGGTAGGGAGGCGCCAGTCGTCCTTCCCGGCGAACGTCAATCCGTCGCAATGCGCCCCCCCCGCAGCAGCTGCTCCGGCAGAGGGGCCTTGATAAATGAAGCATCCTCCCGAAGAGTTAACCCAAACGAGCCCCTGCTTCGCGTCACTAATGCGCTCTTGATCGGTGCCGCTCATCATCGGCGTTAAGGTTTTGGCGCCGGAGTCCATAGCTGCGTCAGGGGCCGGCATAGCTGCGTCAGGGGCCGGCATAGCTGCGTCAGGGGCCGGCATAGCTGCGTCAGGAGCGGAGGTACCCCCGTCAGCCATCGGAGCGGCCGGCTCAGTGTCGCTTGAGCACGCTGCGACGAGGAGGGTAACGAGGGCAGCGGACGTGTACAGAGCGGAAGCGATACGCATGAGATCTCCTAATTGAGGCTTGTGAGGGCCCGTCGCAAACGCGTAACGGGCAAGAATGGCTCCCCGACTGCCGTCGGGAGAACCACCAGCCTCAACGGGCGAACTCTTCGGCCGGTTACATCACTATCGACGAATTCTCAGTTCGCTGCCTGGGTCTCCGAACGACCCCATTCTTGAATCAACTGAACTCGTGTCACTTGGCGGATCCGTCCTCGGACGTGCCGTGACGAAACGCCCAGCCGCTTCGGACAACTACGGTCATGGATGAAATGGCCATTAACCCCGCGGCGACGACCGGCGGAACGGCGCCCAGCATGGCCGCTGGGATCGCAACGACGTTGTAACCGAACGCCCACAGAAGATTCCCTTTCAGGAGGCGGGTGGCACGTGCAGCGATGTCAAAGACTTCAGGGACCCGTTCGATGCCGCCCCAGAGAAGCGTCACGCCAGAGGCGCGGATGGCGCTTGCTGACGGATTTCCAACGGCGATCGACACCGTCGCTCGCGAGAGAACAGGCGCGTCATTAGAGCCGTCGCCGATCGCGAGGGTCGGTCGTGGGAGGGAATCAAGCAGTGCGGCTTTCTGGGCGGGCGTCTGAGACGCCTCAATGCGCCCGGTGAAGCCGATTCGTTCCGCGAGACGCCTGGCAGAGCCCGAAGTGTCACCCGTGGCAAGAACGACGTTTGCCAACCCGACCTTCCCCTTCAATGCTCGAATCGCATCCATCGCCCCCGGTCGCGGCTCGTCGTCGAAGAGAACGGAGCCCCAATACGAGCCATCCACGACCACACCCAGCGCGGTATCGAGGCCCCCTCGGGGAACGTGGTCGCTGACCGAAGCGAGCCATTGAAGCGCTCCTACGTGAACTCGCCGCCCGTCGGCCCGATCGTGAACGATGCCCGAACCAGACACCAGCGAACGTGTCCCCTGGGCGGTGTCCTCGCCTCGTGGTGCGTGGGCAAGCACGGCTCGTGCAAAGGGATGCTGGGAACCGATCTCTGCGTCAGCGACGAGCGAGAGTAGTTCTTCGTCGGTCCCGACGAGCGCATCCACCTGCGCGACCGCCGGGCACCCCTCGGTCACCGTTCCGGTCTTGTCAAAGAGGACGCTCCGGATGCCACCGAGCACCTCCAAGACGCGCGGATCTCGAAAGAGAATACCCCGCCGTGCCGCATAGGCGGCAGCCACCGTTGCGGCCAGTGGGGACGCGAGACCGAGCGCGCACGGGCAACCGACAACGAGAACGGCCAGCGCGCGGTCGAGCGCGACTTCCGGCGAAACGAAAAACCGCCCCGCGAGGAGGGTCGCCACAGAGAGTAGCGCTAAACCGAGCGAGAAGCGCCGGGCTACCCGGTCGGCCAGCTGCTCAAGTGGTTGTTTTTCTCCTAGAAAGCGGTCAACCGCCCGTTGGAGCTCATCGACCTGTCGCTCACCAACGATGGCGCCGACGCGCACGACGATCGCGCCGTCCAGCACCCGCGCCCCCGCCGAGACGTCGCTTCCGACGCCGACGGTACGTGGTTTCCACTCGCCGGTAAGCCAACTCTCGTCGACGGATGCGGTGCCGCGCACCACGATCCCATCGAACGGAACACGCTCCTCGGGCAACGCCTCGACCCGATCCCCCTTTCGGACGGTGTCTGCAGGCACGAGCGAGGCGGACGCACCGCCATCGGTAGGCGCCTCCTCACCCTCGTCGGTGCCAAGAACCCGCGCGAGCGGGGGCACCAAATCGAGGAGGAGGCGGATTTCAGCCGTCGCGGCCCGCCGGGCTCGTGCTTCGAGGACCCGTCCGAGCAGCGCAAAGAACACAATTCCTGTCGCCGTATCCGCGTACAGGGCATGTGAATGATGGAGGACCGAACGTAGCCCCTGGAGCAGCGAAATTAGCGCCCCAGCGGCGATCGAAAAGTCCATACCGATCGCCGAGCTCAATGGCACATTTCGGTCGCGAAGAACCTGGAATGCCGCCATAGCTGCCCGACGGAAGAGAGGGTATCCTCCTACAAATACAGCGACCGATGCGCTCCCAAGAATAGCGATATCCAGAGAATGACGCGTGGGGATAGAAAGCGCATTACCCTCGACCCATGTTGTGATCGAGAGCAGCATCTGCTGCATCCCGAAGAACCCCTGGATCGCGAGAAATACCGCGTCTTCGTCGAAGGGGACCTTCGCGTCGGTGCCCATCGCGATCTCGAAGCCAGCGCGTCGTACGGCCGACTCAATTCGCTCGTTTATGCGATCGGAACCGGCAGATTTTTCGCATTCTACAAACAGCCGCTCGCTCGCTCGGTGAACGCCAACTCGGGTGACGCCATCGATGCGGCCGACCACACGCTCAATAGAAGTATCGCAGGCCACACATCGCAGCCCCGTCACGCGGAAAACGAGCGTCGTTCGCGAATCTTCGTAGCGACGAGTAGCCGTATTCATGGTGATTTGTGCCCCAACGTGACGAGTTCATCGCCGCCCGTGAGAGCGTCCTTGCGGCCGTTTAGAGCCTTTCGAACGGCAGCCACCGTCGCAGCATCAACCGGCGTTGCCTTGTTTCCGAATCCCTCGCGAATGTAGGAAACGACGCGGGCAACTTCGTCGTCCTTCATCGTCGCACCGATGGCGGGCATCGCGCCATTGTAGACCGTGCCATTCACGTCGAGAGGGCCGCCGAGCCCGAGCGTAACGATCCTTACAGGAGTTTCTTGAGAGCCGACGACCCATGGCGAGCCGGCAAGTGGGGGAAAGGTGCCAGGGACACCTTTCCCATCTGCTTGATGGCAACTCGAGCACGCACGTTTGAAGATCGCCTCGCCGGTCTCCTGCTTTACCACGGCAGGTACCGGAGTTCTTCGGTCCCCAGAATTCGATGGTCCGTCTCCAGCCTCCGTAATTGAGTATTGAAATCCGAAGAAGGTGAGCATCCCGAATACGAGGACATAGAGTACAGGCAGCGGTCGGCGCTCCTCCTCCGGCTCGTGGTTCTCACGTACTTGCGCGGGCTGCGGCTCAAGTTCCGGGGTCACTTCTTGCTCTCCTCGTTGGCAAGCTTGTCGATAAACGTGCTCGGATAGGTGTGGTCGAGCGATTGAAGGTAGGCGACGAGCGCCTTTGCTTCGTGGCGTGCAACGAGAACACCAGTCGTTGGAGAACCAGGCACCTTTACGACCACATCTCCGGGCGCTGCTTGCTCCTTCCGCTCAAAGAGAAACGGATAAGAGGGCATGACCGAGTGCGGCACGAGTGAACGCGGCTGGTAGAGGTGGGCGTAGTGCCAGTTGGCTTCCGGGAGGCGCGCGCCGACGTTGAACAAATCGGGGCCAGTCCGCATCGTCCCGAGTTGGTGCGGGTAGTCGTAGGCATAGTCGCCCGGCGTCGACGGACGCCCCCAGCCGCGCTCGCCGTCGGGTGCAAATCCAGGGTCGCGCGGCTGCTGACTATGGCAGTAAACGCACCCGAGTGAAACGTATTGATCCCGCCCTTCTTGCTGAAGCGTCGTGTAGTCGGCAAGTCCCTCTTCTTTCGAAATGGCTGCGAATTGTCGGTAGGGAACAACGACGAGAGTCATTGCGGTGAGGAGGAGAATTGCGACGGCGAGAAGTAGAACAACGGACAGCTTATTCACGACGCAACCTCCGCCCGAGGAAGAGAAGTTTTTACCCTTTCACCGACGACCATACGAACGATATTTGCCGCAAAGACGAGGTGACCAATCGTCATCAGTAGGCCACCCACCGTCCGTGCGTGCAGCCACGGGATCGTGACGAGAACAGACGTCATGAAAGGTTTGCTCGCGTCGAGCATCGCCCGACCCTGGAGGATTCCCCCGATACTCAACCCGATTCCGTAGATGAGAATTCCGCTAAGAGTCGTCCAGAAGTGAATGGAGATCCACGCCGGTTTCGTCCATTCCCGCCCCAAGAGACGTGGGAGCAAGAAGTAGGCAGCGGCAAATAGTTCAAAGGATACAAAGCCATAGGCGCCGAAGTGGGCGTGCGCCACAGTGAAATGGGTGAAATGAGTGAGGCGATTCACGACTCGAAGACTCTCGAGAGAACCTTGAAAGGATGTGAACGTGTACATCATCGAACCGACCACGGCGAAGCGCAGGACGGGAGAGTGTTTGAGCGCAGAAAATCTGCCGAACATCGTGCTGTGATGGTTAATTGCGACGGCGAGCACCGGCAAGAACATCATGACGCTGTGAACGATTGATACGGTGATAAGCCAAGTAGGTACTGGGCCACCAATCAGGTGGTGCATTCCGACCTGACTGTAGAAGATTGCGAGACTCCAAAATCCGACCATAGACAAGCCGTAGGAGTGCACAGGACGCCCGAGAACCTTCGGAATGAGGTAGTAGGCGATGCCCAGCCCGAAGGGCGTGAGCCACAGCCCGAGAACGTTATGTGCGAACCACCAGTTTACGACCGCATGTTCGACGCCGAAATGGAGCCGCGGCGCGTTTGCGACGCCAAAGAGAATCGGGAACCAGAGCAGCGCTGCCCCGAGATACCAGGCCGAAACGTAGAGGTGGGGGGCCTTGCGTTTTGCGAGGGTTGTGAGGATCGGGACGCCGGTGAGCGCTCCGGCCACGACGAGGATGAGATCGACGCCAAATGGGTATTCGAGCCATTCGACGCCGTCGGTGACCCCGACGAAGAGGGAGACCGTCCCGAGGAGGACTCCGGCGTTCCACAGGACAGCTCCCGCGACGGCGAAGTTCGGTTGCACGAGGGGCCTATGGGCGAGGCGTGGAATCAACCAGAGGGTCGAAGCCATTCCCGCCATGCTCGCCCAACCGTAGATCACGAGGTTCAGGTGGAGCGGGCGAAGGCGTCCAAAGGTCACCGCCGCATGGCTCACGAGCCAATCAGGGAACGTAAGCTTCAGAGAGACGATCAATCCGAGAATCGATCCAAATGCGAGCCAGAAGACCGCCGAGAGCAGGAACCACAGCACCGGCTTTTTCGAGGACTGATCGGCCCGTACGCGGTCTTCTAGCTCTTCGTCTGAGAGGCCGCCTCCTTTCAAAACCGTCGAATTTTTATGAGTTCCCGCGGCGGACGCGAGAGCGCTTAGGGTTGATGGAGAGGCCGGCTCTTCAACCTGGCCTTCCTCCTTCCCCTCGAAGATGACCCGCGCTGCAGCGGGGCCGAACGATTTCCGATCTCGCGACAGAAGCGCGATGAGTGTGATGAGACTCGCCATCCCGGTGAGGAAGGTGAACAGCACGAGGCGAAGCACGGTTCCGTTCATAACGGCCGACTTGGGGCATCTCGTATGCCAAGGACAGCGCGAAATCGGACCAGAGCGCCGCCAAACTTGCGCTGACTGCCGATTTGCGCCAAAGGACCTGTCAAAAATGACAGTTCACCTCCCGCTCCTGTCAGCGTCGGTCCCGGCCATCATCATCGGAGACGATTACCGGATTCGCGGCGCGAACGACGCGTACCTCCACGCCTACGTCGACGCGCCCGTCCGCGAAGCGGGAGACGGCGCGGACCGTCCGAAAAACGCGCCCGTCCGCGAAGCGGGAGACGGCGCGTTCTCGGATTCGGCGGCTCGCCGGGCGAAGACAAGCCCCTCGCTCGACGCCGACGCGTTGCGAGCGGCCCAAGCCATGATCGTCGGGCGCCACTGCTACGAGGTTTCCCACCGATTCTCCTCGCCATGCGATGAGAATGGGGAGAGTTGCCCGCTCCGGGCGGCGCGGCGGACCGGGGCCCCGAGCCGCGTCTTTCACGTTCATCACCATCGCGACGGGGAAGAGCACGTCGATGTGCTGCTCCGGCCGACCAGCGCGAGCGGGGAGCCGCTTTATATAGAGGAAATACAGGTTATCAAAGGAGTCCGAGCCGCCCGCGGCGACTTCACGGGAAAGGGGCCAGCGTTTCGGAAGCTCGTCGGCATGCTTCGAAGGGTCGCGTCAAGCGACGTCCCCGTACTTCTCCATGGTGGACCGGGGACCGGCAAGGCGACGGCGGCACGGGTCCTCCATCACGCCAGCCGGCGAGCGGCTGGTCCGTTCGTCGCGATGCGATCGGTGCCCCCAACGGCGGAGGAGTTTGATCGGATTCTCTATGGCTCCGAAGGGGGGGAGCGACGAATGGGAACTCTGGAGAATGCGCGCGGTGGCACACTCTTCCTCGAAGATGTCGCATCCGTACCCCCCGCCTCTCAAACACGGTTGTTGAAGACTTTGGAGGAGGGAACGTTTCGGCGAGAGAAGAGCTCCGAGGTTCGCCGGTCAGACGTGCGATTTCTATTTTCTGCGCAAACAGATCTCCGCGACGCCGATGCGCTCCGAACGATGAAAGGGGGTTTCCTCGCTCACGTCCGCTCGTTTCCGATCCGCGTCCCATCACTCGCCGAGCGCCGCGAGGATATCCCCGCGATCTGTGCTGCATACATCGCGCAGCGATGGCCTGGCCGAAGTCTGCATCTCGACGTCGTCCGCCGCCTTGCAAGTGCCGATTATCGGGCGAACGTCACGGAACTAATCCTTGTCATAGATCGGCTCATGATCCTTTCAGATTCCGCCCAGGTTTGCGCTTCGGACCTCCCGGAAGATCTCTTTGATGCAATGGCGGAGCTCGGGCCCGTGTTTCGCGTTGTCGCCGTCGCCCCGCTTGCAGACGTTGAGGCCAACTACGTGACATGGGCTGCGCAGCAGCAACCGGAGCGGCGCGCCCTTGCCCAGGAACTCGGCGTTTCCGAACGCACCCTCTACCGTTTGCTCGCGGCAAAGCGACGGCCGGGAGACTGAGGCGGTTTAGACATTTCGAGACGTTTGCACAGAACTCCGCGCCGTCTCCCGCTTCGCGGACGGACGCGTTTGCACAGAACTCCGCGCCGTCTCCCGCTTCGCGGAGGGACGCGTTTTTGTCGCCGCCAAACGTCCTGCGGAGGAGGCAGAAAAGGGAAAGGTCCTCTGCGGAGATGGAGGACCTTTCATCGTTTGGGACCTTCGAGGGGCAGGAAAACGTCAGCCGTCTTGTTCATCGATGAGCGCCTGTTCGACGTCGAAAAGGGTGACATCTCCGCAGTTCGTCGCGCGAACGACGAGCACCGGTATCACGGCTCGACGCACGATCTCCTCGGCGACGCTTCCCGTTAGAAAGTGCTCCAAGCCGCGCCGGCCATGGGTGCCAACAACGAGCACGTCGGCACGTGCCTCGCCGGCGGTTTGGAGGATCGCATCGGCGATTCCGCCCGTCGGTAGGAAGATCCGACGAATCTGGATTCCCAGGGCGGAGTCGCGAACAGCTTGCTCGATCGTTGCGCGAAATTTGGCGCTTTGTTTTTCGTCCAATTCCCGCGGCGCAACGAGCACGTGCACGACGTCGATGGGGGCGCCGCCGGCGAGGCGCGATGCATGCGCCATCGCGGCATGGCCGCACGGGGAGAAGTCGACCGCAGCGAGGACGTTCGTGTAGTTGCTCATGCCTCCCCAGGGACCACGAGGTGTGCCAACGCGGAGTTCGATGCCCACGCGTCCGTCCGCGAAGCGGGAGACGGCGCGGAGTTTTCTGCCCACGCGTCCGTCTCCGCCCGGCGAGACGCCGGATCGGAGAACGCGTTCGATGAAACAGCGTGAAACAACGTTTCACGCGCGTAACGGCACGGATTGTGGACAGGAGTGTTGCATGCACCTCTCTCGCCGCCACGCGCTGATGGCCCTCGCGCTCCTCCCTGCCGCCTGCTCACGGGCAACTCCTTATGAACCTGCGTCCAAGGAATCCGAGCCTTCCCCTTCAAAGACGGGGTGGGGGCCGAAGGATCTCTTCCCGCCGGAACGCTATGCGTCGGAACTCAAGGCGGGGGCGGCCCCGCTTCTCTTCCACGTGGGCCCCGCATTTCTCTTTGAAAAAGGGCACGTTCCCGGCGCTCGGCCGGTTGGTGAGGCGGGAGAGCCTTCCGGCGTCCAGGCCCTAGAGCGCGCCGTCGCGTCGCTTCCTCGTGAAAAGACCGTCGTCGTCTACTGCGGCTGTTGCCCCTACAAGAATTGCCCAAACGTCGGGCCCGCGATGCAGGCCCTCAAGAAGCTTGGCTTCACCGACCCTCGCATCCTCGACCTCCCGACGACCTTTCGCGCCGACTGGATCGATCGAGGCTTCCCGGTGGAGCACGGCTAAATGCTGCAACGTTGCGGAGCGTGCCGTTTCGACGCGTTTCGTAGGACCGCACGTTCGCCATTGACGTCGCTGGCACGGTCCTTGAGTTGTCGAGTCATATGCTCCTCCGCCAGCTCTTCGACAAAGAATCTTCGACGTACACCTACCTCGTTGCCGATCCGGTCTCTGGCGACGCTGCGCTGATCGATCCGGTCAAAGAGCAGTTTGACCGCGACCTCACCCTTCTCCGGGAACTGGGCTTGACGCTTCGCTGGGTCCTCGAAACCCATGTTCACGCCGATCATGTGACGGCGGCAGGGGCGCTCCGGGAACGGACGGGGGCGAAGACGGCAGCGAGCGCGACGGGGGCCCCCTGTGTCGACGTGCCACTGGCCGACGGTGACACCGTCACGGTTGGGGCGGTCTCCATCCGCGCGATCGCCACGCCCGGCCACACGGACGATGGCATGTGTTTCCTCGCGAACGGACACGTGTTCACGGGGGATACACTCCTCATTCGTGGCTGCGGGCGTGCAGATTTTCAGAATGGGAATCCTTCCCAGCTCTATCACTCAATTACCCAGGTCCTCTTCGCACTTCCTTCCGATACGATCGTGTGTCCTGCCCACGACTACAAGGGGAATATGCGCTCTTCGATCGGAGAAGAGATTGCGCACAATCCGCGCGTTTCCGGCAAGTCCGAAGCGGAATTTGTTGTAATTATGAATGGGCTGAACCTTCCGAAGCCGGCGAAGATCGATGTCGCCGTGCCAGCCAACAAAGCCTGCGGAAACGTCTGAATTCTTTTTGTAATACGTACGCAACATTTCCTAGGAGGCACACTATGGATCTTTTTGATAAATCCGCGCAGAATCCCGGTGGCTGGCGCGACGCAACCGTTCGGATGGTCCACGAGGGGCGTGGCACGACTCACCTCGTGGACGTGCGAGAGCCGGACGAGTGGGCCGGGGAGCTCGGCGTGATTGAGGGGGCGGAGTGTGTCTCGCTCGCGAGCGTTGTCGACGCCGCTTCCGCGTGGAAGAAGGACGAAACGCTCATCCTCGTCTGTCGCTCCGGGAATCGCTCTGGCAAGGCAGCGGCGGCGCTCCAGAGTTCGGGTTTTACCCGCCTCATTAACATGACGGGCGGAATGCTTGCGTGGAGCGCAGAGGCTCTCCCGGTCGCCGGTCGCTGAACCACGGAGGTCCCCCCATGTCGCAACTTTTCCTCGCAGGCGCACTCGCCATTCTTATTGGCATCTCGCTCGGGATGCTCGGCGGGGGGGGATCTATTCTTACTCTCCCGATCCTCGTCTACGTTCTTGGCGTCGACCCGAAGACAGCGATCGCGAGTAGTCTTTTTGTGGTCGGTACCACGAGTCTTATCAGCTTGATTCCCCACGCGATGGCGAAGCGCGTTCGCTTCCAAACAGGCTTCGTGTTCGCGATTCCAGCGATGATCTTTGCGGGAATTGCTTCAAAACTAATTGCGCCGCACGTGAATGTGCGAATCCTTCTTGGCGCCTTCGCCGTTCTGATGCTCGTCACGGCCACGAACATGATTCGCGGCCGGAAAGCGACCACCGAAGAGGCTGCGCCGAAACCGCTCCCCTATCTCCTCGCGATCGGGGCGTTGGCTGGATTCATCGCCGGGATGGTTGGCGCGGGCGGCGGCTTTATCGTCGTCCCCGCTCTCGCGCTGGTTGCCGGACTCCCGATGTCAGAAGCGGTGGCGACCTCCCTCCTCGTTATCGCGCTCCAATCGGCGGTTGCCTTCGTCGGTGCGCAAGCCTCTCTCGTCGTTCCTATCCCGTGGACCCTCGTCGGCGTGATTGCGAGTTCGGCCATTGTTGGGAGCTTGATTGGCGCGCGCCTCGTCCCCTACATTAAGCCGGAGACTCTGCGGAAGTCCTTCGGGGTATTCGTCCTGTTCATGGGGGTCTTCCAGCTCGCGAAGAACCTGATGACCTGAACGTTCCTCCGCCTTCCGAATCCCAAGCCCCCCGTCGAACCCTCGACGGGGGGCTTTTCTGTGCGTCGCGTTTCCGTGGTTCCGTGTTTCCGCGTCGCCGCGCGTTACACGTGTTTCAGAGCGAGGAACGACTCGCAACGTTCACGCAACGGCGTTGTTTCGGCACGTGTTACGCTCGACCTAGTCCGGTTCGCAAGAGTTGCACGCTTCCTGCGCCTCGGACCGGATTCGTTACGATCTCTGTTTGCTTTTATGACCGGAGTTACGCAGAATCCGCGTCCCCCCGCCAAAATGCCGTCCCTGCGATGGCATCACAGTTGCGAAGGGGGGACGGTAACTGGAAAACGAGCTCGCCCCCCAATCGCCTTCAGCGGTTCTAGGCGGACGAACCGAAGCCTTCCTCCACCGCGAAAGTACCGATCATGAAGATTCATCATTTCTACGATGCACCGACCTCCACGCTTACCTACGTCGTTTGGGACGAGCAGACACGCGACGCAATTGTGATCGATCCGGTCCTCGACTACGATCCGCTCGCGTCGAAGACGTCGACGAAGTCGGTCGACGCGCTCATCGCCTTTATTGAGTCCGAGAAGCTCACGCTCCGAGCCTCTCTCGAGACGCATGCCCACGCCGACCACCTCTCCGCTGGGCAGGTCCTCAAGGAGCGGCTTGGAGCCCCCGTTGGCATCGGCCGTGGAATCTCCGCCGTCCAGACGGTTTTCGGCCCGGTTTTCGAAATGCCGGAGACCTTCGCGAAGGACGGATCTCAATTCGATATCCAGCTCAGTCACAACGAGGTCTTTGAAGCCGGTTCGCTCCATGTGAAGGCGCTCGCGACGCCCGGTCATACTCCGGCGTGCGTCAGCTATCTCATTGGTGATGCGGTGTTCACCGGCGACTCACTCTTTATTGAGGATTACGGCACCGGACGCTGCGACTTTCCGGCCGGCAGCGCGAAGGCGCTCTACCGCTCCGTTCACGAGGTTCTCTACGCGCTCCCCGACGAAACTCGCGTTTTTGTCGGCCATGACTACCCGCCCGCGGGGCGACCGGTTCGGGCTGAGACGACGATCGGGATCTCCAAGCGCGCGAATATCCAGCTCCGCGCGGAGACCGATGAAGAGACGTTCGTCGCGTTCCGCGAGGCGCGCGATGCGACGCTCGCTGCGCCACGCCTCCTCTATCCGAGCGTTCAAGTGAACATTGATGCCGGCCGCCTGCCGGACGCCCACGGGAATGGGATGCGCTACCTCAAGATTCCGTTGAAGACTTCCTGAAGTCGATTCTCACAGAAAGCCCGCCCTTTGGACGGGCTTCTTTTTTTTCGGAGGCAAAAATGAAGTTCATCACGTTTCTGCCGGTCGCGTCTCTTGTGGTTGCCTGCGGCGACGACGCCCCCTCCGGCAGCGGCGTCCCCACCGCCGCGCTGAGCGCCGACCTGCGGCAGCTGCGCGAGGAAGAGAAGCTCGCCAGGGATACGTATCGGGCGCTAGGCGACGTGCATTCGAAGGAGATCTTTCCGAACATCGCCGATTCCGAGCAGAGCCACATGGACGCCGTCGGGCAGCTTCTGACTTCCTACTCCGTTCCGGATCCGGTCACCAACGATGCCCGCGGCGTGTTTCAAAGCGAAGAATTTGTTACCCTCTATGCCGACCTTGTTGCGCAAGGGAAAAGCGTGCCGGAGAGCGCGTATGTCGTCGGGGCTACCGTCGAGGAACTCGATATTCGCGACATCCGCGTGATGCGAAGGCGCACCGCGGAACCGGACGTTCTTGCGGTGTACGATCGACTCGAGTGCGGGTCGCGAAACCACCTCCGTAGCTTCGTCCGCCAGTTGAACGGGCGCTTCGAGCCTCAATTCCTCACCGCCGCCGAAGTGGCGACGATCGTTGGCGGAGCGAACGAGAGCTGCCGCTGAAACACCGAAACGCGGGTGTTTCAGGAGTCCTGCATCTGTTTCATGCCGTTTCGCGGAGGGGCGCAACGGCAGCGTGAAGCACGCAACATCCGCGTTTCTGGTGCCGTGGGGGGCTGGCACGGACTGTGAGGTAGGAAGGGCGTGTCGAATCACCCCCTCCTGTCACCCTCTCACACTGCGCTTGCTCTCTGCGCGGCGATCCTCGCGGCGACTGCGCCAGCGCTGGCGGAACCGGCGCAAGGGAAGGAGGAGCTCGCGGTGGCGCGCCTCCAGGTTCGTTCGGCGGACGGAGCACGTTTCCTCGCTCTCGGCGGCTTCTTCCAGGCGCGCGTCGGGATCGGCGGGCCGCATGCGTCGAGCGCGGAACTAAGTCTCCACCGTACGCGCCTTTACCTCTTCGGAAATCCCGGGCTGAAGGACGTTCGAATCCGCCTCATGATCGGGTCGGAGGGATCGAACGTTATTGGTGTATTTGACGCCTACGCCGAGTGGACGCGCCACGAATCGTTTCACCTTCGCGCGGGGCGTACAAAGCTCCCTGTTTTTCGCGATTGGGTCGAAGCGGCTCCGCTGTTGGCCGGCGCCGGTCGTGCAGCGCCGACGCTCGCCATGTTGCCCGGGCGCGCGCCCGGAGTCGTCGTCTCGGGGTCACTCTTTCGTGACGGAATTGAGTATTCTGCGGGCGTCTTCCACGGTGCAGGGGACGTCGGGCCCTTTCGTGAAGGTCGTGGTATCGCCGGAACAGCACGGATTGTGTGGAATGTATTTCACCGCCCGATCGATGGCGAAGTCGATATTGAAGGCGTCCCCACAGCGCTGGTTGTCGGCGGTTCTGCATTGGTGGGGAGCGCGCTGCGCGGGGCGTGCGGCGCGCCTACGGGGGGCATTGAAAACCCACGCGTCGAGACCAATCTTTCGAGTGTGTGCACCGACGGCCTCGGTGGTCCCGGATCGCGAACGTTGGCCGGCGTTGAGGTTCTCCTTCGTCGAAAACACTGGGACGTCGGCGGCGAGATCCTCGCGGGCGTCGAGCGTCTCGCCGCTACGACGACACGCGTCGGCGGCTACCTCCGCACCGATCACTATGTGCCATCCCTCCAGGGGAGCGGCGGCTTGCGGGTTTCACGTCTCTTGGAACGAGGCGAGATTCAGCGTGCGGAGACGAGCTTCGAAGTCGATGCTGCGTACTACATTCGCGGCCACGAGCTTAAAGTCACGTCGGACGTTGGGGTTACCCGTCGCGACGGCGAGTCGCTTCTCTCTCCGCTTGTACGTCTTCAAATCCAGGCCCTCTTTTAGGAACTAGGCAATGCATATTGTAAATTTTACGCCACTCCCGGCGCTCCTTGGCGGCGCCATCGTCGGACTCGCGGCCACAGTACTTCTATTGAGTCACGGAAAGGTCGCCGGGATCTCCGGGCTCTACGGAGGGCTCTTTGTACCGGGGACTACCGACCGTCCCTTCCGAAGCGCCTTCGTCGGTGGGCTCGTCGCTGGCGCATTGCTGCTCCTGATCGCACTCCCTCGGGCCTTCCCGACAACGAGCCCCGTCGCTCTTCCGCTCGTGGCGATCGCTGGGCTCATCGTCGGCTTCGGAACCCGGCTCGGGAACGGCTGCACGAGCGGGCACGGCGTCTGCGGAACCAGTCGTCTATCGTACCGAAGCATGGCCGCCACGGCGACGTTTATGGCGACCGGCTTTGCGACCGTGTTTGTTACTCACCACGTCCTCGGAGGAAACTGAATCATGGCAATGAAAGGAAACCTCTTCGCGTTTGCATCGGGCCTGATCTTCGCCGTCGGGCTTGGCGTTTCAGGGATGACGTCGCAGGACAAGGTTATTGAATTTCTAGATATTTCGGGGGCATGGGATCCTTCTCTCGCCTTCGTGATGATCGGGGCGATCGCCGTCCACTTTGTCGCAGGTCGCATCGTGCGAACGCGCAAGTCGCCCATTTTTGATACGAAGTTTCATCTCCCGACGTCCCAAGATCTCGACGCAAAGCTCCTCGCAGGGGCGGCGCTATTTGGCGTCGGCTGGGGCCTTGGCGGTTTCTGCCCCGGTCCAGGAATCGTCTCGTCCGTCAAAGGGGGAGCAGCCCCCTTGGTTTTCGTCGTCACGATGACGCTTGGGATGATTCTTCAGCACTTTGTTTTCGCACCGCGAACCAAATCAGCCCCCGTACAAGCCGCGCGCTGACGAGAGGAAATCATGGCATATACGCAAAAATTCCAGGCTCTCGCGGACGCCGCGCGAGCCAGCGTCGAAGAGGTCTCCGCCGCGGATGTCGACGCCCTTGTCCACCGAGGTGCCCTTCTTCTCGACATTCGAGATCGGGAAGAGCACGATGTGGATGCCATTCCCGGTTCCTTGCACGTGAGTCGCGGGAAGCTCGAGATGGATATCGAAGGGCGTGTGCCGGATTTGTCCGCCCTCATTCTCTGTTACTGCAACGCAAACAATCGCGGTGCGCTCTCCGCGAAGACGCTGCAAGACATGGGCTATTCCCACGCAAAGTTTATCGGCGGCGGCCTCCGCGCCTACCGAGCGCTCTCTGCCCGTTAGGCGTCGCCAGAGACGGCGGGCCCGACACCAGGTCTCGGGGGGACTCACTTCCAGGGATCGCCGTAGGCCGAATTCTTTAGGAATTCTTCGTCGGTGAGCGCGTTGAGAAACGCCTTGAGGTTGGCGACTTCTCCATCGGTCGGCGAAAAGCCGCGGACGAGTTCGCTCTTGAGGGGGCTCGTTGCGCCGTCGCCAGCGTTGGGGCCGCTCGCGGTCAACGTCCCGCCGCGCCCGTAGTGGGCGATCGCCGCGTCGAGGGTTGGAAGGCTCCCATCGTGCATGAACGGCGCGGTCACCGCGACGTTGCGCAGGGATGGGGCCCGGAAGCGCCCCATATCTGCTGGATTTCCCGAGATTTCCGCGAGTCCGACGTCGCTCGCCGGGTAGGCACCTTTGCCGTCGACGTTGTAGAGCCCCGTGTTGTGGAAGGAGCGCTCGCGGACCGTCTTGCCGGCGAAGGTGACCGAGTCGGCGAAGGCGAAGCCACCGTGGCAGTGGAAGCACTCGGCTCGCTCGCCGAAGAAGAGATCGGCCCCCCGCTTCGCCTCCGGAGACAGCGCATTCTTGTCGCCGGCAAGAAAACGATCATAGGGGGCATTCCCGGAAAGGAGAGAGCGCTCAAAGGTCGCAATCGCCTCCGTCAAATGGGGGAGTGTCACCGTCGGGGCGTCCGGGTAGGCGGCCTTCAAGAGGGGCGCGTAGCGGGGCTCGGCGGCGAGGCGCGCAAGAAGCGCGACCTCCTGGCCGGCGTTCCCGAGCTCGACGGGGTTCTCGCCGAAAAGTGGCAAAAGTGCTTGTTTTTCCAGCGAGTCCTGCAGGTCACTCGCCCACGTGAGCACCGAGTAGTAGCCGACGTTGCTCAGCGCCATCGCGCTCCGCCGGTGGGATTCCCCCGTCGAGCCAAGCGGGTGGGCCCGCCCGTCGGTGAAGTTCCGCGCCTGCTCGTGGCAGCTCGCGCACGACTGGGTTCCGTTGGCGGAGAGGCGTTTGTCGTAGAAGAAATAGCGCCCGAGTTCCGCCTTTGCCGCGCTCCAGGGGTTCGTTGCCGGGAACGCAAGGCCGGGGAAGCCCGACGGGTAGGCCAGTGGCGGCGGTCCGCCATCGGCGCTGGTCTCCGCGCCGCCGTCGATGCTCGGAGCGTCGTCAGCGCCCTCATTTCCGCACGCCACCGCTGCCGCCAGGCCGATGGCGACCAGCAGCGCCTGGGCGGCCCGCCCTGCGTCCCCGGTCGCCCTCACGGGGAAACCCGGAAAAACGTTTGCGGTTTCGTGCTGTTACCGCTTGCAACGTCGATGCCGAGCGCCCCAAGCATCGGCGTGCACTCCGGGTCGGTGTCGCCGGACATGCAGCCGGGCATGCCCCCCTTGTCGGCGTCGATGGCGACCCCGGCCAGCAACGCCTTCCAGTCGGCGAGGAACGTCGCTGCAAACGGATCGGCGGTCAGCGTGACTGTCGACGCGTTCCGCTTGGTACAAACGTAGGAGTCGGGCGTTGCGCCGGCCGTACAAGCCGTGCTTCCGAGGTGCATGACAAATCCGCTATTCGTCGACGGGACCTTCCCATCCAAACGGAGGAATTTGTAGCCCCCCTGCCAGTTCCAGAAGAGTCCGCTAAGGTTTAGCGGCGCCTCGGCGGTGGCGGCGTTCTGGTGGTTTAGCGCTTCGGGGACGCCGATCGTGAAGGTAATACCGGTGTACTTTCCAGCAGGTGCGCGTCCGACAAGCTTCGTGTGGAGCGCCTCGGTGCCGTTGTTGCAGCCACCGGTCCGGTCCTCGAAATCGAGGAGCGCGACCTTCGAACTTTGAAAGACGCCGTCCGGTTCGAGCTCGAAGGGGACCTTCGTCCCGTCATCTTTCGTGAGCACAACGTCGCTCACATAAAGGCGGAAGTCGACGGGGGTGATCGACGCGTTCGAGGTGCCGATCCCTGCGTAGGTCTGCGTGCAGGAGAAGGGGGTCGTTCCGACGACGCCGGCAAAGGAAATGCTCTGGAGGGGGGCCGGTCCGGCATCCATGAGCACGCCGCCGTCTTGGGCGCCGTCAACCGACCCATCCGCGGGCGGGACCGCGCTGTCGGTGCCTGCGTCGCCTGCGGCAACGTCGGTGGTGTCGTGGACGTGGTCGTGATCGTCGTCTTCGCAGCCCACGGCAGCGCCTGCGAAGGTCAGCGCGAGGACGGAAGCGGCGGAGATGCGGAGCGTGGTCGAGCGAGAGAGGAGCTTCATGGGGCGCTTTTGCCTCCGCGCGGCGCCCTCGGCCAGGTGGCGGAGTGTCGCGCGGCAATTTGACGCAGGGGATCCGGGAAATTGGCGGCGATGGTTGCGTATCCCCCGTCGCCGAAGCTAGCGTGGCACGACAACTGTGAGAGAAAAACATGAAAATTAGTGCATTCACCCTCGTTCTTTCGACCCTTGCTCTCCTGCCGGCATCGGCGTTTGCCTTCAGCGGTGGCCGTGCGGCGGGCGGATGCCCCAGCTGCCATGGTGGCTCCGCCGTTGGGACGACGGTTGTCTCGGCGGTTGCGAGCGCCCCCCTCGAAGTCGGCGTTCGCGCCGACCTGAAGATTTCGGTCACCGACCAATCAGGGACCAACACCAAGGGCGGCTTCTTCGCGGGCGCCGACCAGGACCTCTTTGATGCCGCTCAGAGCGCCGATCTCCTCCGCTCGAATGCGAAGGCGGTCAGCCACAAAGGGGCGAAATCACCACTTTCCGACGGGTGGACGGTCTCCGTGACCCCCACGCAAGCGGGCACGCTCAACCTGGAGCTTTGGGGAAATGCCGTCAACGGAACGGGGGATAGCTCCGGGGACCGCCCCGGCGCCGTCGTGAACCTCCAACTCGCAGTCGGCGGCGTGACCCCCGCGGTCGACGCCGGGGCCACCGATGCAGGTACGGCGGACGCCGGTACGGACGCGGGTGCAGTCGATTCAGGGACGAGCGACGCCGGGGCCGACGCGGGCACCGTCGAAGAGAACCTCGATGAAGGGGGCTGCTCGACGGCACCCGGCTCGGCAGCGCCGGGAGTCGCCGGAGGCCTTCTCGTCGCCGCCATGCTCGTAGCCGCGCGTCGTCGTCGATAGCCGCACACGGCGTGACGGCTCTTTTGTGCTGTCCGACGGCTCTTTTGTGCTGTCCGACGGCTCTTTTGTGCTGTCCGACGGCTCTTTTG
>DYPH01000106.1:0-3560 GCA_020720045.1 Sorangium cellulosum | reverse complement strand
TGCCGGTGATGTTCCGTGGCGCTCACGACGACGAAGGCGACCGCGAGGAGCGCCGTCACTAGGCCCTCGCGATTGGGGCCGACGGTCGCCGCCCACAGGTCTGCGCGAATGGCGATCACTTCGCGCCTCGCCCCTTCTCCACCATATAGTCTGCGATTTCACGGAGTTTTGCGTCGCCGAGGACCGCGAAGCCCGGCATCTGCGGGTAGCCGTCGCGCTTTTTGCCGGGGGCGTGTGCCCAGGTGACGACGCGCTCGACAAGGGGCGGTGCCGCCTGCCTACCTGGCGTTGATCGAGGGGCTTGGCGGCATTCCCCAGCACCTCGGCAAGCATTTGCCGTTCCTCGTGGCCGACGGAAACCTCCTCGACGCCGCCCTCGCTGCGAATTTGCTCCCGATTCAATGGGGTGATCCCGGCAAAGGGCACGCCCGGCACCCGAACGCGGCGCCGACAGAAGCGGTCCCGAGTGGCCACTACTACGACTGGGTAGACCTCCTCGTCGGCGACACCGAGACCCGCATTGCGTTCGCCCCCTGGCCGCAGAATCGCGCCGACGTGGCCGGCGCTTACCGCGGTCTACGGACCGACGACCCGAGCGGCCACGAAGGGCGCGACACCGTCTACCTGCTCCCCATCCACGGTGCCGCGCGCGGGGCAGAGGTCCGGGTTCACGGCCATTGCCTCGCCCACGGCGAATACATCGACTTCGTGAAGGTCCCCGGCTGATCGCTCGCTGCGTGGCACGTATCGGTGCATGAGTGACACGTAGCTGTCGGCGACCGCTACGCCGTCGGCCGAGTACGTCGGGGATTCACGTCGGTTACCGGAAATCGTCGTGGCACACGAAAGCCGATTCGTAGCACGAATTGCCTCGCCGACGGTGCTGCTCACCGCTAAGTGCCCCCGCTGTGACCAAACACTCCTTGGGCGTTGCCCTCGTCCTCGCGGTTTCGGTCGCCGCGTGCAGCGACGACGTCACCTCCGGCAAGAAGGTCGTCCTCGCGACCGATGTCTCTCTCGCGCCGGCGAGCGCCACCGGCGGAAAAGGGGGGGCCGCGTTCCTCAATGATGCCGGCTGGCAGGTCTCTTTGGACAAAGTCGCCATCGCCGGGGCCGCCCTCAATTACTACAGCGGCGCGCCGCTCCTCGCATTTCATCACGCCAAGCCGACTCTCCTGGAGCGCCTTTCGGGCCTTGTGGAAGGGACTGCGTATGCGCATCCAGGCCACTACAGCGAGGGGGATACCCTTGGCGAAATGCTCACCCCCTTTGATGCGGAATTCGCGAAGGGCTCCGTGAAGCTCGCGAACGGCACCGGCATCACCGGGACGTTCCGCTCCGCGCGGTTTACCTTTGATGGGACGCGCACCCTCGCCGGGAAAGCCGGGGCGACCGTCTACCTCGCCGGCACCGCGACGAAAGACGGAGTGACACGCCTCTTTACGGCGACCGCCACGCAGGCGGAAGTCGTTGATGTGGAGAATCTCCCGCGCGTGGAAGGCTGCTCCTTCACGCCGGCCGGGGGGATCTCCGATGGCGTAGCCGTCACGGACAATGGCACCATTCACCTGCAGGTCGCCCCGATCCTTTGGCTCTCCGACGTCGACTTCAGCGATGCCGCGGCCGGGACGGAACCTACCGAGCTCCCCCCAGAAAGCCGCGCTCGTCGCGCCTTCGTCCGCAACCTCAAAGGGGCGGCAGCTTTCCAGTTTTCCTACGAAAAATCTTCTTCCTCCCCCCGTGAACTCCATTCCCACCGCCATGAAACCTTCCTTCCGTCTCGCCGCGCTGTCCCTTACTGCCGCTTCGTTGCTCGCCTGCTCGAGCGAAGGAACTGGCAATGTCTCCGTCGCCACGTGGGGGGAAGAGTATATTGAAGAAACCATCCCGGCCTCGGTGTTTGCCGATGGGTGGACGGTCAAATACTCGAAGTTCTTGGTCACCTTCTCCGAGGTAAAAGTCCTCGACGGCACGAGCGCCGTCGCCGCTCTCCCGCGACCGATCGTCGTCAATCATGTGACGCCCGGCGTGAAGGCGCTCGCGAGCTTCCCCGGGCTCGAAACCGGTCGTTACGGGGTCGAGTACGCGATCGGTCCCGTCGCCGATGCGCTCTTGCTGCCCGGGGTTGATGCCGCCGACTTCGCGACGATGAAAACGAACGGCTGGAGCCTCTGGATCGTCGGGACCGCGTCCAAAGGGGGCGTCACCAAGAGCTTCTCCTGGGGCTTCTCGACGAACACGAAGCTCGTCGACTGCGAAGGGGAGCTCAACGGAAAGACCGAGCTCGGCACGGTCGTCACCAGCGGCGGGACCGACGCCATCGAACTCACGATTCACGGCGATCACTTCTTCTACGACGATCTCCAAGATCCGGCGGCGAAGACCCGCTTCCAGCACCTCGCCGATGCCGACATCGGCGCGAACGGGGCCGCCGGCGACGGCGTGATCACGCAAGAGGAGCTCGCGGCGGTGAAACTCGTCGATATCCCCGCGGAAAAGGGGAAGTTCGGCATCGGCGGCGCGAGCTCGGTGAAAGACCTCGGCGCCTTCGTGGCGTTCCTCTCGCGGACCGTCGGCCACTTCCGCGGGGAAGGGGAGTGCCACGTCCAAATCCAGAAGTAGGCAAAGAGACGCCCCTTACCCAAGAAGGCCCGTCCGTTCGCGACCGCCAGCGAATTTGCTGGCAGAGGCGTCGCGAGAGACGGCGGGCCCACAAAGCCAGGGGCCCGTCCGTTCGCGACCGCCAGCGAAATTGCTGGCAGCGGCGTCGCGAGAGACGGCGGGCCCACTTCGGCGAGCGTGGGGTCCCGTTAGCGCGCCGATACCGCCGTGTAGACGAAGTCCGTCCCGCGAGAATGGCAGTCGCCGCAGAGGGTCTTTGGGGCATTCTCGGTGCCGAGACCGTCTGCATAGAGGGTCGCGCCGATCCGCTCGTACCAGTACCAAGCGCCGGCATCGGCCCCCGCGGTGACCTTCCGCGCGACCGCATAGCCGGTGATGCGATCGCCGTCGTAGAGCTCCTTCACGCTCGCCGCACCGACCGGCCAGGGGCCGCTTGCCGAGTCGTGCGTGGCGATCGCGGTGTTCGAGCAGACACGGTTTCGCGAGTGGGCGCTGGCGCCGCTGGCGCTGTGGGGGGCCGGCTCGCAGGACCACTTCTTGTAGGCGCCGGTCGCAAGCCAAGGGGCGATATCGGCGTCGCCGCTGGTCGGCGGGAGCTGGTCGGTGACCTCGGAGACGACCTTCGGCCCGTCCTTCGGGGCATCGTCGGCGCAGGCGAGGAGGAGAAGGGGAGCGCGGCGAAGCGGAGGAGGGGGTGGAGGCGAGGCATGGGGGGCGGTACGCGGCGTTTCGCCGGAGCGTTACGGCACAAAACCGTCGGACCGCCTCGCGAGTCGGTGGTTTGAGCCTCGAGGCTCGCCGGACCGCCTCGCGAGTCGCTGGTTTCTCGAGGCTCGCCGGACCGCTTCGCGAGTCGGTGGTTTGAGCCTCGAGGCTCGCCGGACCGCCTCACGAGTCGGTGGTTTGAGCCTCGAGGCTCGCCGGACCGCCTCGCGAGT
>DYPH01000231.1 GCA_020720045.1 Sorangium cellulosum | reverse complement strand
CGGCTGGGTTCGCTTCGCCGGGTACAGGCTCAGCTTTAACTGAGAGCGGTCTAAAACCCAGGAAAAATTCCGTCGCGAAAATTTGGCCCGAGGGCGACGACCTCCGTAAGCGACGGGGGTGACGATGTGGGTGCACGGTGCGCGGCTTCTCATGCCAACGCATCTTGCACACCTACCCGGAGGTCCCCTCGATGAACGTGCAGACGGAACGCCGCGCCCCTTTCAATTCGCGCATCCCCTTCGACACCATGGTGGAAGTCGGCGGCGCGCTCGGACCGACTTTCGAGGCGAAGGCGCTCGACGTGTCGCTTGCCGGCATGCGTCTCCGCACCGCCTACCTGCCGGAAGTCGGCCAGCCGGTCTCCTGCCGCTTTGAGCTCGGCGCGACGACGATCGTCTGCGAAGGGGACGTCATCTGGAGCCGCGAAGCGGCCAAAGGGGGCGAATTCGGCATCGCTTTCACCGCCCTCGACGCCGCCAGCGAGCAGGCGCTCCGCCACGCCCTCGAAGAGCAGCTCGGCGCCGTCCCCGGGGAGCGCCTCCGCCTCCACGTCGAGGGGCTCGCCCAGCCGCTCAAGGCTCGCGTCTCCGACGCCCGCCCGCGGATGATCACCGCGAAGACCGACCTCGCCTTCCTCAAGATCGGCAATCATTGCGACGTCGAGCGCGTCGACGAGGGGCGCAACGCGAACGCCCGCGTCGGCAACGTGACCGTCACCATCGATCCGAAGACGAACATCCCCCAGCTCATCGTCTCCCTCCGCACCGCGGAGACGCCGGCGACCAGCGACGTCAGCAATGACGCCGTTTCCCAGGAGCTCGCCCCGGAAGCGACCCCCGCCGAGGAACTCCTCGCCGCCGGTCCGAAGACGGTCGCGAGCAGCGCCGGCCACAGCGTCGAAGACGTCGGCGAAGCGACCCCCGTCGAGCCGATGGAAGAAGCGTATGCGGCTTCCACGGAAGAAGAACTCGCAGCAAATTCAGAGGTTCCCGCGCGCGCCGCCTCGGTCCGCCCGGTCTTTGATCCGCCGACGGAGCCCGGAGACGAGGTCGTCGCCGGCCCGTCCCCCTTCGATCGCGCCCGGAGCGTCTTCGCGCCGATCGCCCTCGGGGCGAAGGAGAAGGTCCTCCTCGCCTGGAGCAAGGTCCAGAGCCTGAAGAGCGTCCGCGGCACCGACGGCGCGATCGTCTTCGACAACGCGGAAGACGCCCCGAAGCGCGTCACCGCGAAGGCGCCCGGCGGCGGTCTCCACGCGAAGGGGCGGAAGATCATCCGCGAGGATCGCGTCGAAGAGGCACCGGCGGAAGTTACCGCAAATACTCGCATTCCGGCGACCCCGGTCGCCAAGGTCGGTGCCTTCGCCCAGGAGCACAAACGGAAGTTCGCCCTCGGTGGCGCCATCGGGATCGCGGCGTTGCTCGCCGGTGTCGCCTTCTCGAAGCCGGCCCCCCAAGCGCCCCTCGCCACCGCCACGCCGTCGACGAGCGTCGAAGTCGCCGCTGCCCCCGCAGCGTCGGCCCCCGCGCCGATGGCTCCGACCCCGACCCCGGCGACGGTCGCCGCCAACGGGGTCGTCCCCGCCCCGATCCCGCCGGCGGAGCCGGTCCTCGTCGACGACGGCTTTGAAGCGAGCAACCCGGCCAAAAAGATCGGCAAAGTCGCGCCGTTCAGCAACGGCAAGGTCGCCCACGGCAAGACGCTCCGCCTCAAGATGAATGCCCCCATCGAGAAGATCCAGGGGGCGCGCACGCCGACCGGCTTCACCGTCGGCCTCCCCGGCGTCAAAGCCCTCGAAGCGGCCGCCCCCCTCGCCAAGAGCGACAAGCGCCTCGCCGGCGTCCACGTCGCCAACGGCGGGGAACGCAGCGAATTGACCGTCGATTTCAAGGACGGCGTCCCCAACTACCTCGTCCGCGCCAAGGGGGACGTCCTCGAGATCGTCCTCGCCGAGCCGACGGAAGACGAAGTCGCCACCGCGGGCAAGCCGAAGGCGGCCGCCCACGCGCCGAAGATCGAGAAGGTCTCGACGAAGGCCCACGCGAAGAAGAAGCACTGAGCTTCTCCGCCGCCTGAACTGCAACGGCACGAAAAACCACCGATTCCCCAGCACGGGGGTCGGTGGTTTTCGTTTTGTTCAGCGTCGGTCCGTTGCCGCGGTCACCACCGTAAGCGCGGTGCGGGTGAGGAGCTCCTGGGCGCGCTCGACGCTCAACGATTGCTGGTGGCGGAGCCGCTCCCAGGCCTCAAAAGAGAGAAGAAGGTCGAGCGCTTCGAAGGTGTCGTCGTCGGCGTTTGCCGGTTCAAGCACCGCGCGCAGCGCCGCGCGAAAGCCCATCGACATCATCGTGTGCTGCTCCCGGACGAAGGCCGACTCGTGGCGAACGAGCCGGGAGGCGCGCCGGAAGGGGGTGACGAACTCGTAGATGCGCCCCCGCCGCTCCACGAGCGCGGCGAGATCGGCCGCGAGAATCCCTGACGGTGCCGCCAACACCACCCGTCCAAGTGCCTCCCGCAATACGCGTTCGCCCATCGAGCGGTAGAGGGCGTCGAGATCTTCGAACTGGCGGAAGACGGTGCGCCGCCCAACGCCGGCCCGCGCGGCGACGTCGTCGACGGTCGGCGGGAGGTGAGTTTCTTGGATCAACGCGTAGATCGCTTGAACGATCGCCTCGTGGTTGCGCGCGCCACGCCGCACGCGGCCGTCCGCCGACGCAGTTTCGGAGCGCTTTTCTTCGTCGGCAGCCATCCCGCCGAGGTCTAGCAGCCCCGTCGGTTTGACAAGTGGCATTCATGGTGTCACTACTTGCCCATGATCAAGAAAGTCACGTCTCCGTTCCCCACTCGCTGGCTCGCATGCGTTCTCGCGGGGGTCCTCGCCCCGCTTGCCGCGTGCAGCGACACGTCGACGACCGCCACCGACGGCGGAACCGACGCGGGAACCGCCCAAGATTCGAGCCCGGATTCCGGCCAGCCCGATGCGTCGGCCGCCCGTCCGTTGCGGGGCCAGCGCTACTGCGAGATCCTCCTCGCCACCGTCTCCCGACCGGCGCCACCGTCGATGTGTACACCACCTTCGGCCTGAACGACTGCCCGGCGGCCGCCTGGAGCGCCGTCGATGCCGGGAAGGTCGCCACCGAGGAGGGCGTGACGAAGGCCTCAACGGCCCCCGCTATTGGACGCTGGACCGGTTCGTCACGGCGTCGTTGATCGACGCGACTCCGCGCACCCTCGGCGGCCTCGAGATGCGCCTCGGCGGAAGCATCGACGTCCCGCTCTCCGCGCTCTCCGGGCTCGGCAGCGCGCCCTACACGCCGAACACGATCAAGCGGAACACGACGGTCCAGTTCGACGCCGGGAACGCCGTCTATGAGCTCGTCGGTCCCGACGGCAAGATCTACGACATGCAGTCCTACAGCGTGCAGCAGACCGCCCAGACCGAGGCCGACCTCGCGACCCTCGGAACGCGGCTCACGCTCCCCAACGGCTGGGCCTTCCGCACGCGCACGCTCACGGCGCCCCTGCAGATCACCGCGATCGGCGGTCTCGCGACGGTCATCCAGGACAATTTCGGGAACACCTACCAACTGTCCCAGCAGTGAGGCCGTCAACGATGAAGCCTCTTTCCACCGTTTTCGGAATCGTTCTCGTTCTCGCGCTCCTCGCACCCTCGGCAGCGGCGCACACGGAAGGTGGTCGAGCGGCGGCGATCGCCGACCCGAAAAAGAAGCACTGAGCTTCCCCGCCGCCTGAACAGCAAGCGCACGAAAAACCACCGATTCCCCAGCACCCGGGTCGGTGGTTTCCGTTTTGGGGGTCAGCGTCGATCCCGGATGCACGGCGTCTTCTGCCAGTGCTCCTCCAACGCTTCGCGCATCGCTGTTGGGGCGCTCGGCGCGATGGCGGGCCACGCAGCTAGG
>DYPH01000230.1 GCA_020720045.1 Sorangium cellulosum | reverse complement strand
GGGAAACGGTCTTTGTGAGCGTCTTCGAAGGGATATCGATGATGTCGTAGACGCCTTGCGAAGGGACGAATGCGTACGCGAAGTTGCCACTTTGCAGCGCCGCGGGAAATTGCCCGGTCGTAGGAATCTCCGCCGGAAACGCCCCCGAGGACCATGCGCCGAGTCCCAGCGCTCCCGAACGTGGCGGCGTGTCGCTCTTCGAGCGGGTCAAAAGCAGATCGTCCGCCGCCGCGTTCACCGTCGCGCAGTAGGTGTTTTCCATTTCGATGGCGCCAGCGACGGCAAAGTCGCCCGCGGCCGCTACCAGCAGCGTTCGGCTGCAGTTCGCCGCGTCGGGATCGCTCGCGTAGGTGAGGAGGAAGTTCGAAGCTTCCGGCGCGACCGGATACGCAAAGAACTTTGGGCGGAGCGCACCGGCTTCGTTGGGCAGCGCAAGCTCCATGCACATTGCCTGCCCGTTGTTGCAGGGGCGCAACGACGGCGCGATCTCGCCCAGCAACGCGCTCGGCGCGACCTGCGCCGCGCAGTTGGTCGTGAAGTTCGTCAGAGCGAGCCAACCGGGGCGCCGCCCACATGCGGTAGGGGCGCTCCCGCTATCGCCTACGGCCGCATCGCGCCCCGCATCTCGGTGTCCAGCGTCGCTCGACGCGCCATCGACTCCAGCGTCGGAAGGTTGTGCGGCATCGCTGCCGCAAGAAGGCACCGCGCAGGCGAAGAGAAAGAGGCTTCCGCCAGCCCCGAAAAGGGCGAGCGGAAGCGTCGTCGCTAAATTTCGCATCAGAAACCCGCGAGCGTACCGGTGATTTTGGTCTCGTCGACGCGGTCGGTCGTCGCGAGCGTCACCACGACCGGCGCCGCCGTGCCATCTCGCACGTCCGTCATGATTGTGATTCCGCCCGAGAAGTCGGCCGCGGCAGGACCGGCAACCGCCTCGACGCCGTAGCCGGTGACGCCGGCATCCTCGAAGACCAGCACCCCTCCGATCCCGTCCTTTCGACGGAACGCGATGAACGTCTCGCCACGTCTGCCCGTGGAAGGCCAGATTTCCGTGTCGACGGCGACGGCCCACTTGCCGAGCTCCATCAGGTCGGGGCCGGACGTCTCCACCATGGCAAGCACGCCCGGTTCCGGCTGCGTGAGGAGGCGCGTCCCGGTCGCCGTCGGTCGCGATAGGTAGGGCACACCGGGGACCATCGCCACCTGCACGGGCGGTCCGAAGCCATCGGAGGTCCACGTTCGGCGATACAGGCGGCCGTCGGCGATCACCGTGAGCGTGCCGGTTAGCGGTTCAAAGCTCGCGGCGGAGGGGGCAGCCCCCAGAGTGAAGCTCTCGCTGACTGCCGTCCACGTCGTCAGGCCGTTCGCGATCCGGAAAACACCATCGACGGCGCCCGTCGTGGCGTTCATGGAGACAGCCCGATTTCCCGCGTCCGGGAGCACCGAGCGCACGTCCGCGGCGGGGAGGGCGAGCACCGAGGTTCCCGTCTCCAGCCGCGCGAGGCGGTCGCGGGCCGCCGACGTAAAGCGCGTCGAGACGTCACGAATGCCGTCGGCGCCAAACGAAAAGACGCGAACCGACTCGGTGTTGACGCGGACCGGGACCAGCGTCTCCGCAAGCTCGCCGCGATGGGCGCCTGGGTTCATGATCCACTCGAACCACGGGATCCGAGCAATCGGAACGAGCGGGCCACCGAAGGTCGTTTTCCCAGCAATCGCGCGACTGTTGGTGCTCAGCGCATAGTCGTTGGGCGTGTCGGCTGCCGGCACGTACTCGGGCGGCACTCCGAAAACTGTGCTCGTCGGGCCAGCCTTCGACCATAGCATGCCGCTGTAGGAACCAGCCGCCGGAAGCCCCATTCGGCCTCGGTCGGCGCCGAGGTCCCACCGGGCCGTTCGCTGCCCTCGGCGATTGCCGTAGCGACTGTCGGTCGTCGTTTCCGCGGGGAAAAATACGAGCGGCCCGCGAGACGTTCCGCCTTCCGAGCGCTTCACATCGGTTTCGGAGACGGAGTTGTACCGATTCGGAAGCCAAAGCGAATCAGGAGGGACCGCACTGTCGAGCGCGATTTTGCAATTGTTGGGTGGAAGCGAACACTGAATCAATCGCTGATTTTCGTCCGCAATATTCGCATAGAGGGATGGGTCGCAGTTGCAAGCGTAGTGGGCGACGTTGCCGCGCGTAGGCCCTGTCACTCCTGCTGGGAGTCCGACGCCATCACTCACCAGAAGATCGTTCTCTGCCTGGAAGTAGCAGGCCCCCTGGTAGGGGACCTTGATGCTGAACTTGTCGATGTAGTTCGTGCACGTGCCCGTCGTCTGCACGAGCGTCATCGAGCTTGCGACAGAGAGCCGCGCAACGCGGTTCGGATCGCACGCGTCTCCGACAAAGCTTGCGTGCCACGCGGCGATTTGAGCGGGGGATGCCGTCGCGCTTGGAGGGGCGCCCATATTCGGGGCACACGCGCCAGCGCGGCAGGTCAATTCGTATTCGGCTTCAAAGTTAGAGTCTTGCTGAAGGGGATTTCGAACGGTGATGCAGTTGTCCTGGGCGTCGGGAATTCCGTCGTAGTCGGCATCATTCTTCAGGTCGCGAAGCCGGCCCTCGATCCATGACCGGATACGGGGCGTGAAGAAGCCCCCATGCGTCGATTCCATGGTGAGAATCGTTGGAGGAAGCACCGCCGTCGTCGTTCCGAGGACGCCGATTAACGTGTCTGTCCCTGCCGGCACGTTTGGGAAGCTGCTTGCGAGGAGCGGGCCGCCCGAATCCCCCGGGAAATTGTACGGAGAGAGTGTGTCTGGAGACCTCGAAGCGATGCCACCGATACGATCGCTCGCAGGCATCGGCAAAGTCGAAGCGGGCTGCTGCTCCAGGGACGTAATTTTTCCTGGCGCGAGCTGGCGAAGCTGGAGATTGAACGCGCCCTCACTTGGAGGCCCACCGTCCGCCGGTCTTCCGGAACTCGCATCCGGATCGATTCCGCCGTCCGGGAGGAAGACCACATCGTTGCCGCCTACGCCGACTCGCTGGATCGGGAGATCGGGGAGCACGGTGAACGGATTGAACTGGGAGTGAACGACCAAATCGGCCAGGTCGGGGGGCGTAGCGTTGTCCACGTAGCTCGTCAGCAGTCGACGCGGCGTGACGGGTCCAACCGTTCTTGCGCGGCTCAAGGGCCCGAGCGTACCCGGCGGAATCTCGAGTCCGAGTACGACCAGATCCCACCGCTCTCGCTGCCCGCTCGGACCAATCTCGCCCGACATGCCGTAAACTTGCCCGATTTCGTACGAAAACGTATCGGTCGTGCTGCGTCGATCCCCATCGAGATCGACGGTGAACACGTGGTCTGCTCGCGCTCGAGCGATGTCGGACATGCGGTCGTCGACCCCCGGGGTCATGACGAGCTTCCATTCAAGGCAGTGGGCCGCCGTGACGACGATTCGGTCGGAAATCGCCGTACCTGTGCATCCGCCGATGCGGGTTCGCGACTCAAGCCAACCGACATCCCTGTATTGGTTGTCGATTTCGCGGGACTGCATCACCCGTTGTGAGGTCGAAGCGACGTCGCTGCCTTGCGAACCGCAGGCGCCGATCGCGGTGGCACCAAGAAGACCGAGGACGCGTGCAGAAAAAAGCTTTCGTTTCATCCATGTTTCCTTTCGTCGATCGCCACTGCGTGCCGTTCACGCCGGACCGAGGCTCGCACGAGTTCTCCTCCGGAGTCGTGGGGCAAAACGCCCCACCGGCTCCGCCGCCGCGCCCCGTTTCCACGGTTGCCCCGAGAGCATGTCCTCGGAAGCGTTTCCGCCACGGATATGTCGTTTCCGCGGACCTTGAAGCCCCCCCGCGGCGTTTGGGACGCTGCCCGCGGACCGTGAAAGCCACCCCGCGGCGCCTGGGAGGGCGGTGCAGACCGGGCGCTCTGATTACAAAAAGGCCCGGGTCCTCCGATTACA
>DYPH01000105.1 GCA_020720045.1 Sorangium cellulosum | reverse complement strand
CCTAGGGCGGGGCCCTCAGCTCTTGGGGCGCCGTCGTTCGGAACATCGGGCTCCACGAAGCACCAGCGGACTTCAGGGCGCGCGGCACGCAGCAGCTCTTCGAAACGATTGATCTTGTGGCAGACGTCCTCGGCGCTCAGCCCCTCGATGAAGGAGACCTTCACCGCGACAAGCACCTCACCAGCCCCCTGCTGGACGGTCCGAAGGTTCAAAATACGGGAAATCTCCGGCACCTTTGCGACCGCCGTCCGGACCGCCGCCTCGACCTCGAAATCGGCAGACTCGCCAAGGAGCAGCGACTGGACCTCCAGCGCGAGGAACATCGCCACGCCGACGAGCACAAGTCCGACGAGCGTCGACCCGATGCCGTCCCAGATCCCGTTTCCAGTGATCCAGGAGAGCGTCAATGCAAAGAGCGCAAAAACGAGCCCGAGGACTGCGGCGGCATTTTCCCCGAAGATCACAATAAGATCAACATCTTTGCTCGCGCGCAAGAATTCGATAAACGGGACGGATCCCCGTCGCTTGTCGATCTCTTTGATGTTTGAAAACGTCGCCGATCCTTCGAGCCCGAGCGAGACGAGGAGCACCAGCAAGCCGACGAGCGGCTTCTCAACGGCCTCCGGCTCCCGAATCTTGTGAATTCCCTCGTAAATCGAGAAGACGCCGCCGCCGACGAAGAGCATCAGCGCCACAAGAAACGACCAAAAATAGAGGGCGCGACCGTAGCCCAGCGGGTGGGAAGCGTCGGCAGGGCGCTGAGCCTGGCGGACGCCGACAAGAAGAAGGACCTGGTTTCCGCAGTCGGAAAACGAGTGGAGCGCCTCGGCGAGCATGGCGCCGCTCTTGGTCAGGACGGCGGCGATCGCCTTCACGATGGCGATCGCGACGTTGACGAGGAGGGACTGAATGATGTGCTTCGTCCCCGCTTCCGGTGCGCTCATGGCCGGCACTCTACGTCGGTTCTCCCGCAAAATGTGCGATGTTCCTTGGACGCTCCCGATCTTGGCGGCTCGTCCTTTCCTTGGGGGAAATCGCTGCTATCCTGGTGCGCATGTTCCGTCGCATTACCTCGGTCGTCGTCGTCGGCTCCGCACTCGTCGTCCTTGCCGTCGCCGCACCGACGCCGGCCGAAGCGAAGAAGAGCGATGACTGCAAGATGAGCTGCACCGTCGATTCCACCAAGGAAATCGGCAAATGTTCCGACGACTTCACGAAGTGCGTCGTCGCGTGCCCCCCCTGCAAGGGCCGCAAGTGTGACGACGCCTGCCGCACGAAATGCACGAAAGGCCTCGACACCTGCATCGCGCCGACGAAGCGCAAGGTCAAAGAGTGCATCGACGCCTGCCAGGAGAAGTGAGCGGCCGCTCAACCGACAAGCACACAAACGAAAGAGGGGGAATCGCTTCCCCCTCTTCTTCGTTTGTGGCGCCGCGTTCCCGACTCGGCTCGGCGGCGGTCAGCGCTCGCGGAGGGTGACTCGGTTTCGCCCCGAGCGCTTCGACTCGTAAAGGGCCTCGTCGGCGAAAGAAATCAGCTCGACGGACGACGTCGGAGCGGTTTCGGGCATCCCAGCAACGCCGCAGCTGATGGTGATCGGCATGCGCGCCCCCTGCCAATCGAAGACGGTCGCCTCGACGGCGGCGCGCAACCGATCGGCGAGGATCGCCGCATTGGCGGCCGGCGTCCCCCGGCAGATAATCCCAAATTCTTCGCCACCATAGCGGGCGAAGACGTCTTCGTTCCGCAGCATCGTGTGCGAGACCTGCGAGACGCCGACCAGCGCCGCGTCGCCGGCGAGGTGGCCGAAGCCGTCGTTGACCTTCTTGAAGAAGTCGATGTCGAACATCACGAGCGAAAGCGAAGACTGGTGGCGCTGGGCGAAGCTGAACTCGGTCTCGATGCGATCGAGGAAGTACTTCTTGTTAAAAGCCTTCGTGAGGCCGTCGCGGAGCGCCGCCTCGTACATCTTCTGCTGGAAGCTCTCTTCCAGGTTGTCGTGGTAGGTGAACTTGAGGATCGTCGTCGACCCGAGGAGGATCTTGTCGCCGTCCTGGAGCGGCTGCCGCCGGACCGCCTCGCCGTTCACGAGGGTGCCGTTCGCGCTCATCAAATCTTCGATGAAGAGCTGGCCCCCCTCGTTGATGATCCGCGCGTGGCGCCGGGAGATGCCTTCGTCGTTGAGGCGGATGTTCACGCCGACGGAGCGCCCGATAAAGAGCTCGCTCCCGTCAATCTTATACATTTCACCGACGTTCGAGCCCTGGAGCACGATCAAGTAGGCGTTGAGCGTCTTCGGCCCCGCCTTCCCCTGCTGCAGGCTGGCGAGCGACGTAATGCACGTCGCTTCATCCTCCATCGGGGGGAAGCTGTTGCTCTTGTAGGGCGGTCCGCCAGACATCGTTGATGAGCATCCCAGATCCGAAAGGATATGGTCAAGTCGCCGTTGTCGCGTCGATGCATGTTTCCATCAAATGCTGCTCGAACGCTCCGTTTCCGAGTTTTTTTTCTTCGCACAAGAGCGTCTCGATGAACGCAGGCACCAGGAGCTCTTCCAAGACCAGGCGCGCGGCGGCGAGGCGGGCAACCGCCTTTGCAAGCGCTTCGAACGCTGCGTCATCGATCGGCAAGATCGCGCGATTCCAGGCGATCCAGGCGAGGGCCCCGAAGTCGCATTGAACTTCCGTCTCCGCGACGCGCTCGAAGGGCCCGTGGTGATGGAAGTGGACCCAGTCGTGGAGCCCCCAAAAAAGGGCCTCAAGGGTCTCTGCGGCGAGCTCAAAATGTTCCTGTGGAACGGCCCGTTGTTCCCAAAGTCCATCGGTCGCCGCATCGATGCCCCACGGGGCTAAACACCACTCTTCTTCAGTGGTTAGGCGGCCCACATGGAGGTGTGCGAGCTCTCGAGGGAGCGCTACCGGTTCTGGATGCTCCAAAAATACAAATGCAAGACCCGGCGGGTTTCTCGACGTCGGAACCGGGCCCGTCGGGAGGGGCCCGTCCGGCAGGCGAACGGTGAGCGTCGTCGGCGGGCACCAACGAAAGGCATCAAATACCTGGGAATCGACGAGCAGGCGCAGCGGAGGCGTGGCGAGTTCGAGCCGTTGCATCGGGCGTCCGTCTTACTCGGGCACTCCACCCATCACGCCAAAAAAGGCCGTCGGTAGAGCGCTCGAAGGCGCGCCGCGGGCGCCCAACTCTTACGTCACTCACCGCGCTGGGCCGGCAAAACCGCTCTGCGCTACGCAGCGCCCGGGAAATCGGCTACGGTACCGCGCCCATGGCCGACGTCGCTTGCCCCAAGTGTGGTTCTACCGTCTCCACGGCGCCGTCGGAGTCCCGCGTTGTTTGCGGCTTCTGCGGCACCGGCTTTGCCGTCGACGCCGACCTCGAAGAGCCGGCCCCCCGCTATTCGCTCCCGCCGAAGAAAGATGTCTGCCTGGCCCTCCTTGAGGTTGGGAAGGTACGTGTCTGCCTCGATCCGCGCCGTCCGGGCGTGATCGTGCCGCTCCACTTCCGCCAGCAGGCCCAGCTCGCCCTCGATATCGGCCTCAACATGCCGGTGCCGATCCACGACTTGCTCGTCGACGATGAGGGCGTCGCCTGCACGCTGAGCTTCAATCGCTCGCCGTTTTACTGTGTGCTTCCGTGGAGTTCCGTCTACGCGCTCCTCGACGAAGAGGGGCGTGGCGCCGTCTGGCAGGAAGACGTCCCCGGCGAGCTCATCACCGGTAAGCCGGCCCCGCCGCCGCCGGCCAAGAAGGCGCCCCACCTTGTCGTCGTCGCGGCCCCCCGCGCCGAGGAGCCGGCGCCGGCGAAGAAAGCGACCACAAAGAAAGCGGCTGCGAAAAAGGCCGCCGTCGAAAAGGCGCCGCCCGCTGAGAAGGCCCCCGCCGAGAAGCCCAAGAAGCCGTCGAAAAAAACCGAGGCCGCCCCCGCGACGGCCGCACCTGCATCCGTGCTCGCCGTTTCCTCACCGCCTTTGGCGGTTCCGGGCGGACGAGCAGCCACGACGGAAGCCGCGTCCAAGCCGGCCGTCGCCAAGAAGAGCTCCAAGGTCGCGGAAGCGGCTCCGGCCAAGAAGCCGGCCGACAAGGCGCCGAGCGCTGTTCAAAACACCGCTGCACCGGCGAAAAAGACGACGGCGAAGGAGAAGGCCCCCGAGGCGGCCAAGAAGCCTGCCGAAAAGGTCGCCGCCCCTCGCATCGTGTCGGGCGGAAAGAAACGCGAGCTCCCGCCGTACCTGCGCGTTGTTAAGTAGCTGTTTCTTTAAAAGAAATACCTAGCGAGTGCAGGCGTTCTGGGCGAGGTCGTCGGCGCGGCCGATGAGGTCCCGTTCGCCGACCGCCTTCGTTTTTGCGACCGTCCGGAGCTGAGAACACGTGCGCGGCAGGCGGTCGCGCTGGGCGGAGACCGGGTCGAGGGCGAGGAGGATCGTCGCGCGCCCCTCCTTGTCGCCGGCGAGCGATTCGGCCAGCGGGGCGTCGAGATCGCTGGCGCAGCGTTCGATGCTCTTCGCGAGCGGGACGGTCAGCGCCGAGCGTTGAGCCGCCTCGCGGGCGGGGAGCGCCTCCTGCCACAACCGGGCGACGCGCGGGCAGGGGAGGGTCCCCTTGGCCACCGCCGTGAGGAGGCCCGGCTCCCCCTTTTTCCCAAGCCACACGAGGATCGTGTCGTCCTTTTCCGCGAGCGTAAGGAGTGCGGTCGTGCAGGAGGGGTGGTCCCGGTAGGTAGCCGGCCCCTCAAGTAGCCGGCTGCGGGCCTCTGCGGCGGCCGTCGGCGAGCTGATCCCCTGGCACATGATCCCGCGCGTTTTTCCGTCGGCGAGGCGGTGATCGATCGCCTCTTCGGAGCCCTTCCCCGCGCTCGCAAGGACGCCCGCCACAAGCCCACCATCCTTGGCGGTAGCAAGCGAAATCACTGCATCTTCGAGCTCACGCACAAAGTGAACGACGTGGGGATCTTTCCGTGGAAACGCCTGCGCTGCCACGCTCGCCCGGGACGGATCGTGGAGCGCCGCACGGAGGAGATCGTCGCCCCAGGGGGCGTTCCGGACCGACGCCTGCCACGCTGCAATATACACGTTTACGTCGCTCATCGCCCGTCGCTCCAAGGCACCAAGGGCCCCCTTGTCCTTGTCGGCGAGGCGGCCGAGGGCGGCGATCGAGTCCTGGTCGCCGGTTTCGTCGAGCCAGGCGACGTTCTTCTGGGACTCCGCCTCCGCGACGCTTCGTGGCTTGCATGCCGCGCCAGAGAACGCGGCAAACAGAGCGACAGCGAGCGAGGCGGTGGCGGGGCGGAACTTCATGGGCCGGCACCGATAGCAGAAGACGCAGGCATCTTCGATCGCGCCCGCCGCGCCGCAACGGCGACGCAAGCTGGTACATCAACCCTCTGTGAAAATTCTCGTCACCGGTGGCACCGGCTTCGTCGGCTCGGAACTCGTGAAAACCTTGGTAGCGCGAGGGGATAGCGTCACCGTCTTCTCGCGGAGCGACGGCACCAGCGGCGGCGCATGCCTCCAAAAATGGACGCCCGAAGCGCCCGGCCCCTGGATGGAAAGTGTCGGCGGCTTCGACGCGATTGTGCATCTTGCAGGCAAATCGATCGCCGACGGTCGGTGGACGCCCGAGCATCTCGAAGCCTGCCGCCGGAGCCGTGTCCGCTCGACGGAGCTTCTTGCGGAGGCGATCGGTGCATCGGCGACGAAGCCACGCGTCTGGGTCAACGCCTCCGCCGTCGGCTACTACGGAATGAATCGTGGAAATTCAAGGCTTTCTGAGAGCGCAGCCGCCGGGGAAGACGTCCTCGCCACCATGTGCCTCGCCTGGGAAGACGCAACCCAGCCGGCCCGCGATGCGGGGGTTCGCGTGGCCCTCGCGCGCATCGGCATCGTCCTCGATCAGGGGGGCGGCGCCCTCGGGAAGATGCTCACCCCGTTCCGCCTCGGCGTCGGCGGCCCCATCGGCGAAGGCAGCCAACCGTTCCCTTGGGTTCACCGGGCCGACGTCGTCGGTGCCATCGTACATGCCCTTGATACCGAAGCATTTTCCGGCCCGTTCAACGTCGTCGGGCCCGAGGCGGCATCGATGGACGCCTTCGCCGCTGCGCTCGCCCGCACCCTCCACCGGCCGAATCTCTTCCGCGTGCCGGCGTTCGCGCTCAAGCTCGCCGTCGGTGATTTTGCCGAGGCGATCCTCACCGGTCAGAACGCCCCGCCGGATGCCCTGCTCGCCAGCGGCTACCGGTTCACGTTCCCAACCCTCGAAGCGGCGCTCCAAGACATTCTTTCCCGCCGACCGTCGGCCTAGCGGGTAAGGTCACGCCGCTCTCGTGACGACGATTTGGCGCCGCATTCGCTACGCACTCCTCGCGATCTCCTCGTTGATTGCCATAGGCACGCTCGGCTATCGGCTGCTCGGCGGGGGCCGCTGGAGCGTCGGCGAGTGCCTTTATATGACCGTGATCACGGTCGCGACCGTCGGCTTTGGCGAGCTTCCGCACATGTCCGAAGTGCATGGCGCTCGCGGTTTCACCCTCGCGCTGATCGTGGGCGGTGTCTCCGCATTCGCCTACGTGCAGGGTAATCTGACGGCGCTCTTCGTAGAGGGGGTTGTGGGTCAGGCGTGGAGGAAAAATCGCATGAAAAGCGTGATTGAGAAGCTCGTTGGTCATGTGGTGGTTGCCGGTGCCGGAACGACCGGGCGTCACGTGATCGAGGAGCTTGTCGCCACACGAACCCCGTTTGTGGTCATTGATAAAGATGAAGCTCAGCTCCTTCGCATGGACAGCGACCTTTGCGATGGCAAGCTCCTCTACGTCCTCGGCGACGCGACCGACGACCACGTTCTTGAGGCTGCAAATGTTGGAAAAGCCAAGGGAATTGTCGCGGCCCTCACCCTCGACAAGGACAACTTGTTCGTCACGCTAAGCGCCCGATCTTTGGCGCCAGAAGCGCGCATCGTGAGCAAGGTCGTCGAGGATGCCACGACGCGAAAGCTGCTCAAAGCGGGCGCAACCTCCGTCGTGAGCCCCGCACAAATCGGCGGGCGCCGGATGGTTTCTGAGCTGATTCGTCCGCAAGTGACCGAATTTCTGGATCAGATGCTTCGCGATCGGGAGAAGAACCTTCGGATCGACGAAGTCACCATACCGGAAGGCTCCGTCTTCGACGGCCAGTTCCTTAAAGATGCGCCGATCCGCAAAGAGACGAGCCTTCTGGTCGTCGCCGTCCGCGGGCTCAATCGTGAGTTCATCTACAATCCCGACCCGGACATCAAGCTGATTACTGGAATGACGCTCGTCGTCCTCGGCGACGTTGCAAGCGTCGCCAAGCTCCGCGCCCTCGTGGCGAAACGGTCGAGGACCTCGCTCCGTCCGAGCGCGCCCTAGGCCTGGATGCCGCGGCGTCGGAGGATGTCGCGGAGGAGTTGGGCGAGCTCCGGCGAGGCTTGCGGGAGCGTCGACCGGGCCAGTTCCAAGAAGCGGGAACCGCGCGATTCCTTGAGGCCGTCGGCGGCCGCTTTCTGGTCGGCGGGGCCGCCGTGATCGAGGGTTCCGAGAAGGAATTCAGCTGCTTCCAAGGTGTCCACCTTCGCGAGCGCACGGAGCGCGGCCCCACGCACTTCCGGCAGCGACGACTCGCGCACGATTCTGGAGAGCGGATCGAAGGCGTGCTGAAAGTAGAGGCTCTCCACCGCCGTCGCCGCCTCGCGGACGATCGGTCCGTCCGGGTCTCGGAGCCCTTTTCGAATCGTGACGAAGGTCCGTTTGAAAAAGAGCGTCTTCATCGCTCGAAGGACCGCCGAACGCACCGTGCGATCTTTGCGTTCAAAGAGCGCTTCTAGCGGTGAAAGTACGGCATAGAGCTGCAATTGAGCCAGCTGTTCGGCGAGGCGCGCTGCGGCAACATTGGACGCTTGGTTCTCCGGCTGCCCCTCGACGGCAAACGCGGTCATGCGCGCGAGCAGCGCCTTCCTGCGAATCAGATCGGGCCAGCGCCCTTCAAGCAGGACCTCCGCACACGCCTCGCTTGCTGATCCTCGCTGCTCCCATTCAAGGAGGTCGACGTGCCACACCTCCGGAGCGCCTCCATCCTGGCGCAAATGGGACGGTAGCGGCGCCATGTCGAGCGGTTCACTCTTTACATTCGCGTAGCGTGCAGCAGCCCTCGTGTAATGTGCTTTTCGCGACTTGTCCAAATCAAGCCCCGCCAAACGCCCATAGAGTTGGCCGACTTGACCGAACTGCCCGACTTCGCCAAAGGCCAAAACCGCTGCAAGAACAGCATTTTCTGCGATCTCTGGCGGCGCGCCCCGTTCCTCGTGGGCGCGGGCGACCGCGAGCCAAAGCTCCCCCTGACCGACGACATAATGGAGGGAAGTCGGGAGCATTCCGAGCAGTCGGGCGTAATCGGCCGCCTCGCGAGCGAGGGTCGCTGCTGCGGAAAACTCCCCGCGTTCCTTCGCCGCCGTCAATGCCTCTTCGTAATACTGAAGCGCAAAGTACTTGAGGTGATCTTCTCGCAGAATACGAATGCAGTTTACGTAGCCCTCGAGCACGTCTTCAAAGGCACCACTCGACTTCCCTGCCTGCACCAGCACTTGGAAGCAGTCAAAGGCGCGTTCCCGCTGCCCGACCGACTCAAAATAATCGGCCGCCTCCTCCAAGAGACGCACACAAGCGACGCGCGCTTCTCGCGCTTGCGGCTCGTCGCCACATTGCTTTGCGCACTGGGCGAGGTTGTATTGAACGAGCGCCGCGTTGTAGGCATCTGCGCCCCCTTTCGCGACGAGGGAGAGGCGTGACCAAAGCGCGCGTGCTGCGCCGAAATCCTTCGCTTTTTCGCGATAAATCGCCGCCGCCGCTACCGCCCCTTGCGTCTCCATTTCGCGGGCGGCCGCCGCCATGTCGCCGAGCAGGGCGTGGGTACGTGCGCGGTCGACGGGCGGGACGCGCGCGCCATGGGCGGCGAGGGCGCGGCGAATGCGGTTGGGGTCGTTCCGCCCGAGATACCACTCGACGGTGAGCGCGCTCCGGGCATCGCCGCGCCGCGCCAAGACGTCGGCCAGCGGCCCGAGGATGGTGACGTAGTCCCCTTCCGCGACGTGGGTCTGCGTCGCCGCCAAAAAGAGAGCATTTGCAGCCTGTTCGAAGGCGCCCGCCGCGGCCGCGTGCCGAGCCCGCTCGCGTAGTGCGTGGATGTCTTCCGCCATTTGCCGCCGACTCTCGCCGAATCGAGGTGCCGGGTAAAGGAACAGCGCGCGAGAAGTGTTCTCCGATCCCGCGGAGGGCGGTCGCTCCGACGCAACAAACTCGCCCGTCGGGCCGGAACTTTCCTAACCTACGGTTCGTCATGGTCCGTCCTCTCCCCACCGTTCCCTTTGATGCCGGTCGCCTGCGCAGCGTGCTTGGTGCCTCCGCCCTCGCACTTCTTGCAGCAACTGCAGCCGGTTGTGCCTCCGCGGAAGGGGCGGAGCGCCGCCAGCTTCAGGGCCTCCAGGAGGCGATGAAGGACGACACCGAGCACGCCGATGCCCGTCGAAGCCAGCTTGAGACGCTTCCGCCGCCGGAGGAACAGCCGTCGGCCCCCCCGCGCCAGCCTCCGCGACGAGGGGCGCTTACGACGGTCGCGATCGGCGGAACGACCGACGTCGCCGACGACGGGGACGAGGCCCGCCCGGAGATCAAGATCGTCGGCAGCCCCGGTGGAGCCCGGAAGGCGCGTGCGGAATCCCGCGAGGAGCGGGGAGCACCGGCCATCGTCCCGAGCGACGACGGCGGAAGATTTCTTGAGCCAAATGACGGATCTTCCAGCGGTTCTCGTGATCCGCGGGATCTCCCCGCCGCCATGGATCCTGCGGCGAAGCAGGCTTACGACGCGGCGATGAAGCACGTGTTCGCCAAGCGCTACGACGAAGGACTTGAGGCACTCGCCGCCTTCCTCGTGAAGTGGCCCGACCATCCGAATGCCGACAACGCGACGTATTGGCGTGGGGAATGTTACTTTGCCAAAGGGGAATTTTCCCGCGCGGCTGAGCAGTTCGAGGGGGTTGCGGCCCGCTTCCCCTTGGGCAACAAGGTCCCGGATGCTCTCTACAAACTCGGTTTGACTTACAAAAAACTCGGATTGGAGCCGAAGGCAAAAACTGCCCTTGAAAAGCTTCAAAAAGATTATCCGCGTTCCGACGCGGCACGACGTCTCGCGGATGGAGCGGGCGCGAAGGAGCAGCGGCGATGAAGCGTGCATCCCAGGTTCTTGCGGCGGTCCTGCCGCTCCTCATTTTCCCGACGGTCGCGGCGGCCCAGGCGACGGTGGGCGATTCGGTCACGCCCGGCGCCGGGGCCGGTGGAGGCGCGCCGATGAACACGCCCGGATCCCCAACGATCATCGTCAACCAAGCCCCTGCCGCGGCGCCGACCGGTCCGATTGGCGGCGGGAATGCGACCGGCTCTTCGTCGCGTCCGATCAGCGGACCCAACGATCGCGACGGCTTTGACATCAGGCCCGGCGGCGGCGGCGGGACGGTCCGCGGCGGGGAAGGGGGCGTCATTTTCCAGGGCTCACCGAGCCTCGGACCGACGAACACCCCGCTCACCCACACGGTGCGCGGTGGAGATACCCTTTCGGGCATTTCTGACTACTACTTTCGCAACCCCTATCATTGGCCGAAGTTGTGGGCTCTCAATCCGGATATCAAGAATCCTCATTGGATCTATCCGGGGGACAACATTCGCCTCAAGAAGGGGGCGGCCATGCTGGGGTCGGAGGCATCGATCAACGTTGGCGGCGTCGGCGGCGGCTCGCGCTTCGTGGATCGTCGCCGACAGGTCGGCCCGGAGACGGTCTTCCTCCGCAACGAGGGCTATGTCGAAGACGAAAGCGACGTCACCTGGGGCGACATCAATGGGTCGCCACAAGACAAACTATTCCTGACGGAATACGACGAAGTCTACGTGCGCGTTCTCGGCGACCGTGATGTGAAGCTCGGCCAGGAGCTCACGATCTTTCGCCCGGTCGCTGGCGGAAACGGCAAGGGGCGCTTGATTGAAATTCAAGGGACTCTCCGGGTCGACCAGTGGAACGCCAAAGAGCGCATCGCCCGCGCCCGCATCGTCGAAGTCCTCGACACCATCGAGCGTGGTGCTCGAGTCGGGCCGATCGGGCGCACCTTTGAGGTCGTCTCGCCGACACGCAATGACGCCGACGTCACCGGGAAGATCATCGCCAACGTCCATGCGCAGAGCCTGTTCGTGGCCCACCAGGTCGTCTTCGTCGATATCGGCAGCAAAGAGGGCGTAAAGGCCGGAAATCGCCTCCAAATCCGGCGCCAAGGCGACGGATGGGACCGCTCGTTGGTCAGCGGTCGCGGCGGTCGTCTCCGCATCGCCATTGAGCAGCAGTCGACGGCGGCCGTCGAGTACATCCCAACCCCCCGCGAAGCCGATGCGCTCCCCGAAGAGCTCGACGCCGAACTTCGTGTGGTCACTGTGCGTGATCACTCGGCGATGTGCGTCGTGACGACGGCGCGTCGGGAAATCGAGCCGGGCGATCCGGTGTTCCTCCGCAAAGGCTACTGAAGGTCTCGTCGCAACGAGAAACCCCGATTCTCCAAACGGAGAATCGGGGTTTTTGCGTTCTCCGATCCGGCGTCTCGCCGGGCGGAGACAAACGCACTTCTCAGTCGTAGCGCTCCGAGTGGACGACCTGCCGCGGGAGGTCCATTTCCTTCCGGAGGACGTCGCGAACCGCGCTCACCATCTTCTGGAGCCCGCAGATGTAGACGTGTGGCGCTTCCTGCGCCGCATCTTGTGGCCCCGCGAGCTCCTCGTAGAGGGCCCGCACGTGGGTCTGGACGTAGCCGCGCGCGCCTGCCCAGTCGTCGGCACCCCGCGAGAGCGTGTACGTCGCTCGAAAGTTGGGGAAAGTGGCGGCAAGTGCCTCAAATTCCTCCACATAGAGGCGCTCTTCCGGCGTGCGGACGCCGCAGAGCACATGCATCGGTGAGCGTTCGCCGCGGGCGAGCGCATCCCGAAGCATCGAGCGCAATGGCGTTAGGCCGCTTCCCGTTGCCACAAAGAGGGAAGGGTGTTGCTCGCGGCGTACGAAAAAACCCTGGGGACCGATCGCGTCGAGGACCGTTCCGACGGCCATCGCGTGGAGCGCAGTGGAGCCGGGGCCCCCTTCGACGCGCGTCACCGCGAGCTCAAACCGGTCGGGAACCCGCGCGTCCTCGCCGGGAACCGCGCAGCCTGGCGCCGAAGCGATCGAATAGGCGCGGCGGAGGACCGTTCCAGAAGGCTGCGGAATATCAAGCGAAATCCACTGCCCCGCCTCGTAGGCGACCGCCGCTCCGTCGACGCGCTCAAAGACGAGTTCGCGCACCGTCGGGGTTAACGGGCGCGCAGCAACAAGGCGAACGGGGAACGGCGGAAGCGACATGGCCCACGGTGCTTACTGCATCCCGCCGGGCGATCCCAGCGTCGCCGCCCGCACGAGCCACGCCGGGAGGTGCGCCGGTGCCGGCGGTCTGTGCTATCCCCGGAGCTATGCCGAACCGAGTCTTTTTCCCGCAGGAGCTAGTCGATCGGCTCCTCATCGACGAAAAAGTCGACCTTCGTGGGAGCGACTTGGTCGTTTATGGCGAAGGGCGCATCTACTCGGTCCATGAGGCCGTTCATGTCATTGTAGACCTCACTGGCGTCGACGAACTCCAGCTCTCCGGGCGCGTCAAAGCGAAGGCGACCCTTCTCGAGTTGGGGGCCGAAATTGTTGAAAATTCAATGATTATTGGCGATGCCGCCTACGACATCATTCCTGGATGGATGGGAATTCCCAAAGGTCCCTTCGCCCTCCATGCGGCCTCGGAGGCCCGTCGAACGGCGCGGGCCGAGAAACCCGGTTTCCCCGACTGCGACAGCGACGAACTGATTCTCGCCTCCCTCGCCGTCTGAGGAAAACAAACATGCTTCCCGACGCCCTATTTTCGCTGACAGCGCTGCTCTATGTGGCGGCAACGGCGTCGTTTGCCCGCTACTTGGCGGCGCCCGTCGACGGCATGGACGGCGCGAAAGTCGCCGAAGAAGGTCGCCGCGACGTCCGCCTCGGGACCGGCCTTCTTGCGGGGGCCGGCGTCTTTCATGCGGCACATGTTGTTGTGTTTTCGCTCGTTTTGGCCGTCTGCCCCGTCGAGGGGATCCACTTCCCCCTCTCCGTTGTCGCGATGCTTACCGTTCTCTTTTTCGTCGTCCTCCGCGGGCGCTTCCGGATCGATGCTGCCGGCGCCGTCGTCGCACCTTTTGCATTGAGTGCACTCCTCGCTAGCCGATTTGTCGGAATGAACGCCGCGCCGTCGACCCAGGTACGTTCTGCACTTCTCCCCTTTCATGTCGCGTTTAACCTCTTCGGGATCGCCCTCTTCAGCCTCGCCTGCGCGGCGGCCGGCCTCTACCTCGTGCAAGAGCGCCTCCTAAAGCGGAAGCAAATTTTCGGTCTTTTCAAGCGTTTGCCGCCGCTTGATGCCCTCGACCGCGCCGAACACCGGTTCCTCCTCGCCGGGTTCCCGCTGCTGACGCTCGGCATCCTGAGTGGCACGGCATGGGCCCAAAAAGTCGAGCAGGGGGGCCTTTCCGATCTCCTCCGCGCCGGCTTCGGCTGGGCGACCTGGCTCACCTTCGCTGCGGTCCTCCTGCTGCGTGCGGCGGCCGGGTGGCGGGGGCGTCGGGCTGCCTGGGGGACGATCGCCGGCTTCGCATCGAGCCTCGTCGTCCTCGCGATTTATCTCGGCCGTGGTGGGCCTGGGGGGCACTCGTGATCGTCGTAGGCCTTTCGCACAAGAATGCGCCGGTGGAAGTGCGTGAGCGCTTTGCCGCCGGAAAAGACCAAGAAGTCGAGCTGTTGGACGCGCTGAAGAACGCGGGCCCCGTCGGCGAATGCGTCTTTCTGTCGACCTGCAACCGCGTTGAGGTGCTGGTCGCTCCAAAACCGGATGCCTCCCCGAAGGAGGTCTCCGCCGCCGTCCGCGAAGTGCTCCGGCGCCACTCGGGGGCCGCCTCCGCCGCCGAACTCGACGGCTGGCTCTACGAGCGCCGGGGCGACGACGCTGTTCGCCATTTGTTTCGGGTCGCAGCAAGCCTCGATTCCATGGTTGTTGGCGAGCCACAAATTCTCGGTCAGGTCAAAGATGCCTTCGAGACTGCCGTTCGCCACGGCACCGTCCGCGGCCCGCTTGAACGCTGCATTTCACGAGCCTTTTCCGTCGCAAAGCGGATCCGCACCGAGACTGCGCTTGGCGTCGGTACCGTCAGCATTTCGAGTGTCGCCGTCGACCTTGCCCGCGGCATCTTTGGCAGTTTGGACGCGAGTACAGTCCTGCTTGTGGGCGCCGGCGAAATGGCGGAAGCAGCCTGCCGCAGCCTCGGAAAAGACGCAAAATCGATCCGCGTCACCAATCGCAGCTTCGAGCGCGCGGCGACGCTCGCGCGCGAGTTTGGTGGTGTCGCGTCGACCCTCGACGCCCTCGAAGCGGAGCTCTCCCTCGCCGACGTCGTCGTCACGAGCACCGGGGCGACGAACTACATCGTCACCGCCGAACTCGTCCGTCGCGTCATGAAAACGCGCCGCGGGAGGACGCTCTTCTTCGTCGATATCTCGGTCCCCCGAAACGTCGATCCCGAGGTACATAGGATTGATAACGTTTATGTTTTTGACGTGGACGATCTCGAGGCCCAGGTCAAAGAGGGGATGCGTGCGCGGAGCCAGGAAGTCATTCGCGCCGAGGCGATCGTCGACGAGGAGCTCGCCGCCTTCCGGGCCTGGCAGCGCTCCGCCGACGTGAAGCCGCTCGTCCTCGCCCTCCGCGCGAAGGTGAAGGGGGCGCTCGCTGCCGAGCTCGACCGGTCCCTCGCCGGAAAGCTCAAGCACCTCGGCGAACCCGAGAAAGCGGCATTGTTACAGCTCATTGAAGGGGCAACGAACCGCATTTGTCACGCCCCAACCACGCGCCTCAAGGACGCCGCCTCGGCGGGGGATGCCGATGTGCTCGTCGCATCCGTCATCGAGCTTTTCGAGCTCAGCGAGCCGGCAACGAGCGCCGAACCGATCGCCACCGAGCGCCCCGCCCGCCTCCACTAGGGCTTGCCGATTAGGGCTTGCCGATGCGCCTCTTCAGCGCGGCAAGCTCATCGTCAATATCCTGTTCTTCTTTCTGTTTTCGCGCGGCAGACGCGGCGACTTGTGCGTGCAGCCGCGTCTGTTCCGCCTCCTTGGCCCGCCGCGCCGCCTCCGCCTCCTCTTTCGCGTCACGGCGCTTCCGCTCGGCGACGACGGCTGCGAGCGAGTCGTTCTCACGAGGGGCCGCTTGTGTGTCGGCGGCCTCCTCGGCGGGGAGGAAGCTGCCGATCGCTCGTTCTACGCGCTGAGAGACCGCTTTCTTCGCCTCGTCGGCGAGCGTTTTTGCCGCTTTTTCTGAGGCCTTCTCGACCATCGAATCGAAGAACTTCCGAAACATCTCGAGGACGATACACCTCACCAGGCGTGCGTGCGTGGGTCGTCGCCGGGACTGTACCGTCCACGAGCGACGCCCCACCCCGCTGCTCGCGGCGGTCCTCGGCAACGACGGTGTGCTAGGCACCGGTCCGATGTTCACGCTCGTCTACGCCACGCGGAAATCGATGCTCGCTCTCGCCCAGAGTCGTGCCTTTGTCGGCACCCTCGTCGCGGCCAATCCGGGGCTCGCGACCGATGAATTGCAGGTCGTCACCACCGGTGACCGCATTCAAGACCGCCCGCTTTCCGAAGTCGGCGGGAAGGGGCTCTTCGTCAAAGAGATCGAAGAAGCGATGCTCGAAGGGCGTGCCGACGTCGCCGTCCACAGCATCAAAGACGTCCCCGCCGAGCTGCCCGAAGGGCTCGCGATCTTGGGGATCCCGCGCCGCGAAGATGCGCGGGACGCGCTTATTTCTCCGAAATACGGCACGTTGGAGGCGATCCCGCAAGGGGGCCGCGTCGGTACTTCGAGCCTCCGTCGCAGCGTGCTCCTCCGCCGCGCACGCCCCGATCTTGAGATCGTCCCGCTGCGGGGGAACGTCGACACGCGACTCCGCCGCGTCGAAAACGGCGATTTTGATGGTATTCTCCTCGCCGCCGCCGGCCTCCATCGCCTCGACCTTCAGGCCCGCATCGACGCCTACCTCGATCCAAAGGTCTTCATCCCGGCGGTCGGTCAAGGGGCCCTCGGCATCGAGGCGGTCCTGCCTGGCCACGCGCATGTGGTCGTTTCTGAAGAAGTTTCTGTCTCCGCGGAGCGCCCCGCCGCCATCGCGGCGATCCTCGCAAAGGTGCATCATGCAGACACTGCGCGCGCCGTCGCCGCAGAACGCGGCGTGATGAAGGCGCTCGGCGGCGACTGCAAGACGCCCCTCGGAGCCTACGCGGTACGCGAGGGCAACAATATGATTTTGCAGGCGTTCTTCGCAGAGCCCGACGGGGCCAACTTCCGCGAGAAGACGTTGCGCGTCTCCTGGCCGACGAGCGACGACGACGCCCGCGGCCACGGTCTCGCCGTCGGCGCCGAACTCCTCGGCTAGCGATCAAATCCCAGAAACAATCGGTGTTTCTGGATCATTTTTGCTCGGCTGCGTCTCGAAGAAACGACGCACCGCCTCCACGTGGAGCGGGAAGGCAAAGGCGGCCGCACCCGCATCCGCGGAAAACACGAGGCCGCGTTCGAGGGTCTCGTGGTCGGGGGTGAAGGGGTCCAGAGCGGCGGCGTCGATCGCCGGTGCCGTGGAAAAAAGCAGGACGCGGTTTGGTCGTGGCGCCGAGGAGGTGTACCAAAACGGCGTTAGCGTCGTCGCGTCGACGCGGGCCCCGGTCTCCTCGAAGAGCTCGCGGGCGCCCCCTTCGGCCCAGCTCTCATGTTCCTCAAGGAAGCCGCCGACGAGCGCCCATTTGCCTTTCCCCGGCTCAATTCCCCGTTTGACGACGAGCAACCCGAGCCCCTTTTCGTGGCGGACCGGGAGCAAAACAACGGCGACAGGGACCGGATTCGCCCAAACCTGTACCCCGCACGTTGGGCAGATCCGCGTGCGGTCCTCGGGGCGGGAATCGTTGAATTTTGAGCCACATTGGGCGCAGAACGGGGCGAGCGGCATTCGACGAGGATATCGTCGTGCGCGGAAAACTAGCCACCGTTTCGCCGATGGATCTCACGCCGGGAAGGCCGGTACTCGGGGCGCTCGCCCGCCACGCGTGACGTCCGCCTATGCGAGCCACGGCGCTGTCGATCGGCCTATCCCGTGGATTTTTGCTGCGGACGAGCGGGTCATCCCCCTTCTTCGGGCGACGAATCCAAGGAGAGACCTCCTTGCGCTGGTGGCCGTCTCCTCCGCGCCGTAGGCCGTTCCGCGATGCGCATTCCTCCGCTAACGATTCCGGAATCGCAGAAAAAATCGGCTTTCCTGGCGATGCCGAAGAAAAGAAAATCCTTTCCTGGGTGGGGACCGTTTGCGATGCTACCTTCGTGAACGTGGAGGTTACGCTTCGCAAGCTGGGCAAAGGGGCCCGCGCCGTCACCGGTCGACTCGTAAGAGCGCCGAGGAAGGGTTCGGTCGTCGTGATCGAATTTCCGGACGGCATGCACGAGTACGTGACGACGCCGGTGAAGCGCGTCCTCCGCCTCGCGGGCCGTGAGGTCTTTTACATCGAGACGGTGAACAGCCGTTATCGCCTCGAAGTGCGCTCGTCGAAGCCGCAAGTGGCCGAAAGCGCCGGCTGAGCCTTGCGACTGCTGGGCGGAGACGATCCCCCCTTCGAGGATTTCCCGGTCGGCGGTGTGCAGGTACTTGACGGCAGGTGGCGATCCTGAAACAAGCGGGCCTATGGGTAACCACGACCGCCGCCGTTCCAGGAAGATGCGCCAAAAGAAGTCCCAAGCGAAGCTCAAGGCTCGCATCATCCGCAAAGCGGCTGCTGCTGGCGCGGCTCGTGCGGCTGCCTCGCCGTCCAAGAAGCCGGCGAAGAAGGCCACCAAGGCCGACTGAGTTCCCGCTTCGGGGAATGAAGGGTGCAATCTACACAGGTTGCACCCTTGCTGCATTTGACGACGCAGAAAATTGGCCCGCAGGAGGCGCGGCGGCTACGCACGGCGCCATGCGCTTTTGGACCCCCTTCGTCGCCGCATCGCTCTTGGTTCTCGTCGCGTGCGGCTCGCCGACGGGGGCCGCCATGGCCCAGGAACTCGCCCGCGACCACAACCTTAACGCCCGCATGGGGCGCATGGAACTCGCCGCCGAGAACGTCGACCCCGAGTTCCAGGCGAAGTGGACCGAGCAGCACAAGGACTGGGGGACGCTCGTGCGCCTCGCCGACTCCGAGGTCTCGGGGACGCGCCCATCGCGGAAAGCAACGAAAGAGGACAAGGGGCCCGTCGACGTCTTCGTCTTCGTAAAAATTGCCTGGTATCGCGCCGATGAGGGGGAGCTCCACGCGACCGTCGTCCGCCAGCGGTGGACGGCGAAGCGGGGCGGTTGGGTGCTCGCCGGCGAAGACCGCGAAAGCGGCGAACCGGGGCTCTTCGGCGACTACGTGCCGACGCGAGCCCCCGCCGATCCGTCGGCAGCCCCGAAAGGGAAGAAGTTCTCGCCGACGACGCTCACCGGCGAAAACTGAGGCTCCTCAATAGGGGATTGCGGCAACAAGATAGGTCTTGTTGATACCACCGCTGGCGAGGCCGCGTGCGTAGCCCACGCGGAACGTCATCCCGAGGTGGTAGCCAAGTTGCGTATCAATCCAAGCCTCTGCGCCAACGCCGGTCTTCCAGTTCGCGTTATCGAGGGAGTCATACGCAGCCCCGTAGTCGACGAAAAATGCTCCGTTGACGCGATTGAGAAACAAGGGAATCGTCGATAGGCCGCGGTCCACATTCACGATCGGGAACCGGTATTCGGCATTGACGAGCGTGTAGTTCCGACCTGCCTGCGAGTAGACGGGGTAGCCGCGGAGCTGAATGCCGCCCTGGAGGAGGATGTCCTGGACGGTGTCGACGATCGGCAAGTCAAGGAAACCACCCAAGTAATAGGTGGAGCGCCCCGGGTAGCTGCCGACGCTCGTCCCGCCGCCGATATGGGTCGCGATGGTGTGGTGACGCAGCCAGGGCATCCGCCAATAGGCGGTCGCCTCCGCCTGCGCGGAGAACCCGGAAACGTCACCGGGGGTGATGTTCGTCCCGCTCAGTGAAGTCCCCAGCCACGGATCGGTGGCATTCATGTTTGCGCTCACCGAAAAGCCGCGCTCCGGCGCCGTCCCCCAAAGGTACCCTTCCGCGTTTGAATAGGACCAGTTCGCGTGGAGAACTCCCGCGTAACCACGATCGGAAAAGGGGAGCGGATCGTAGGGGTTGATTCGTGACAGGTCGACGGTCTGATTCGCACCTACACGTTGGTAGGAATAGGAAAGATAGACGCTATGTCCATCGAAGGGTTTTCGTCGCGACCAGGCGATTGAACTCTCGGCGCCGGTGGTCTCTTGCGCAAGCACCTTCCCGCCCGCCGCTGGGAAATTCCCCCGAGGGGAAAGCGCACGGAAGAGCCGAATCGACGCGTCAAAGGGGAGCCGGCGGTAGCTGTAGCCGACGGAGCCTTGGAGGCCAGGGAGCGCTGTTTCAATACGTGCAGATGCCGAGAATTCGTGAAAGGAAGCAAGGTCAGAAGCTGCGACGTCTACGGTAAAGGCTTGCCCAAAGTTGCCCGGTTCCGTCCGGATATTGAAGGCGCGTGGCGCGATGGTGGAGAGGGGATTGTAGTCGCCTCGGTCGACCTTTTTCACCGGCGGTGGAGGCGGCGCCGCCTTGGGGCGGGGATCGACGTAGGCGGGCGCCGGAAGGAGGCGGCTTTCGTCGAGGGGCATGGCGAAGGCGTCGAAACCGGTGTGCGTGTAGCCGAGGTAGAGGAGGTGGCGCCCGTCCGGCGAAATTTGAGGAAAAAACGCACCATTGCGGACGTTCGTTACCTGCTTCAGCTCGCCGCTCGCCAGGGTGTACCGGTAGACGTTGAAGACGCCGGTGCGATCCGAGTGGAAGTACAGGTGCTTGCCATCGGCCGAATAGGTCGGGCCGCTTTCGATGGCGCGATCGCCAAAGAGGGTCTCCGTCGCACCGGTGGCGACGTCGACGATACGGATGTCCTTGTAGCCGCCGACGGCAAAGTGACTGTAAGCTACATGTTTTCCGTCGGGCGACCAGGCCGGGGAAAATGCCTGGTCCCAGCGCCCCCGGCGGCCGAGGACGCGGATGTTGGAGATGGTGCCGCTTGCGCTACGCCCGCTGCGATCGTTGCTCGCCGAGGTTGTCGCGTAGTCGGCGAGGTAGAGGGTGCGCGTCCCGCGATGGTTGCCGACGAAGACGACCTGGTGGCCATCCGGCGAGACCGCCGGATCCTGGGCGCGAACGCCATCGGTCAGGCGCTCCCGGCGCTCGCCGAGCCCGCTCGCATCGCGGGTGCTGGCGTCGAGGCGGAAAAGGTCATTAAATGCATACAAATTGCGATGATAGGCGTTCTGATGGAAGACCAGATCGCCGCTCGGGGCGAAGGCAAAATTCGCTTCCCCGGCGGTGCGGACGACGACTTCTCGATCGGCTTCGTGGACGTCGAGGCCGCCGTCTTGGGCGCGCGTGACTGGGAGTCGCCAGAGGCCGCTCCGGTCGTGACCATCGTCGCGGAAGTAAAGAATATCCCCGGGATTTCCGAGCGCGGAGCCCTTCGGGATCCAGCGCGGATGATTGGCCGATTGTCCGCCAGTTGTGAGGCGAACTCCCTCCCGAAGTCCCCGCGAAACAATGGTCGATTCTGCCGCTTGAAACTTCTTTTTTTGCCAGACGACCCACTCGTCGTACAGCTCTTCCCAGGTCTTACCCGTTGCCCGCTTTGCCGAGCGGTTGATGCCCCAGGGGAGGAGATTTGCACCATAATCAGAAGCGATTTTGCGTACTACGTCCTCGCCGTAGGTCTCGACGACGTAGGCCCATAGGTGAGAGCCGTAGAGGTACCAGATGTTGCCCTGGGGCCATCGTCGGACGTAATTGCACATTTGATCGAGCGTCCCGATATTCCCTTCCAGGAAGTCGGTGCGCAGATACATGTCCCAAATACTCGACCGTAAGCGACCGCCGGAAGTCTCTTTGGTCTCTTCAAGAACGGCGAGCCCTTCGAGGATCCATCGCGGTTGAACTTGGTTCGGCGCGTAGGTCTTCCCGAGGATCTTGTTTACGAGCACCGGGAGCCCGCTCATCTGATCGACATGGACGATGTGCGTGTACTCGTGGGTGAGGAGCTCCGTGTACCAGTTGTCGACGTCGCCGAGCGGTGACAGGTCGTCCGGGGCCGTCAGGTACATGCGGACGGCGTCGTAGGGGATCGCCGTCGCCGAGCCGTTCGCATCGTCGGTCTCGTCGGTGAGGAGGATTTCGACCTTCTCCGTCGGCCGAAAACCGACCGCCTTCCCGAGCCGCTCACGGAGGTCTTCCGCGAGGTCGGCAACATGATCAGCAATTTCCTGCTGTTCGGTCCCGTAGGTGACCTTAAAGTGGGCGGTCTCGAGGGTCCGGTAACGGATTTCCGGGTCTCGGGCCGCGAAAGCCGGCGGCGTCGCGCCGAGCATGCCGAGTACGACAAGAGCACCGAGCGCGTTCAGCGTCACGGGGAGCGGAAAACGCCGTTTCATCGCGCCAAGCTTCTCTTGAAACTAGCGGGCGACGACGGCGAGGCCACCGCGGCCGCCGTCGCGCTCGGGGACGGCGATCACATCCGCGTAGGTCGGCGCGATGACTTGAGCCCCGGGTACATGCAGTCTGCACTCGTTCAGGAAGCCGTCAAGGTCGACGCCGGGGAGCAGGAAGAAGCCTTCGTCGAGGGGCTGGAAGAAGGCGTCGTGGTGGGAGGGGACGACCAAGCGAGGCTGAAGCTGCGTTGCGAGGCGCAGGAGGTAGCGGTCGGTCCCCTGGCGTCCGGCGAGGCAGGCGAGGAGGATGTCGGCGCGCTCGCCGGTGAGTTCGGCGTCGACGAGGTCGGCGCTGCCGTTGTGGTAGACGGTGCCGGCCGCCGTCTTCAGGAGGATTCCGAAGGCGCCCCCCATCTTGTACTCATGGATGCGACCCGCGAAATGGCGCGGAATTTCGTTTACTTCGCCCGGAAGCGGTATGCGGCCGAAGAGCGCCTTCCCGTGTTTGCTCGGCACAAAGCGCACCGTCATCGCGCCGACGGCGAAGCTCCGCCCCGTCGGTGGGATCTCGACGAGCTGGGCCTCAGGGACGCCGGCCGCCCGCGCCCAGTTGCAGGTCGTCTTCGAACCGGCCAACAAGCATCCCGTGTGTTTTGCAATAAACGGCGCGTCCTGCGCGTGGTCAAAATGGCTGTGCCCGATCAGGACAGCGTCGACCTTGGGCGGCAATTTCGCGAGGATCGCCGCCTCTTTGGAGACAAGCCTCTGGGTCGCGAGTTCGCGAAAGCCGGGGCGCGAAAGGAAGGGATCGACGAGGACGGTCGTCGTCCCATCGTCGATGATGTGACCAGCGGTGCCGAGCCAGCGAATGCGCAAGGCCGCGCCCGCGTCCGACCCAAAGGGGCGATACTCGGGGCGCGGCCGAAAACGCGTCAGGAGGCGCTCGCGTGCGAGGCGCCCCAGCGGCGTGAGGAGGTCGTTGGTGCTCAAACGATCACAGGTCGTCGTAGAAGATCGGCTCGCGATTCCGCACATAGCGATAGACGAGCTGGCGCGCCTCCGCAGCGATATGCGTGAACTTTGCACCGAAACCGGGGGTCTCCGAGGAGCCGGAATGGCGGGCCCACTTCACGACCGCCTCAGCGTCGAATTCGTAGCTCCCCGGGAGGGAGACGCGAAGGCGGACCGTCGAGCCGATGCGCGGCACCAGGTAGGTCGCGACGAACAGACCACCGTGATCGATGATGTCGTTCCCGGCGAGACCTTTGTAGAAATTGGTCGCACTGTGGGCGCCGAGATCGGCGTTGATGGTCGGCATCGGGCCGGCCGCGCGTGGTGCCGCTGCCGGCGTCGCGAACGGATCGGAGCTGGTGGCGGTCATCGCAAATGGATCTGCCGCGCGCGCGGGGGCCGCGGGGGTTGTCGGCCCACTCGTCGGCAACACCGGGTCGGAACCCATCGCCGGGAACGAGCCTCCCTGGGACGGCGGTGCGATCGGAACGACCGGCTTGGGCGCGACGTGCGCGGGTGCCGGTTGCATCGGTTGGACCGGTTGGGGCGCGACGTGCACCGGTGCCGGTTGCATCGGTTGCATCGGTTGGGGCGCGACGTGCACGGGTGCCGGTTGGACCGGTTGGGGC
>DYPH01000229.1 GCA_020720045.1 Sorangium cellulosum | reverse complement strand
GACATTGCTTTGATCACATCCCGTGTAAATTGCAATTCCGAGCAGCTACCTAGGATGACCTTGCACGTCTGCGGCTCTTGCCAGCGCCATCATCGGGACGATGCAGACGGAAGGTGCCCCTTTTGCGCGGCGCAGCGGCCCAGCGCCCGTAGCGAGTTTGTCTCCGCCCGGCGCGCCGGATCGGAGAACGCGTGGGTACCGCTGGTAGCAGCCATCGCGCTTGCCGGCTGCCATCAGGAGGACGACGGGCGGCGCGCGGTGGCCGTTTACGGCGGGCCGACGCCACCGCCCGCGCTCAGCGCCGACGCCGGTTTTGAGCACCTCCCGCGGAACGACGCCCCCGCCTCCGGGCTCGCGCCCGACCACCGTCTTACGGGCGCACCGGAGGGCGGAGCACCGACGACACCGCAGGATCGCCCCGACGGTGGGCGCCGCTAGCTGCATTCTGCAACGATACGAGGTTCCCATGCTTCATCCCTGCCCGACCTGTCTGCGCCATGTTCGTGACCACGCGTGCCCCTTCTGTCGGGCTCGCCAAGCGACGGTGATCGCAGCGATTTCTGCGGTGGGGATTCTCGCCTGCCATTCGCCAGCGGCGCCCGAAGCGGTCCCCCCACCGGCGTCTGCAGCCGCTCGTTCGCCGGCAGCCTCGCCTGCGACTCCGGCGGCAGCGACACCAGACAATTCCATCGCACTTCCAATCACTTCCGCGGCACCGTCAGCCACGGCGAGCGCGGTGGCGAAGGCGAAGGCCCCCGGAAGCGCGGCGCCGGCGAGTTCGGAGGCCATGATCGGGGAGCTGCTCGCGGCGAACCCAGGGTCGAACAATGGGATCGGTGCCCTCGGGATCGGTGGCTTGCCGCCGGAGGGCAGTCTGCACGTCGCGATGCATTCCGGCTACGGAGCGCCGCCCCATTTCCCGGGTGGCGTGGGCGGTTCCGAGCGGGTGGTGACGATGACGGTTCGGCAGGCCGGCGAGGCCGATCGCCGCGTTTTGCAAGCGGCGGCCGGGCGCTTTCGGCAGTGCGTCGCTTCGGCCGATCCTTCCGTCAGCGGGACGACGACGCTCACGCTCCACGTGACAGCTACCGGTAGTGTTCGCGAGGCGACGTCGACGACGGCGGGCATTCCCCAAACGGCGGTCGCCTGTACGGCGGCGGTAGGGCGGGCGCTGACGTTCCCAGCGGACGCCGAGCACGTGGTCCGCGTCTCCGTCACCGCCGCCCCCAAGTAGGCTTATTGCGGCGTTCCTCGCGCGGTTCGCGGTAAGAGCGACCCGGTCATGATCGCCGTCGCCCACCTCGCCAAGCGCTTCTCGGTCCCGAAGAAGAGCGAGGGGCGTTTTGCGCTGTTTCGGAACATTTTCGCCCGTGAATACGCGACGATCGATGCCGTGGCCGACGTCTCCTTCACCGTCGCCCCCGGCGAACGCGTCGGCTTTCTCGGGCCAAACGGTGCGGGGAAGACGACGACCCTCAAGATGCTCGCCGGCCTCCTCGTCCCGACGGCGGGGACGGTTCGCGTCGGCGCGTTCCGGCCCGAGGACAGAGACCACGAGTTTCTTCGCGCAATCGCGCTGGTGCTTGGGCAGAAGCAGCAATTGATCTGGGATCTCCCGCCGGAAGAGACGTTTGTCCTTCAGAAAGCGCTGTTTGATCTCGACGATCGCTTTTTCCGAGAGGCCCTCGATCGCCTGGTCACGCTCCTCGCGATCGGGGATGCCATGAAGCGGCCGACGCGCCAGCTCTCCCTCGGGGAGCGGATGAAGTGCGAGCTCTGCTGCGCGCTGCTCCACGGTCCGAAATACCTGTTCCTCGACGAACCGACCGTCGGCCTCGATGTGGCGATGCAAGAGGCGGTTCGCTCTTTCGTGAAGCAATACAACGAGGAAACCGGCGCAACGCTGCTCCTGACGAGCCACTACATGGCCGACGTGGAGGCGCTCTGTCCGCGGATCGTCGTCATCGATGGTGGGCGCGTCGTGTGGGACGGGAATCGGGAAGAGCTTGTGCGGCGCGTGCTGTGGGGGAGCTCCAAGAGGTCACCCTTGAAGTTCCTGAGTTGGAAGTGAAAGAGCGCCTGCAAGTGCTGCTTGCGGCGTTGCCGGTAAAGGACCTCGTCGTCGCCGATCCCCCCTTTGAGCGCGTCCTCCAAGACCTGCTGAACGCCCCCAGCGACCCCAGCGGCGGGGGTCTGTGACGTGAGAACGCTTCGACTACTTCGGGCGCTTTTCGTCGTCGGTTGGAAAGAGGCATTGGCCTACCGGACCGAGCTTTTCGTCTGGATCCTCGCGACGACGATGCCTCTCGTGATGCTCGTCCTGTGGCGCGCCGTGACCGAGGAGAAGACGCTGATCGGGGCCGATGGCATTCCTTTTGGTGGGCAGAAAGTCGTCGCCTACTTTCTGGCAACCTTTCTCATTCGGCAGCTTTGTGGCTCCTGGGCGGCTTGGCAAATCAATCAAGAAATCAAAGACGGCACCCTCGCTTTGCGCTTGCTCCGCCCGGTGCATCCATTCCTCCCGTGGGCGACGGAACAGCTTGCATATATCCCCCTCCGAGGCGCCGTGGCCCTCGCCGGCGCTGGGACGGCCTTGGTCGTCTACGCGCGCGGCGAACTTACGACCGACGTGCTCGTCCTCGGGGCGCTTCCGGTCTCCATCTTCCTAGCGTTCATTTGCACCTTTTCGCTAAATCTCATCTTTGGATCCTTGGCGTTCTGGACGAACCAGTCCACGAAGATCATGGACGCCTACAATGCGATTTTCTTCGTGTTCTCGGGCTACCTCATTCCGGTCACCCTCTTCCCTCGCCGCCTGGCGGAAGCCCTCGACTACCTGCCGTTCCGCTACCAGCTCGGCGTGCCTGTGGAGCTCCTGGTGAGCGGCTACGACGGGAAGACCGCCTGGCTCCTGGTCGCAAAACAGGCCGTATTTGCAACCCTTTTGCTCACGGGGGCGTTCGCCGCGTTCCACCGGGGGCTGCGTCGCTTTGAAGCGGTCGGCGGATGAGAGCCCTCCCCCCTTCCCGGCCGCGACGTGCGGGGCGTGGTGCATGGGCGGTTGTACGCGCACAAGTGCGTGCCGCGTTCCTGGCGAAACTTCAGTATCGGGCCGACTTCTTCGTCGACGCACTGCTGGAATTGTTCTGGACCGGCTCGGCGATCGCTCCGCTCTTTGTCGTCTATCGCGATCGTACGACGGTCGCCGGGGCGTCGTTCGGCGAAGCGCTCGCCGTCGTGGGGGTGTTTACGATTCTCACCGGCGTCCTCGAGACGGCGGTCACGCCGAGCTTGAATCGTCTCGTGGAGCACGTCCGGAAGGGGACCCTCGACTTCGTGCTCCTCGCCCCGCGGGACGCGCAGCTCCTCCTCTCGACGGAGCGCATCGAGCCGTGGCGGAGCGCCAACCTGATCGCGGGGATCGCGCTTGTCGTCGCGGGCCTCGCACGGGATGGCATCCACCCGTCGCCTACCCAGGTGGCGTCGGCGTTGGTGGCGTTTGCGGGGGCGGTCGTCTACTTGTTCGCGATCTTCACGGTGGCTGCGAGCCTCGCGTTTTGGGTCGTGCGCGCGGATAACCTTGTGTATTTGTTCACGTCGCTCTTCGATGGAGCCCGCTGGCCCCGCCACGTATTTAAGGGGTTCGTTCGGGTCCTCTTCACCTACGTGCTCCCTTTCGCGGTGATGACAAACTTCCCCGTCGAGGCGCTCACCGGAAAGCTCTCTTTGCTGTCGCTAGGAATCGCGACCGCGGGGGCGTGCGCTGCTTTCGTCGCTTCGCGAGCGCTCTTTCAGTACGCCCTTCGCAACTACACAAGCGCGGGCGGCTGAAGCGAGTTGCTCCCGAGCGACACGCGCACGTCGGGCCCGCTCATCGGCGTCGACCCGCGAACTTGCTTGCGGAGGCGACGCCCGAGACGGCGCCGGCTCTCACACAGGCGCACAAACGACAAACGCCTGACTCTCTTCGCAGAAAGTCAGGCGTTCCAAA
>DYPH01000228.1 GCA_020720045.1 Sorangium cellulosum | reverse complement strand
TTTTCGTTCGAAACGCAATTCCGAACGCTTCGAGGCGCAACGTCGCTTCCGCTTCCGAGCGTCCGGCTACATCCGTGCTCGCCGTTTCCTCACCTGCGGCGGTTCCGGGCGGACGAGCAGGTGGGTGCGTCTCGTTCATTCTTACCGTTTCGGAGCGCGACGCCCCTACGAGCGGGCGCTTGGACTTTAAAGCTCCCACTCGTACGCGTTCCCGTCAAGCAGGCGATTGTTGCAACGCCGCATTGCGAAGCCGCATGACGAACGCACACGCTGCGCCACACGTTTCGCACGCATTCGTGGAAGATGTCGGCCGAAGCCAACACTCCGGAGAGAATGAAACAGCATGTTTCAAAGTGTTTCACGCGTTCGCCCACGAAAGCGGTTGACGCTAAGCAAGTAAGCACTTACTATCTTGGCATGGGTCGCGCGCGCCGCACGTCGTCCGATCGCCGCCTGGAGTTGGTGGATGCTGCGCTGCAAATCATCGCAACGCAGGGCATCGCCTCGTTGAACACGCGCAGCCTGGCGACGCACGTCGGTCTCTCGAGCGGTGCGATTTTTAAGCATTTTGCCTCCATCGAAGCGCTCCTGGATGCGGTCGTGGCGCGCGTCGAGGCGGTCCTCGATGCCACCTACCCGCCTGCCTCGCTGCCCCCCGTCGAACGCCTCCGAACGTTCGTCGAGGCTCGAAGCACGGCGGTCGGCAATCAACTCGGCATTCTCCGGCTCGTTGTTTCCGAGCAATTTCGTCTCGCGCTCCCCCAAGGCGCTTCGACACGCCTCGCAGGGTGTGTGCAGAAGACCTTGGCATTCGCCCTCGATGGCGTCCGCGAAGGCCAAAGAACGGGGGAACTTCGCAGCGATTTGGGCGCGGAGACACTCGCTTTGCTCGTGATGGCGGTGGTCCAGATGCTCGCCGTCTCTCCGTTGGAGCCCCCGCTCCGCGACGCGGAGGCACGCGCCGTTCTGGACAGCCTCATCGTGTTCCTCCGTTCACCCGCCAGCGCTCCTCCGTCGAGCAGAAGGAATTCCACGTGACACTTCTAAGTAATAACAACTCCCTATTCGCCATCGCCGCGGCTTCACTGCTTGGCTGCGCGACGCCCCCCCTTCCGGCGCGAAGCGCTTCGACGGTCGGTCCGGCAAGTCGGGTAGTCGACCTCCCCGTTGGCAAGAGCGCAGGCTTGCCTCGCGAGGTGCGGGTGCTCGTCGACGAGCCGGTGCTGAAGCTCGCAAGCATCGTGCTGCGCGGCGGGACGCCCCTGCCGAAGCACCAATCGGGGGTGCCGGTGACCATCATTGCGCTGGAGGGCACGGGGACCGTTGTTGCGGGGGAACAGCGCATCCACCTCGACGCCACGCACGCCGTGTTCCTGGCACCAAACGTACCGCACTCCGTCGAACCCGACGCCGCCGGCGATCTTGTGCTGCTCGTTCACCACCTCGGTCGCGCCGAGGAGCATCACCCATGAAAATCGAACGTTGGCCACGCGCATCGATGGCGCTCCACTGGACGAGCGCCGCCGTCCTGGTTGGGCTGGTGACCGCCGGGTTCGTCATGACCAACCTTCCCGCGGACGGGTCGGGGCGCCTTCTGGTCGCTAGGCTGCATGCCCTTGGCGGGGGTGCGCTCGTAGCCCTAACCCTCATGCGTCTCGCGGGCCGCCGGCGAGGACCGGTCACGAGTCCGGTCGCCTCTCGTCGGCACAACGGCGTCATCCAAACCGTCCACGTGATGCTTTACGTAGCTATTTTCGCCGTGGCGGGCGCCGGCGTCGTCACTGGCGTGCAGGGGGCGTGGTGGAAGTACCTGAGCGGGGAAACGCACGAAGCCCCAAAGCTCGAGCTCCTCGTCGCCCGGCAGTCGCACGAGGCTCTCGTGTATGTCTTGTTGGCCTTCGTGATGGTTCACGTCGCAGGCGTGATGCTTCAACAGGTTCGTCGGGGCGGCGCGCTGGAACGGATGCTCCCGTTTTTTGAAGAGCGCCCTCGCGGGCTCGACTGACGCGGCCCATTGCGGGGCCGTTCCCCGTTGGCACGGCGTGTGCCACCGAGTGCCTTTATCTATGGACGTCGCCCCCGTTCGAAAGCGCTCTCGGCGCGAACAAATTGTGAGTGCGGCGCGGACGCTCTTTGCGGCGAGCGGCGTTGATGGCACGTCGCTCGCCGAACTGGCCGACGCGGTCGGGGTCTCGAAGGCAGCGCTGTTTCAGTACTTTTCGACGAAGGAGGAGATTTACGCCGCCGTCGTCGACGAGGTGTTGGCGGCCGTCACCGGCGACCGCTTCGCGGCGCTTCGAACCGAGGGCGACTTTGATGAGCGCCTGGTCCGGTTCGCCGATGCGGCGGTATTGACGTTCTACGCGCATCCCGATGCCCGGCGGCTGGTTGCACGTGCTCTTTTGGAGAGCCCGCCGCGAGGCCCGTCGTCGCGGATCCACGCGGCCTTTGCGGCACTCATTTTTGAGTTTCGCGCGCTGGTGATGTGCGGAATTGCGGAGGGGGTGCTCGCACCGGAAACGCACGTCGGCCAGGCGTGCCTGTCGGCCCTCGCCATTCACTTTGTTGACTGGGCGCCTGGCGTTCGGACGGCGACATCCCGGGCGACCGCCATCCGGGAACAAACGAGGCAGATCCTCGGCGTTCGAAGCGGCGGGGTTTGACGTACCGGCGGCGCAAACCGTAGCTAACCGAGGACGGAATGGGATCGAAGAAGGCAACGAAGAAGACGGCTACGAAGCAAGGCCGCTGGGCCCCGCGGGAGTGGGTCGGTCGGCTTGTTGGTCTGCCAGCTATCGACGACTTCGACGCACCGGCCGCCTTGTTTTGGATGTCCGACGAGGGCCACGTCATCTGCCACGAACTTGGCCGCGCCGAGACGCTGCTTGCGTGCGCCTGCTCGAGCCTGGCACAAACCCTCGCGGAAGCGGGGGAAGCGGCGCCTGCCCGGGTTCGCGTCGCTTCTCCCGCGCTCGCTGCAGCGCTCTCCAAAGGTCAAGTGGCGATTCAGGTCGTATGCGCGCAAACGCCGGAGCTCGACCATTTTGCAGCGACGCTCCTCACTGCGTTTGACGATGGACGTGAGAGCCGCATGGGCGAGGCTCCTGGGAACGCGTCCGTCCGCGAAGCGGGAGACGGCGCGGAGGTCTCCACGAACGCGTTGCAGGAGACATACCTATCGGTCGGCGTCGATGCGGCTGCCGTCGCCTCGCTGTTTCGGGCTGCGGCGGCACTTTTCCGTGCGAAGCCCTGGGCAATCATCCCCGCCGAGCACAGCGTGATCGCCGCTTCGATCGAGGCGTTTGGCATCCGCGACGCTGCGGTCGCGATCATCGGCCAGATGCGTGAGAACTTCGGACTTCTCGTGTTTTCGAGCCGAGGCGACGTCCATCGCTTTCGGAGGTTCGCAGACGGAAATCCGGGCGCCGAATTGCCTGGTCACCACGCACTATTTTTTGAACGCGGCGCCGAGGTCGCCCCCAAACTTCGCAAAGAAATCGCGAGGCACGTGTGGGAGGTCGCCGGGGCTGACGCCTACCCGTCGCTCGTCGCCGTCACGGATGCCTGCCAGTTGCAGCCGCCTACCGCGCACGCTGTGGTTGTGGCGGAGGCGATCGCGCTCGCGTTGGTGGCCGTTCTTGGGGACCAAGAGGCGGCCCTCTCGGCCTGGCGCGGCGATAGCGTGCTCGCACGGACGGTACGAGTCGTGACTCACCAAGGGGAGCTCGACGTAGCGCTCCGAATTCCCGTCGACAGCGTTCTCGACGGTGATGGCGAGCTGCTTGAGGCGTTGGCCGCGGCTGCGAGCGACTCCGAGGCGAGGCGCGCGCTGGAGGGCGAACTCCTGATGCGTTTCGCCGCGGCACCGGAGGCGAGAACCGTCTCCCGGGGCGCCTACAACCTCCTGGACCTCGCCGTAGAACATCTCGGTGCGACGATCGCCACGCTTAGACCGCCCGTGGGTTGCATCGATCCGCCGCGTTGACGGCGGATCCAACTTCT
>DYPH01000104.1:8893-23822 GCA_020720045.1 Sorangium cellulosum | reverse complement strand
CTGGGTTCGCTTCGCCGGGTACAGGCTCAGCTTTAACTGAGAGCGGTCTAGCGCGTGAGCTCATGGCGTCCCAGTGGCGTGCCGTTCAATCGCTGCTCTTCGTGATCGTCCGCGGCCGGCGTCGGTCGCCCGCACCACGGCAAACGCTGGCGCGGAGGCAATCGCGCGAACGCCGAAAGCTCGATTGAGAACCGCCACAATCGCCCGACCGATTTCCACGTAAGTAGAATGTTCACCCGCCGCCCCCGTCCCGCGCTCGCTTCGGCCCTTGCCATCGCCTCCCTTGCCGCGTCTCTCGCCGGACTCGACGACGTATCGGGGGAGCTTGCACTTGCGAGCGATTGGGCCCTTCTTTCGGGGCCACGGTGGACGATCGCCGTGCACTTCGCCCTGAGGTGCCTTTTCGCTGTTGCAGCGTGGGTCGCCTGGTACGAGGGGGCGCCGATCGGCTTCGAGCTGCTCAAGTACCTCGTTTCGGCCGCGATCCGCCTCGCGTCCGCGGCCACTCCGAGCAAGTGGCATACCTAGCGGTCTACCGGTTTTGGCGATGGTCACGAAATGCTGCAAAAGAAGCGGCGCGGTGATTCGCTTGGAATCCCTTGCTCTCCGCCAAATCCGCTGAAAAAGCGCGGAGTCGTAGAAGGTCGTTGCAGTCGCCGCGGCCTTTTTCGCGCATGTGGCGGCAGCCCCTGTACTTGCTGGCGAAAAGCGGCCCCTCGACGAGCGCGTTGGGTCAGGAGGGGATGAGGAACCATTCGCCCCCCACCGCATAGTGCTCGGAGCGCGGCCGTTCGCCCGCCCTGATCTCGCAGCCGGCCTTCCTGAGGAGCCCGGAGAGCCACGTCGAGTAACTACGCATGATCTTCAGCTTCGACGCGACGAGTTCGTGGAGTGCCTCCTTCGCCTTCAGTTCTGCCAAAAGCTCGAGTTCGTTCTGGATCGACCAGCCGCCCGGTCGCTTGTCGCCGTCCTTCCAGCGCACGGCATCGACGATCGCAGGAACGAGCGCGACCAGGTTGCGGTCCTTGATGGTGGCGTAAGCGCGACGCTGCGCATCGATCTCATTTGAAGCGATCATGGTTCGGAGCTCGTCGAGTTCAGCAGGCGTCGCCCCCTTTGCGGCCCGTGCATCCGCACGCTTCTTGGCTTTTGCGTTCGCCGCGAGCGCTTCGCGTTCGAGACCTGTTCGCCCTTCGAGGCGAAACGTCGCGATCCACTTGCGGACCGCACCGAGCGGAATGCCGTGGTTCCGATGCAGCTCGACGACCGGCATCTGACCGTCGAGGTGCTCGCGGGCGACGTACTCTTGGAAGAGCGCGTGCGTTTTGTCGCCCCAGGCATGCTGCGCACGGACTTCCCCCTCAAGGACAACGCAAGCTGCGGTGTCGTCAGGCCCGAACCAAGACGGGCGCTGCGGTACGTGGGTCGTCTTCATGGCGCCAGTATAGGTTCAACGAAGCGGGGAGCCCCGCTGGAGACGGTGAGGAACGGTGAGCGCGGATGCAGGTGCGGCGGCCCTTTTCGCGTGGGGATCGTGGAGGGGGGCGGTAGGGTCGACGCATGGCGCTGTGGCAGGTCGATGCGGTGGTGGTTCCCGGGCTTGCGGCGCCGGAACCGATCTCGTTTTCCGTCGCCGACGAGGAGCGCTTCGCGGTCATTTACGACGCAGAAGCTGGCTTGGGTGCAGTCCTCGCTGGGCTTGTGAAGCCGGTTTCGGGAATGTTTTCAGTGCCTTCTGTGGTGCTCGCTTCGCCGGACGTGCCACTCCCGCCCCGCGAAACCGTCGAAGACTACCTGACGACCTCGGCGGCGCTCGCTGGGCGCCCGCTTGCGCCGGCGCTCTTTGCGCATGTTGCGGCTGCCTTCGGACTTGCGGGTGAAAAACGGCGCCTCGGAGACCTGCCGCTCGCGCCACAACGCCTGGTTACGCTCGCCGCCGCCCTCGTTGCGGCGATGCCTGCCGCCGCCGGAAACGTCGCCGTCGTCGCAGAAAATCCTGGGCGTGGCCTCTCCGACGTCGCGCGCGCCGCAGTGCTCACCGCCCTCCAAGCGGCCAGCACTGCGCTTGGGGTCTCCGTGCTCGTCCTCGAGCCGCGAAGCGCCCCCAAAATGCGCTAAGCGTCCGACTATGCACCGCGACGCGTCTTCGGAAGCCCCCTCACGCACCACGTCGGCAACCGAGGAGCGCGTCCTCTCGCCAGGCGAACGCGGTTCCGAGCGAACGCTTGCATCTTACAGCATTCTCGGAGCCTCCCTCGACCTCCTCCCGCTGCCGTGGCTCCCGGAGCTCGCCGCGAAGCGGGTGCGTGGCACGCTCGTCCATGAGCTCTGCGCGCGTCGTGGCCTCGCCATCACCCCGGAAGCACGCGCTATTTTGGCGGCGCCGATCTCCGTCGCTGGGACGCCGGGGAAGGTCCTCGGGCCGATCGTCCGCTTCGGGATCGGTCGCCTGGCGGCGCGCCTCACGCCGGTCGGTGCCGTCGCGCCGGCGCTTTCCGTCCTCGGTACGTACTTGCTCGGGCATCTCCTCGGTCGCTGGCTTGACGGTCCGCGCCCGATCGGCAGCGCACGTATCGATATTCATGAAGCAAAACGGGTGCATGCCGCCATCGACGACGCGATCCTTTTCTCGTTGAAGCGCTTCGAAGCCCAGTCGCCGTGGAAGGACCTCCCGCGCGCCCCCGAGGAGCTCCGCGAGGGGCGCGATCAGGTCGTCGATGGCGTGCTCATGGCGGTCGCGAGCCTACCGCCCTGGTTTTTGGCGCGCATCGAAGAGGGCTTCGACGCCGCCCTCGCAGCGGAACGGGGGGCCAAATGACCACGAAGGGGAAGGGGCGCGGTCGCGATGATGGCGGTCAAGAGCTCAAAAAAGCACGAAGAATCGTCGTTAAGATCGGCTCGAAGACCCTAGCTACGCGCCCCGACGTCTATGCGGAGCTCGCTGCCGGCTGCGCGGAGGCTCGGAAGAACGGCCAGCATGTCGTGATCGTCTCGAGCGGAGCGATCGCCCTCGGCACCAAGAAGCTCGGCTACAAGACTCGCCCCAAGGAAATCGCGAAGTTGCAAGCGGCTGCGGCGGCCGGCCAGAGCCTCCTCATGCGCGCCTACGAGGAGGCCTTTTCTGCCGCCGACTTGGAAGTCGCCCAGGTCCTCCTCACCCACGCCGACCTCTCCCATCGGACTCGCGCGAACAACGCCCGCGACGCGCTGACCGCCCTCCTCGACGCCGGGGCGATCCCCGTATTGAACGAAAACGATTCTGTCGCTGTCGACGAAATCAAGTTCGGGGACAATGACGCCCTTTCTTCGATGGTTTTGCCGCTCGTTGAAGGGGATTTGTTGATTCTTCTCTCCGATGTGCCCGGCGTACTCGATGGCGAGGGTGCCCGCATCAAGACGGTACGTGACGTGGCGAAAGATGCACTCCCCCACGTTCGTGCGACGAAGAGCGACGTCGGAACCGGCGGAATGGGGAGCAAGATCGAAGCGGCACGCCGCGCGACGCTCTTTGGTGCCTCTTGCGTCATCGCTGATGCACGAGAACCAGGCATTCTTTCCCAGATTTTGCGCGGTGAAGACGTCGGAACCTTCTTCTTCCCTGCAGCAAAAACGCTGGGTGCCCGGCGCCACTGGATCGCATTCACCCTGCGTCCGCGCGGCGACCTCGTGCTCGATCCGGGGGCGGTCGCGGCCGTCCAACGGGGCACGAACAGCGTCCTCGCGATCGGCGTCCTTGGAGTCCGCGGGACCTTCCGCGCTGGAGATGCGGTGCGAATCCTCGACGGCGAAGGGCGTGAACTCGGGCGGGGCCTCGCCCGCGCCAGCGACGTTGAATGCATGCATCATGCAGGAAAGCGCGCCGAAACCGGCGAGGAGGCCGAGCTCGTCCACCGCGACGATCTTGTGCTTCTGAGCTAAAGATTATTTCGAAAAGTCAGCTAGATAGAAGCGTTTCTGTCCGGGCGCGGAGGTCGGCGTCGAGGCCAGCTTCGCGCTCGAGGGCGCGTCGGAGGGCCGCGCGTCCGTGCTCCTTTTCGCCGACGCCGAGCTGAAATTGGCCGAGCGCCGAGAGGAGCGTCGGGTTGTCGGGGAGGACGTAGAGCCCCGCCTGCAGGAGTTCCCAGGCTTCCCGGAGCTTCCCTTTTCCAGCGAGTTCGAAGGCTTCAAAGCCGACGTAGGCGGTGATGGGGGCGTAGTTCTCGAGCGGCACCCCCAACAGCGCGTTTCCGGCGAGCGTCGTATGGTGGAGCGTGCCCCCACGATTGTTCGCGAGGATGGAGGTCCGTACCTGCTTCAATTGTCCGAGACAGCCATCCAGGGCCCCTTTGACCGTTCGAGGCGCTTCTCGTTGAAGGAGAGGGGTTGCGATTGTCTGATTGTACGGGAGCAGCGGAAGCTCGTTTTTTGAGAAAAGATCGACGATTTGTTCCGTTTCACCGCGGGGGCAAATCGTCCACTCGGCTCGTGCATGGTTGAGTCGGAGGCAGTAGGCCTCACCGGGGTGGAGCGCCATCGTCATCGTCGCCGGATAGCCGTTGCATACGGTCGTGACGACGTGGCGACCTGGGAAAACACCGACGAAACCGTGGGGGCCTTGGCCTTGGGCCGCTCCGCCGTTGCCGCGGTAGCCGCCTGCTTCGAGCGAGAGCGACGAGCGCCCTCGCAAATGAAAAAGCCGCACTCCGTCAAAGGTGCAATCGTTCCAATCGTTATCGGCGAGGACGACCAAGGAGGCACGCTCATTCGAGCATGCCTCCCAGAGCAGATGCGCCCACTGCTGGCCGCGATGCTGGTCGTACATCCGCGAACTGGCGGCCATGTCGCTCTGCGTCTGCGCATCCTGAGCGGCACTGATTGCACGAATCAATAGACCGATCGGAATAATCACGGTCGGGCGCTCCGGCACGAGTAGGCGATGCGCCCTTCGCCCCCTTCGAGGGTCGCGAGGGGGATGGCCGGCCCCGCCCCCGCCGTCCACCCGAAGGTGTTTTTCTCATGGGTTGCAAGCCCTTGGAGCGCCTCGATGCAGAGCTTCTCGCTCGAGAGGCGAACGCGCCCCTCGAGGGACGACATGCTCACATGGTCACCACCCGCATCGAGCGCGGCGGCGGTTGGGATCGGCATATCGAGGCTGTAGCCGTCGTCGGCGGCGCTGCAGACCGGCACATCGCGGAAGTTTCGGAACCCGTTGTCCCCCGCGTAAAACGGCGTTCCGAACTCGCGCGTGTCGGGCGTAAACGGCACGACCCAGTAGCTCGGCGTCCCGGCGACGCTTGCCGGGCGCCCGGTCACCACCAGGCCGAGGCGGTTGCCATCGGTGCTCCGCGCGAGCCGGAGCTGCTGGCCCCGGGCGGGGCCATCCTTCGTGTAGCGCGGGAAGCGGGCGACCTCACGAGCGGTGCCGCCGTCAACCTCGTAGAGTACGCTTTCCGGCGGAAATTCAGAAGGTTGTGCCGATACATAGAGGCGTCCGCCGAGGCGGGTGGCGTCTTCGATGGGGGGCAACGGGTCGCCCCCTTCCCGGCGAACGAGGGTCGGTGCGCCGGTCGCGTCCAGGAGGGCGACGACAGAGCCCTGCTGCATCCCGTAGCGGGTCGTGTGAAGCAACGCGTGGCGGTCGTCGCCGGTGTCGACGAGGGTGAAGTTCGCATAGCCGCCTCCGTTGAACGCGGAAAGGCCAGGGATGAGGTCGGCGAAGGCCTGAGGGAGGCGCACCCGGGCAGTGCGTCGCGGGTGGAGCCCTTCCGCGTAGAGCGGCGTCCACCGGATCTCGAGTTGCCCGCTTTGCGTGAAGTCGGTGCCTTTCGGTCCCCAGGCGTAAATATGCGCACTATCTGTGCTTTCGTTGCTGATGGCTCGCCGGGCCCCCATCTCGGCACCCCGGTCGTCGACCCCGAGGATCGGTGCTGGGGACCCGCCGAAGGCGGTCAGCTTCTTCACCAGGAGTTCCTCGTTCGGCCCCCCCATTCCGCCGTACCCAAAGCCGCCACGAAACCGTCCGACGCGGAAGTCGTCGCCTTCGTCGTCGAACGCCTTTTCGGCGCGCGGCGGCGGGGGAACGTAGCTCTTTCCGCGCTCGCAGACGAAACGGAAGCTCGAAAAGGACGGGGTCACCGTCGACGACGGTCGCTTGATCTTAGCGATCTCTTTGCTTTTTTCCTTTTCGGGCGCGACCCCCCAGCCGACGCGTAGCCACCCCGGTAGCGAGCAGCCGACATCGCTGCACGCGAGCGACTTCGGGCGTGCGGCGCCGACGAGGGCCGGCGCGTCGGCCTCTTTCCACGTCTTTCCGAAATCGGTCGTCTCGAAGCTGCGCAGGTTCAGGCTTCGGAAGAAGCCATAGCGACCGCCAACAGTGCCATTTCCCCGGTCGCTCGGGGCGCGGTAGAGGGTCCCCGAACCGGTAAGGTCAAAACGAATTCCGGTGTAATATCCGCCCAGTTCCGCCCAGCCGGCGAGGATCCCTGGCGCGATCTCCTGGAACCCATCGAGCCACAAACCGCTCTTGGCGTCCTGGCGTGCGCGCTCGTCGGAGTCTTTGAATTCCAAGGGGACGGTCCGCGCGGTGCCGTTTTCAAGCACCGTCAGTCGCGCAGAAGTGAGGACGCCGTGACTCGGCGTGATCACCGCAAGACGCCCTCGTCCGAGGGCGACGAGGCGCTCGCCGCCGACGTCGCCGCGGACGTCGACATCACGAAATGCCTCGCCCCCTTCAAACAAACAATACCGGTGCTCGGCAGGTTGTTGGCGCCCGTCGACGGCGCAAGGCCCCTTCACGACGAGAAGTCCGTTTCCCGAAGGGACGATGGTTCGTCCGTGCTTGAATTGTCGAAGCAAAACGGGCGTTTTTCCGTCATTGAGCCGGTAGATCCAGCTTCCGCCGTCGGCCCCTTCGCAGAGGAATCCGACCGCATTCTTCGGCCGAACTGCCGGTTTGGTTGCACCTGCATTCGTGCTCGCCGTTTCCTCACCGCCTTGGGCGGTTCCGGGCGGACGAGCACCTGCTGCGGGCGCAGGCGCGGCAAATTCCTGCGTCGCGAGCGTCGTTCCAACGCAGCGGCCGGTACCTGGCGGGAACGCAAATGCGGCGCGCTCTAGGATGGCCCCGCGGCGAAGATCGAGGCGAACCAGGTCTGCCCCATCGACGACGAGCGCCTCCCGGGATTCGTCGCTCGGCCGGCCTTCTTCGAGCGCCGTAGTGGGCGTCGGAATGGGAGCCTGCAACTTCTCGAGTTCCTTCGTAGATGCCGTCGCTACGCCGCGCTCGATGGCGGCGACGAGCAGGTCTTTTCCTGCGGACTTCGGGGCGACGACGGCATCGAGGGACGCCGCATCACCAGCGAGCCGCGCGCTCCCGTCCTCATCGACGACAAAGCGGCGCAACGTGTTGGCATTGTTTCCATTTTCGGACGCTTCCTGCAGTAGAAACGTGTCACGAATGACGTCGACCTTCGAGATCGCCGCCGCGATCGGGAGTCGCTGCCAGGTCTTGCCGCCGTCGGTCGTCCGCACGGGGCCGAGCAAATCGAAGACGGCAATCGCGCGCGCCGCATCTTTTGCTGCATACGAGGAGAGCCACGGCACGCCGGGGAGCGTCTCCGTCGGGACCTCGACGAAGGTGCGTGCGTCGAAGGCGGTGATCGCGCCGCCGCTCGTTGTCACGAAGATGCGATCGGTGCCGACGAAGGCCCGCTGGAGGCTCCCTGGCTGGCTAAGAATCGTCTTTCGCGGCGCGGTGAAGGCGGCGGCGACGGAAAGTTCGTTCCGCGTCAGGAACAGGTACCCACTCCCGAGCCAGCGCGGAATCTGTGTAATTTGCAACAATTCGTCGCGGATGCGGTCTTCCGAGGTGAGCACGCTGCCGTCGGCGAGCCGCTGGACGCGGATGCCAGCGAGCGCCGTCCGAAAGGTGCCCCGTTCCTCGCTGGCGAAGGTCCCCGCGCCGAGAATCTCTGGCCGCGGTACCCAGCGCGCGACGCTGCCAAGTTCCCTTGCTTTTGAGCTTTTTGGGTCCTTGTCCCCGGCGTCGTCCCGGGGAGGCCGCACCTCGCGGGCCGCCTCCAGGTGCCCGGTAGATGGCGCCAGGGCCGGCGCATCGGGACGTCCACACGCGACAAGCAGGAGCGGAATCAGGGGGAGGCGACGCACGCGGCGGAGACTACCCCGAATTCTGCCCCCTCGCGCCGGTTGGGGGGACGAAAATCGTGCCGTCAGTAGGGGAGGCCTGCGAGGCCGAGCGCGATCTGCACCGCGTTCGTCGCCGCCCCCTTCCGGAGGTTGTCGGCGACGACGAAAAGGCACAGACCACCGGGAGTACCGACGTCGGCGCGCACGCGACCGACAAAGACCTCATCGCGACCGGTCGCCATTCGTGGATCCGGTCCGCCGCCGGGCACATATGCGCTGCGATCCAAGATTACCCCGGGAGCTTTATCGAGCAGATCTTTCGCTTCTTCCGGCAGCAGCGGACGCTCGAAACGGGCCCAAATCGCCTCTGAATGGCCGTTTTCTACCGGTACCCGCACCGTCGTCGGTGAAACGGAAATCGTAGCATCTCCGAGAATCTTTCGTGTCTCGTGCACCATCTTCCACTCTTCTTCCGAGTAGTCGTCGGCGCCCGTTTTCCAGTCAGAAATGACATTGAACGCCATCGTCTTCGGGAAGACCGTCGCTTTCGGTTCTTCGCCGGCTAGCACCGCGCGCGCCTGCTCACGGAGCTCGGTCACCGCCGCCTGCCCCTTGCCGCTCGTCGCCTGGTAGGTCGCCACCGTGATGTGGACCAATTTGGCTGCATCATGCAGCGGTTTCAGGGCGACGACCATTTGGATCGTCGAGCAATTCGGATTCGCGATGATCCCCTTCGGGCGCACCTGAGCCGCCGCCAAGTTCACCTCGGGGACGACGAGCGGTACCTCGGGATCCATGCGCCAAGCGCTTGAATTATCAATGACAACGGCCCCCGCCGCCGCTGCAATCGGGCCGAATTCCCGGGAGACCGACGCCCCCGCGGAGAAGAGCGCATAGTCGACCCCGGCAAAGGACTCGGCGGTGAGCGCGGTGACTGCGACGGCGCCGCCGCGGAAGGGAAGCTCGAGGCCGGCGCTCCGCGGGCTCGCCAGCAGGCGGAGTTCCTTGATAGGAAAATCGCGCTCTTCGAGGACGCGCAGCATTTCGCGTCCGACGGCTCCGGTGGCCCCTACGATGGCAACGGTGTAGCTCATGACGCGACGCATACCACGCCGCTCGCCACGCGCGCCCGTCCGCAAAGCGGGAGACGGCGCGGAGTTCTCTACAAACGCGAGGTGCCCTCAGCGCCGAACGGCGCCGCAGGAGTGGTTGATGCAGACCGGCCGAAAATCCTCGATCCCCGGGCCATTGCACTGAGGTTTCGCGCAGTGGGCGAGCTCGCAATGCTTGCTCGGCAGGCTCTCGCGGGCCCGCTCGTGGAGGGACTGCACGGTGAGGGCTAGGACGTACCCGCAGGAACAGCAGCCGCCCGGCTCGTAGAGGAGCGTGCACTCCTTGTCGCTCGTGCACGGGTCCCCGGTCGCTGCGAGCGTCTGCGGAACGGGATCGTTCGGAGGGGGTGCCGGCGGGGTCGTTGCGCTTGGGGGCGCCGAGGTGATCGCTAGCGAATTTGCTGGCGGCGGGCGCTCGACGGGGATCGTCGCTGGTGGCCGGTCAACGCGGGGCTTCTCGCCGCACGCCGCGACCCGCGCCAGGAACAGGCAAATCCCCGCGAATCGTCGCGCGCGAATCACGACGCTACCCGTTGCCTGCGTCGGAAGACGCGGAGGAGAAGTGCGAGGCCGCTCACGATCATCCCCGCGGACGCGCCGCCATCTGCAAGCGGAATTTCGCAGGAACATCCGCTGCTTTGGCGCTCGCTCCCGGGTGTCTCAATCGGAAAAGGTCCGCCCGGATAGTCGACGGTTGCATCGGGCGAGGTGGCATCGACGGCGCTGTCGCGGAGGCTACCGCTGTCGACGACGGTGCCAGCGTCGGTCACCGGCGCCGCAATGCATTGCGAGCGATGGACGCCGCGACGGGTCGTGCAATCGGTGGGGGACGCGCACGTCGGCTCGGGGGTGTCGGCGAGCTTTGTCGTGATATTTCCGGCAGCTGTGCTGATGTTGGCGCGGTTCGGATAGGCGAGCGCCTGGCTCCGCCAGCGGCCCCCGGAGGGGTACTCGACCATGCCAAAGAGGCGTTCCTGGTAGGTCCAGCTTGTTTGATTGCCGGAATCTTTCGCCGGATTGTAGACGGCTCTACCGGCCTTTTTATTTGGGTTGTTTGGGTTGTTTGAATAGGCGATACCGTTATAGGCCCAGAGCGCGTAGTAGTAGTGCTCAATGACCTCGGGAAGGTTGTCGCCGACGCAGCCCGTCGCCGCCCATTTATCACGCAGAATGCGTGTGCCGGTCGCCAGATTGTAGGTCGCTTCTGCGGCGACGCGTGCACGGTCAAAAGAGGGGGTTTCCCCCTTTCGCATCCCGGAGGTGACCTGGCCAACGCCGTAGCCACAATCGAAGGAGACGATCGTGCGCACCGGCTGACCGACCTGAGAGGAGGGGGAGGTCGGCTTACAGAACTGGTTCCACCCGCTTTCTTGGTAGGCGATGGCAAACAACACATCGCAGGGGAAATGAGCCGGCACCTGCGTCGACGGCGTCGGCTTCCCGCAGCCGCTCCCCATCGTGGAAATATCGGGCCCAGCCGTCCCCCAGGAGGCCTTTCCAGCGCCAACTCTTGCGAAGATCTGCTGCCACTCCGCCGTCGTCGGATTTACGCCAGAAACCGGATTGATTCCGCAGTTTGAGATGGCCGGCGTGTAGCTCGGGCAATACTGGGCGCGCGCCTCCCGCGGCACAGCAACAAGCAGCGCCGCGCCGAGAATCGCCAGTGAATAGGATAGGTTCCGATTCATCGGACGACCTCCCCACCGGCAAATCCAAGGACGGTCCGCATGGTGCCATCCTCGTCGAGGGGCGTCTCCGTCGCGCCGTTCAAGTCGACGAACATGAGGCGGTCCCCGCGGGCCTCCTCGTGGCGTACGAGGGCGTGGGCCCCCGCAGCGTCGATCGCTTCCATCGCGGTGAACGCGGCGGCGGCGAGGGGCGCCGGTGCTCGCCCGCGAAACATGCGGGTTTCGTTCCCATTTTCCGGGCTGCTCGCCGTGAACCAGGTCGTCCCGTCGAAGGCGAACGGCGCCGGCTGGAAGGCACGCTCTTCGTGGAGGACGGTCTGTGTATGATGCACGAGGTCGAGCGCCTCGACGGTCCAGGGGGTCTCGTGGTCGGGCGTGGAAGGTGTGTGATTGGCGAACACGAGGCGTTCTCCGTCCCGGGTAAAATCTCGGGCGAACGGCTCTACCGAGTCCCGCCGAAGCACGCGCCCCTGTCTGCTTACCGTGACGATGGCGGCGCCGTCGGGGCGTACGTCGTAGATCAACAGGTCGCCGTCCCGGTCGGTTCCGGCGAGGTGGAGCGCGAAGGCTCGGCCTGCGTAAATAATGGACTTTGCTCCGGAAGCATCGAAGGCGGCCACCAGGAGATCGTCGACACGTACCTCCCCGTCGTGCGCAGCCCCCTCGGCGCCAAGTTCTGTGTATACTACACCATTCGCGACGAGCGGGCGTGAGCCGCGGAGTGCGCCGTCGCTGAGTTTGACGACGCGTCCGCCGTCCACCTTGTAGAGGGATGCACCAAAATCGCGGTCTTCTTCATTGGCGACTACAAAGACCGTTCCTGCGCCATCAACGACGCCTCGCACCGACCCCCGCGGCGACCGTGGGACACTCCCGACGACGCGACGGCTCGCGATTTTCCCGCTGGCGGCTACCTCAATGGCGACGACGTCGCTCTGCACAACGGCGACCGGATCGCCGTTGGCGTCTACGTCGCGTGTGCTCTCAAGCAAAAAGAATTGCGACGACTTACCCTTTGAGTCGCCGATCTTCGTAGACCTAGGTTCCGCCGAAATGCGCCCTCGGGCATTGCCGTCGGTCGCCTGCTTTTGCATCGCCAGCGCGACGCCCCCGAGCACCAGGGCCGCCCCAAGGACGGCGATCCCGCGATCCAAAATCCGCATGGCGGGACGGTACGCGATTTTCGGAGGCGCGTCCGCTTTCTGCGCTCTTTCAATGCACTATTGGGCAGCCGTCAAAGGCGCTTTCGGCATCTCAACGGCGCGTGCGAGGAAGAACATCCAAGGGACCACAACGACCGAGAGCGCGATCGAGACGGTTGCAACCGTCGGGATCCCGACGAGCTCGTGGTTCTCATTTTCTGTAAGGATTTTCGCTGCAAGAAGGCCCGCGAATCCCGAGGCGAGATGCTGCACACACGACTGGAGCGACCCATACCGGGCGCGCTCGAAGGCGGCAGGAATCTTCGATTGAACGGTAGAGAGAGAGACGTTTCGAAAGCTGTTTCCGAGCATAAAGACGACGAAGATCCCCCACGGCGGAAGGATCGGCGGGTTCTCGTAAAAGCCAAGAACGACCGCTGCGGCGACCGTCGCGGTGGCCACCCCACCGACGATCCCTGCCCCCAAGCGATCGACGAGGCGCCCGCCGAGGAGCGTGCCGCCGAAGCTCGCGAGGCCGCCGCACATGTAAAGTACACCGAGTCGCTTCGGCGGGACGTGGAGGTTCGCCGTGAGGTAGCTGGCGATGCTGGGGATGAGCACAAACGCGGCGACGCAGACGAGGGCCACAAGGCCGAGCCCGCCGAGTACGCGGGGCCGCGCCAGGCTACGGAATGTTGGCGGTGCCGGGCGTTTGGGTGCCTCCCGGTAGACGTTCCCGCCGCTCGCTTCGTTCGTTACCGGCATCGCGGTCGTGTCGACCTCGAGGGGGGCGAGGTGACCTCGAAAGCTCGGCAGGACGAAGGCGACGCCGCACGCGATCGCGGCGCCAAGCGCACCGACGGCGAAGAAGGGGAGGCGATAACCGCCGAGGGCGGCGAGGTAGAGACCAGTCGGCACGCCGAACACGCTCGCCACCGAGAACACGGTCATCACCTTTCCGATGGCAACGCCGCGACGCTCCGCAGGAACGGTGTCTGAAACAATGGCAAGAGAGAGCGAAGTTGCCGGCCCACCAAACGCACCAGCGATCACGCACGCAGCGAGCAACATGGGGACGTTCGGGGCGAATCCGCCGAGCGCGGTTCCGACGGAGAGGCCGACGAGGCAAGTGAGGAGGGCCGGCTTGCGGTCGAAGCGATCGAGGAAAAAAGCGCCCAAGAACCCGGAGATCCCGGCGGCAATCGTGTAGCTTGCAGCAACAATGGGGACGCGTGAGAGCGGCATCCCGAGGCCCGCCGCGAACATCGGTCCGAGCGGCATCACCATCATGAAATCAAGGATATTGACGAATTGAACACCTGCAAGAAGCGCAAGTATGAGCGATTCTTTCGGGTTTGATTCTGTCGATACGCGCGCCGCCGATTCGATCGCCATGAGCGCCTCCTAACGCGCCCCGTGGGAATTCCGGTAAGGCTCTGCGTGTGAATTCGGATTTGCATCGCGGCCCCTGGTCCCCCGATTCCTGGCAGAGCTTCCCCGTTCTTCAGGAAATTCCTTGGGGAACTGAGAACGCGGCTGCCCTCGCGGCGGCAAAGGACAAGCTCCGGCGCATGCCACCCCTCGTCACATCCTGGGAAATCGAGGCGCTACGCCTCGAGCTCGCCGAGGCCCAGGAGGGGAAGCGCTTCGTCCTTCAGGGGGGCGACTGCGCGGAGACCTTCGATCGTTGCACCTCCAACGACATTGCGGCGAAGCTCAAGGTCCTGCTCCAGGCGAGCCTCGTTTTCGTCCACGAAGGTCGGCGGCCCGTCGTCCGCATTGGGCGCTTCGGCGGCCAGTACGGCAAGCCACGAAGTGCCCCGACGGAGACGATCGATGGTGTCGAATTGCCTTCGTATTTTGGGGACTTGGTCAATGCGGCCCCCTTTGAGACGGCGGCGCGGCGCCCCGATCCGAGTCGCCTCCTCGACGGCTATGCGCACGCGGCGGCGACCCTCAACTTCGTGCGGTCCCTCGGCACGCGCGGCTTTTCCGACCTCGCCGAGCCGAGCCAGAGCGACCTCTCCTTCCTCTCCCACGCCGCCCTCTCGCCGGAACTGCGTGCGGAATACACGCGAATTGCCCACGGGCTTCGTGACGCCGTTCGCTTCGTCGAGACCCTCGGTGAGCGCCCGCTTTCCGATCTTTTTCGAACCGACATTTTCGCGAGCCACGAAGGCCTCGTCCTCGACTGGGAGGCGGCCCAGACGCGCACCGTCCCCCGCCGGGACGGCTACTACAACCTCTCCACGCACCTTCCCTGGATCGGCGAGCGGACGCGCAGGCTCGGTCACGCACATGTTGAGTTTTTCAGGGGAATTCGGAATCCCGTCGGCGTTAAAATCGGCCCAACAACGACGCCCGGCGAGCTCTTGGATCTCCTCGATGTCCTCGACCCGGAGAATCTCCCGGGCAAGATCGTGCTGATCACTCGCTTCGGCGCCGGGCGAGCACCCGAGGTACTTCCGCCATTGATTGCTGCGATTCAGGCGACGAAACGCCGCGTCCTTTGGATCGCCGATCCGATGCATGGAAATGGCGAGAAGCTCGCGAGTGGTCAGAAGACGAGACGCTTTGATCGCATCGTTACGGAACTCGACGAGGTCGTCGCCACCCACCGCCGGTGCAACAGCATCTTTGGCGGCGTCCACCTCGAATTGACCGGGGAAGACGTCACCGAATGTTTGGGCGCCGGCGTGGAAGAAGAAGATCTTGCACGCAATTTTGAGAGCGCCTGCGACCCGCGCCTCAACTACCGGCAAGCGCTCGAGATCGCCTTTCGCCTCGCGCGCCTCGTCAAATAGTCCTTCACGCGCGGCCCTTCATGGCCGCCCTTCACGCGCGGCCCTTCATGGCCGCC
>DYPH01000104.1:0-8793 GCA_020720045.1 Sorangium cellulosum | reverse complement strand
CCCTTCACGCGCGGCCCTTCATGGCCGCCCTTCACGCGCGGCCCTTCATGGCCGCCCTTCACGCGCGGCCCTTCATGGCCGCGACCGTCTTTGCGATCCCGTCGAGGTAGCTCGTCTTGGCGAGCGGTCCCAGGGCTGCCACGAGCTTTCGATCATCGAGCAGAATTGGTGTACTCTGCAGGTAGCTCATCTCGGCGAACTCGCGTAGAACCGGCACGAAGATCCCAAGGGCGCGCAGGCCAAAACTGCCGATGGTGCGCTTTTTTAGAGGAACTCCGAAAGCTTCGTAGATGGCTTTCGCGAACGCCTCGACGGTGATCGAGCCTGGGCCAGCGAGGTTGTAGTCGGTCCCAAAGGCGGCCGGCGTTGCGAGGAGCCGCGCCACGACGGGGCCGACGTCTGGCGTGAACACGAACTCATGCGGAGTATCGATCGGCGCAAAGAGATCGGCCGCTTTTCCGCGGGCCGCCGCATCGAAGATCTGGTGCGCGAGCGACATTTCCGCGTGGGGACCGTAGAAGTCTGGGAGTCGAAGCAGCGTCGTCGTGAGCCCTGACGCGGTGTGTGCTTCGAGGACGACATCTTCCTGCTCCTTCCGAAAGCGCCCTTTGACGCTGCAGGGATTTCGTGGATGTTCTTCGCTAACGAGTCCCGAAACGAGCTTTCCATCCTCGGGGCGCCCAAAGGGATAGACGTTGGAAATATGGACGAGTTGGCGCGTACCAGCGCCCTTCATCGCCATGACGGCTCGCGACATCATCGCCGGGTACTGAGCGAAATCTTTGGCCGTATATGGCAAACCGAGCGTGTAGATGACCGCGTCGGCCCCGGCCGCGGCCGCTTCACAGCCGCTCTCCGTCGTAAGGTCGGCTGGGCACTTTTCAATTGCAGCATCTGGGAAGGCCTCTGCGAGTTTTGAAGCACTTCTTCCGACGACGCGGAGTCGGATCGAAGAATCACTCTTGAGCGCCTCGACGACGCTCCGGCCGATCGTGCCGAAGGCTCCCCACACCGCGACCGTCTTGCTTTGCATGGGTGAGACGGTGCCCCTTCTGCGCCGGGCTAGCTACCCGCATCGATGCACGATAGCCTTGCGCCTCTGCATGACCGTCTCCGCCGCGTCGCTCTCGTGGGAAGATATCCGCCTCTTTGCCGCGCTCATCGCCCAGGAGGGGAAGTACCGGTCGCTTGCGGAGGCGTCGCGGGGACTTGGCGTTGATGCCTCCACGCTCAGTCGTCGCCTCGCGCGCCTCGAAGAAAGCCTCGAAACACCTCTGTTTTTGCGAAGTACGCGCGGCCTGGTTGCCTGCCCGGCCGCTGAGGAACTGGCCCCGATTGCTACCGAAATGCTCCGAGCGGCGAACCGCTTCGGGCGGGCGCCGATGGTGGGGGATGCCGTCGAAGGGGAGGTGCGTATCGCCTGCCCACCAGGCCTTGCGGAGTCCTTCTTGGCGCCGCTCTTGCCGCGGCTCTTGAGCCTCCATCCTGGTCTCCGCATCGTCCTCGACTCGCGCACGGAGGTGGTCGACCTCGCCGCGCGGGAGGCCGATCTTGCCCTCCGCACCATCAAGCCGGAGAAAGGGCCCCTCCGTCGTCTCCGCGTGCGGCGGACTGTGTCCTCGATCTTCGTGGCTCCGTCACGTATGCCTCGAAAACCCTTGCGAAATCTTGCGGAAATTCCCTGGGTTGGTTGGCCTGCGGGGACTCCCTTCGTCGGCGCGCGGTGGCTTGAAAAGGCAGCGCCCGAGGTCGCCCCGATTCTGCGAACCTCCCAGTTTTCCGCCCAGTTGGCCGCCGCCCGGGCCGGCGCCGGCGCTATCCTCGCCCCGGATGCCTACGCGCCCGTGTGGGGCCTTGTACCGCTTCCGCTCGCTGCCGCCCTTCTCAAAAAGCTCCCGGCATTTCCCGTGGATGAACTCTGGCTTGTCGTTCCTGAAGGGCTCGCCGAAGTCCCGCGCGTCGCCCTCGTTCATCGCTTCCTTGTCGAAGTCTTTCGCGGCGAATTGCCGCATCTTGTTTCGACGAAGCCATGAAAGAAGAAAGCGACCCTCGTTCAAGGGTCGCTTCGTAGAGCAACGTACGCGCGCCTCGCGTTCAGTCGGCCGACTTTTGGTCGAAGGTTCCGAGATCGACGAAGGCATGATCCTTCTGGATGACGAAGGGGCGCTCGCGGAAAGTGAGCTTGCCTTTGCCATCATGCTCAATGATTTCAAGCTTCCCCATGCCGTAACCCATCGGGCCTCGGCTAAAGTAGTGGGCCTGAAGGGTGTACGGGTAAGCGAGTTTGCTCGCCTCTCCGCGCACCGTGAAACACTCCGGACCGTACCCCGTTGTCACATCGGCGTAGAGCTTTCCCCCACTTCCGAGCCCCTTGTTTGCGTAATAGGCGTGGTAGCCCTTTCCGTCATAAATGTGGAAGTCTACGTCGTTTGCATCGGTCTCCCACACAAGAACGAAACGCGTCGAGGGACCGGTTTCCGGGGTGCCATTGATGGCCGCCATCCGCTGATTGATTTCTTTTTCACGAATGGGATCTTTTGCCTTCCACGCGGCTGCAACGAGGCCGATGTCCTCCTTGAGGATCTGTTCGACGCCGCGAAAACGGCCGCTCGGGTAGCCGCGACCAAGCCCCTTTTCGAGGGTTTCGAAGGCCTCGGGGAGCTTCCCCGCGCGGACAAGGGCCATCGCGTAGAGGCGGTGGCTCGCCGGGTGGTCGGGGCGATCGTCGCGAGCGGCGCGGAAGTTATCGAGGGCGAGCAGGCGCGCGTCGGCGACGGTGTCCCGCTCTTTCGGGGCCTTCGTTTCCTTGCAGGATACACCGAGCCGGTCGAGCCGTTCCCCGGCGAAGCGACGGAGATCGGCGCGGAACGAAAAAAGGTCGATGATCGAACCGTAGGCGCGCGCGGCAGTTTCGCAGTCGCCTTGGGCTTCCGTCGCGTCGCCAAGCGCGATGTAGGCAAGCACTTCGCCCGGTTGCGCTTCGATCCACGCTTCGGCTTTGCGGCGTGCGCCGATCGCGTCGTTCTCGGCGAGCGCCGTTCGAACCGCCAGGTATTTCCCCTCGAAGCTCATATCGAGGGTCGCTTTTTGCGGAGCGCCCCGCAGCGCAATGCTGCCGTCGTCCGTGGTCATCGAATCTATCCGGCCCCTTACATCCGGGCGCTGAATGCGTGGCGCGGCGGGCGCTACGCCTGCCGTGGTCGTGCCGAGGGGGGCCGCCATGGGGGCTCGATCCGTCGGTGCCGCAATTGCCGCCGGTTCCCTCGGAGCATTCCCTACGGGGGCGCTTCCCGGTCGTGGCGCCGGCGTGCCACGGCCGGCACCATTTCCGTACCCTTGTCCAGTCCCCGTCCCTGCGCCGTGGCCGAGCGTTTGGGTGCCACCAAGGCCGATCCCTTCGCCACGGCCACCGCCCCCTTCGCCGGCCCCCGAGCCACCCAGCCCGCCGGCGCCGAAGCCGTCGCCGATTTCGCCGCCGAACATGTTGCCGCTCGCCCCTTGCGCGCGGTTTGCCGGGGGGGCTGGTGCGGGCGCCGCCGGTGCTGCCGCGGCCGGCGCCTCTTCGGCCCCGGCAAACGCCTCCTTCGTGACGCGCTTCTCTTCGTCTTTCGACCCGAAGAAACCTTCGCCCTTCGACCGCGTCGCCGGCTTCTTGTCAGACTTGTCCGAGGCGGGCTCTTCCTCTTCATCGTCGAAGCGGTTTTCCCAGCGATTCTTGCCGTCTAGGCGCACGAGTGCGCCGTTCTTGAAGCCCAGGACGTTCGCGTTTGCCTCGCGATCGATGTGAAAACGGGCGTAGTCGGAGTCGTTCTCCAGCACGAGGAGCGACGTGTAGGGGGAGAGGACGCGGTAGCGCTTCGACAGCTCGATCGCCTGCGCCTTTGCATCGGCGGCATCCTCGGAATGGGCAGCAAGATCAGCGATTTTGGCCTTTGCCCACGCGCGCTCGACGAGCTCCATCGGCGCTTCGGCGAGCTTCGGCTCGAAGGTCTGCGTGCCGACCGTGACCTTCGTGCCGCTGACGTTTTTCGGGAGCTGGGCGTAAACCACCAACGGATCGCCCGGCTGGAGGCCGACCGCCTTTCTCGGGTAGACCCAAATCGCGCCAGCGACGTCGATTTCCGCGTTCGCAAGTACTGGTTTAGACAGTCGTTTTGCGATGCGCTTCCCCCCCTCGGCCGAGTCGACCAGGATTCCCGCTTTCGGGAGCGGGCCAGAGACGAGGGCGTCGAGCCGTTCCTTTTCGCGGATGCCCCCCGCGGCGATGATGTCGGCGCGCTCGAGTCCGCGACTGCGAAGGGCTTCCAGCTTGGAGGCGAGCTTCCGTCCGTCGCTCTCGCCGTAGGTCACGACGCCGTCGGTCACGAGCAGGAGGCGTTTCGTGCCGAATCCTTTGTCGATCCCTTCGACGGCCGCCAGGCCCGCTTCGAGGGACGACGCGCCGAGCGGCTTCCGATCGCGAAGTTTTTCGAGCCCCCCCGCGCGAAATCCCTTCGCGGAGCCGCTGTAGATCGGGGCACTCGTCTGGTCGAAGGCGATGACGCGAACGGGGACATCACCCATATTTTCAAGCGTTTGGGCGACCATTTCCGCCTGCTCGGCGAAGCCGGCGCTCCGCGACGCGCTCGTATCGACGAGAACGACGGTCGGTCCGATCGGCTCTTCAGCGGCCCCGGCGCCGGCCGTCGGTCGCACCGTAACGACGCGCAAATCGGCGGCGGAAAGCCCTTCGACCACCCCCTTGTCGGCGATCACGTAGTCGTCCGCCGGTGAGAAATTCTTGCGAACGAGTTCGTGCGTGCGCGCCTGGCCGCGTGGTGTGTGAACGCGGACGTTCAGCGAGCCGATTTCCGGGAGCCCCTGGAGCGGGAGCCGGTAGGCGGCGCTCGCCGGCAAGATTTCCGAGTACGTGAGGATCAGTTCCTTCCGGCCGCGCGGCGGAATCGGGAACACGCGGGCCGAGAAGGTGTTCCCCGGTCCTTGCTCGAGGAGGGCCGGGTCTTGCTTCCGGTGGAGGAAGTCTTCGTAGGCGACACGCGCCGCCTGTTTTTCTACGAATTCGCCCTCTTGCCAGGTGCTCCCGATCTTCATGGCGAAGCGCGAAACCTCCGCGCTCGCCGGGAGATCGATGGTGAAGGTCCCCTCACGGACCCGGCTCTCCGGGTTCTCGAAGACCAGGTGGAGCTCCGTAAATGCGAGCGGCCCCTCCACCTGCGCCTCCGCACGAATCGACACCAACTTCAGTCCGCTCCCGTCGCTTGCCGTCAGCGAAATTGGGGCCCCGGTCCGCTTTTGCGGGGGCGCCTGGTCGAGCTCGACGTCAATGCGGCCGTCGGCAACAGGAATCGGAACGTCTGCGGACGCTCGGCGCCGGTGCTCCAGATAAAGGCCTCCGCCGATGAGCGAAGGGACGACGACACACGTGACGAGAAAGGGGGTGCGTTTCATGGGTCTACCTTTGCGGAAGCGGTGAGCCCGCCTCCCAACGAATGACCGCACGAAAAGTTCCGAAAGTGGGAGTGGAATTTGCGCGAACCTGCTCGCGCTCGCGACCGTACCCGGAGTTGTCGCGGCGACGAAACTCGTGCATGGTTATTTCAATGATGAGTACGCGCGATACTTTTGCAGTGCTTCCCCTCGTTGTCGCGCTCGGAGCCTGCGGATTGTCGCTCTCCATCGATGAGGCTGACGGTGGGGCGCCGTCGCAACGAGACGCCGCTCTCCCGACGGCCCCCGACGCGGCCCCGCCCGCGCCCGATGGCTCGTCGCCCATCGACGCGGCCTCCGAAGATGCTGGAGATCACTGCCAGAATGGTCGCAAAGACGGTGACGAGGGGGCCCTCGACTGCGGCGGCTCCTGCGCGACGAGGTGCGTGCTTGCCGACAGCTGCAACCGGACGAGTGACTGCCAGGATGGCCTCACGTGCCGCGGCGGGCTGTGCCAAGTCCCTGCATCCTGCAAGGAGTTACATGCCGAGCGGCCGAGTTTGCCGACGGGCGTGTACAAGCTGCAAACTCTCTCAACTACAAATATTTTCGCGGCACAGTGCGACATGTCCGAGGACGCGGGGGGCTGGACGCTGGCGCTCAAGGTGGACGGAACCAAGGCGAACTTCGGCTATTTCGCCACCTACTGGGAGAACGATACGCTCTTCAACGAAGGTCAAGCGGCCGACGACACCACCGAAGCGAAGCTCGCCAGCTACGTGGAGACCCCTTTTGACGACGTTCTCCTCGTGATGACCGAGAAGGGGAAGGGGCCGCAAAAGAAGAAAATTTCGCTGAAGGGCACCTCGCTCCGTTCCGCCATCAAGGGGGGCGCGGTGACGAACCTCGGTCGCAATGCCTGGCTCTCCCTCATCCAGAACAGCGCCCTCCAAGCGAATTGCAATCAGGAGGGGCTCTCCGTCGGCATCGTCCGTATCGGCATCGTGGGCAACAATGAAAACGACTGCAACTCGCCGAATTCCTACCTCGGGGTCGGCGGCTACGGTTGCTCCTCCACGGTGGCGGGGAACGTGGCCTGCTACAACGGCGGAAACGACAAGAATCTTCCTGCGTTTGCGGCCGTTTACGTGCGTTAAGCGTCAGGCACGGGTGCCGCGAAGAGGGCGGCGAACATCGCCCCCTCCGCGGGGCCGACCGCCTCCGAAAACGCAGCGACGGCGCCTGCGAGGGTCGCGCGCTCCTCGCCGGTAAGCGGTTTGCGGAGTACTTCCGCGAGGTAGCCACGGGCCCGTTCGATCTCTTCTGGGCGGACCGGTGCGCCGATCCGTGCGAGCACCCAAACGGCGGCGCCGTCGAGGGCGGCCCGGAACGAATCGCCGACCCCTGCAAAATAGGCGGCCCGGGACGCGTAAATCGTCGCTCCGAGGGGAACGGCGCGGAGCGCGGCATCGAAATCGGCAAGCGCGGCATCGGGGGTGTCCGCCTGGAGCGCGCGGGCGATGCGAGCGTCGGGATCGGCGGGGCTATGCGCGATCGCGCGATCCAGAAGGACCCGTGCTTCCTTCGTTTTTCCGAGATGCCCCAGGTGACTTGCAAGGAGCCGCAACGCGTCGCGGTCGTTCGGATCGGCTGCGAGAATCACGCGGCAGTCGGCTTCACGATGTTCCGTCGAGAGCGCGGCCCGCTCCCTTCGCGCATGCAGGTCGCGCGGAAAGGCTTCTATCGCGACATTCAATGCTTGAAGCGCTTCGGCTGCCTCCCCCCGCGTGCGGCACATTCGTGCGCGATAGACATGTACCTGCGACCCGCCGGGGAAGCTCGCTTCGGCGGCCGCAAGCGCCTCTTCAGCCCCCGCGAAGTCTCCAGACTCATGCATGATTTCTGCAAGTTGGAAGGTGAGCTCTAGGGCATCGGGCGCGAGCTCACGCGCCTCACGGGCCTTGGCGACCAAGTCCTTCGTGTCGCCAAAAAGCTTCGCGATCCGCATTTGTTCGACGAGGCGATCGAGGGACGCCTGGACGGCCTGCGGACGGGCGGCGCGGCGCCGGGTCGCCTCGACCTCTTCGGGAAGCAGCGGTGTAGGCGCGTCGCCGCCGAGGAGCGTTGCTGCAACGACGTCGCGGGCGGTCGGACCAGTAGACGGGGAGCTGGGATTCTTCGCCATACAGAGTCGCCCGATCTACACCGATTTCGTTCTATACTCGCGGACCCTGTCTTCTCTCGAGGCCAGTCCGCTTTCGCGGACGCCCCGTCTTACCGCGCCGCCCGGTTCCGGTTCCCCATGGCCTTTTCCAACGACGAAATCGCAGACTACGTCGAAGACCTCGACAAGCGGATCGACAAGCTGCGCGTCGCTTACGAGCAGTATTTCATGGGCTTCGAGAAGATCGAGCCGATGAGGGGGCGTGAGGATCTCCAGCGAAGGATCACGGTGCTCTTGCGGGAAAATATCCGCAACACCGCGCTTCGCTTCAAGTTTAGCCAGGTGCAGGCCCGCTTCGGCACCTACATCGGCTACTGGCAGCGGATCTGCAAGCAGATCGAGAACGGCACCTACGAACGGCACCTACGGAAAGCGACAGCGAAAGAGGCCGCGAAGGCGCTCAAGCCGCTCCCCGAGCGGGCCGATCCGGCCTCCTGGGAGCTTCCGCCGAGCATGAACGGCGACGACCTCGACGGCATGTTCGATGCGATTCGACGACCGGACTCGCTCCGTCGACCGTCGGTTCGCCCGACGGCGCCCGCCGATGAATGGGACGAAAAGACCGACCCAAACATGACGTTCCCGACGGAACCGCCGCCTGCGATGGCAGCCGCCGTCGATCCGCGCTTTGCGGCACCACCGTTGCCCCGCCCGGCTGCGCCGCCGCCCCTACGCCCGGCTGCCGCCGCGCCGCCCCTCCCGCGACCGGCGGCCCCTCCACCGCCCGCCCCCGCGGCACGTCCTGCCGCCGCACCCGCCCCCGCGGCACGCCCGCCGGCGGGCCCTATCTCGGATGCGCGCGTTCGTGAGCTCTTCGACAAGCTCGTCGCCGCGAAGCAGGCGCGGCGGGAACCGACGGCGAACCTCACCGTGGAGGCAGTCGCGAAGAGCGTCCGTGATTCGCAAGCGAAGCTTGAAGCTCAACACAAGGGGCGCCGCGTCGACTTCGAAGTGACTGAAAAGGATGGAAAAACTATCCTGCGACCGATCGTAAAATAGCGGCGTGGATCCCCTCTTCACGTTTCGGCTCGCGGGGCCGATCGCCACGCTGCTCGGCCTCGACGACGCCCGCGCTCGTGCGCTCGTCACCAGTGCGGGACTTCCCGAAAGCGCCCTCCAGGGGGCGGCGACGGTTCCGCTAG
>DYPH01000015.1 GCA_020720045.1 Sorangium cellulosum | reverse complement strand
ATTGCTTTGATCACATCCCGTGTAAATTGCAATTCCGAGCAGCTACCTAGAACGCCTTAGGTTTCGTCGGCGTGGCGACGGAGCCGATGGCGCTCCCGGTCGGCTTCGGCGTCTTCGAGCTGCACGTTCAGTTCGGCGCCGGCCAAGATCGCCAGCGACGAAAGCCAGAGCCAGAAGAGCAGTACGGCGACGGTCGCGACCGACCCATAATAGAGAGCGAACTTCCCGAGTTTGCTCACGTAAAGACCGAACAGCGAGGTCGCGACGGTGAGGACGAGCGTCGCGAAGGCGGCGCCTGGCCAGAGGCGTCGTTTGCGCACGCGGGTGACCGGAACGGCGATGCGGTAAAACGTCGCGAGCGAGCTTGCCACGAGCACCAAGAGCCAAGGGATCAAAAGGCCCGGCGCAACTTTGACGAAAACGACAACGACGGAACCGGCAATAATCAATCCAACAATCACGCCGACGGTGACCGCGAGAGCAAAGGCCCGCTTCTTCCAATAGGGGCGCGCGACGACCCCCTGCATGATCTCCAGCACATCAAAGAGCGCGTGAAATCCGCTAGATACGACCCAAAGAAAGCCTGCCGTCGCTGCCGGAGCGAGCGATCCCGTGCTTCCGAGCCGCTCGACTTCGTGAACGAGAAGTGCTTGGACGTCGCTCGGTAATTTCCCAATGACCGGCTCAAGTACCGTCTCGACCCCTTTCGCCTGGGCGAAGCGTCCGCCGATGTAACCGAGCAGCAGCAGCAGCGGAAACAGCGAAAGAAACGCGCTGTAGGCGACCGAAGAAGCGTAGGTCGTCGCCTGGTGGACGAGAAGTCCTTGGCCGAGGCGCGCAAGATGCCGAAGGATGCGAAGGTGCAGCGGCGTGCTGAGCGGGAGCGGCGGAAGTAGCGGCCGCCGGGAGCTGACGACGGCGAACAGACTGGTGCTCGGAATCCGCGGACGCGACGGCGGCTCATCGCGGCGAACGGCACGCGCTGGCCCCCCGGCCGCGGGCAGTCGGGAGTGGGACGGGGAAGAGGCGCGATCGGGGGATTGCATCACGAGGATATTGCTGCAAGATGCGCGGCATCGCGTGGGACCATCGAGCCGCCGGAGATGCACGCACGCATCGACCCGGGGGCATGGCTCCGCGGGCCCCTACCATGCGCGCACTTCAGCGACTTTTCAACCGTTCCTACTGGGTCCCCCCGTTCGCAGCGCTCGTCGCCGCGGTCGCGCTTTCCCCCGCCGTCGCTGGTCGAACCGCGCGGCGCCTACCAAGACGCCACAGTCCCTCGCCTCGATGGGGCCCTCGTGCTCTACCCAGACGCGACGGCCCTCGATGGAGGCGCCTCCGACGGATCGACGGAAACCGGGGCGACCGACGGGGCCGCCCCCGGCTGCAGGGTGGTGATCGAGTCGCCGCCGATCGCGAACGACAATACCCATGTGCCGATTGACACCGTCGTCAACTACGCGACGAACCCGCCCTCAAGCGGACAGCACTACCCGATTTGGGCCTCTTTTCGAGAGTTTGCGACGCCCGTCGATCGCCGGTACTACGTCCACGATCTTGAGCACGGTGCCGTCGTCGTGACCTATCGGTGCGCAACTCGCGACGGCTGCCCCGAACTCGCAGATGCACTACGCGCCGTGATCGACGGACAACCGGCCGATCCGCTTTGTACGGCCCTCGGCGAGGGGGTGAAGCACCGCTACGTGCTTACCCCCGACCCGCTCATCCCAACGCCGGTCGCCGCTTCGGCGTGGGGGTGGACCTACACCGCCGATTGCGTCGATCCCGGCTCGCTTGGGGAGTTTTTGCGAGTCCACTACGCGCAGGCCCCCGAAAACTTCTGCAACGACGGCCAACGCGAATTCTGACGGTCTCCCGGTCAGTTGGGCTTCTCGTTTTCGGGGCCACGTTCGACCATTTCTGCAGAAACTTCGGGAACTTCAACCGGGGCCGATGGCGGCGTCTCGCGCGGTTGCTCCGCCGGGATCTCCACGAGCGGCGTCTCGACGGTAGGGGCGGGCGCGGCCGGGACCTCGGCAGGGGCGCTCGGAGCAGGAATTTCAAGCGGTTCCGGCGCCGGCGCCGGCGCAGGGGTTGCTTCGGCACTGGCAACCGGTGACGCTTCGACGACCGGCTCCGCGGCGACCGGCGCAGCAGCCGGTGACGCTTCGACGACCGGCTCGGCGGCGACCGGCGCAGCAGCCGGTGACGCTTCGACGACCGGCTCCGCGGCGACCGGCGCAGCAGCCGGTGACGCTTCGGCGACCGGCTCCGCGGCGACCGGCGCAGCAGCCGCTGACGCTCCGACGACCGGCTCCGCGGCTACCGGCGCAGCAGCCGGTGGCGGGGAACTCTTGGAAAAGACTTCACGATCGACGGCGTCGGCGACGGTCATCACCGCGCGCTCGACCTCTTTTGCGCCGGTCACGACGAGCGCCTCGACGGCGCGCGCCGGCTCGGAGGCAAGTGCGCTCTTTGCGAGTTTTTCAACCTCGGAGGCGCCTGCAACGATTGCTGCCTCGACTTTGTGGGCCGTTTCGCCGTTGAAAACGTCCTTTGTGCTTTGCTCGAGTTTCGTGGCGCCGGCGCTCATGGCCTCTTCGACCTTATGAATATTTTCCGGTGAAAACGCCTCTTTCGCCCCTTTTTCGACGGCGGTAGCACCCGCGGCGATTGCCGCTTCAAGCTTCTTGACCGGATCCGACCCAAGAGCATTCTTTGCGGCGTTTACGAAAAAGCCGAAGCCCTTTTTCACGTCGTCGAGCGGATCTTTTTTGTCGTTGCCGTCGCTCATACAGAGGCCCCTTGCTTTCGGTGCCGGCATCAGGCGCCGGCGCGCGCAAGCATGCGTCTCGGAGGTCCCCCTGTAAAGGCACGCAGCTGCGCGTCCGCCCGGAACCGCCGGAGGCGGTGAGGAAACGGCGCACACACGTGCAGCTGCCGGCGGGAGCTACTTCGCGAGGCGCGGTTTGGTCGCGGTCGGTCGGAGCGGGGCCGAAATCTGAGCACGCGCGGAGAGGGCGCGTGCCGACGGGGCCGGCGCGGGAAGCTTCGTGCTTGAAGCGGCGACCTTCGCCGACGGTGGTGCGGAAACGGCGACCACGGATGAACCTGCCCCTTGGCGTGCGCGGTCCTTGTACTGGGTGACGCGGTCGCGACCGTTTCGCTTGGACGCGTACAGCGCCTCGTCGGCCGCCTTAAAGAGCCCGTCCCAATCGCGCCCACCATCGGGGAAGGTCGCGACGCCGATCGAGCAGGTCACCGAGAGCGGTCCCCCGGCGCTTTCAAAGACGGTACGCTTGAGTTCTTCGCGGATGCGTTCGGCAAGCAACAACGCCCCTTTTTCATCGGTTTGTTCGCAGAGGGCGACGAACTCTTCTCCACCGAAGCGCGCGACGACGTCGGTATTTCGCTTCTGCCGCTTGAGGATTTCTCCGAGCCCCTTGATGACGTGATCGCCGACGTCGTGCCCGTAGGTGTCGTTCACCTTCTTGAAGAAATCGATATCGGTGACGAGCACCGAGAGGGGGCGCCCAAAGCGGGCCGCTGCCGCAATTTTCTGGTCGGCGGCGTCAAACATCGCGCGCTTGTTCAGAAGTCCCGTGAGACCATCGGTCGTCGCCAACTCTTCGAGTTTTTTGACCATTCGTGCGTTGGCCAAGCTTACTGCCAGGTGGCTTGCGAGCACTTCGAGCGTAGAACGGACCGACTCCCCAAACGCATGGCGACGGCGTGCACCAAGGACGATCGTCCCCATGACACGGTCGTGGACGATCAGCGGAAGAATCAGCAAAGAGCCATGGGCCGGCCAGGGGAAGCGCTTGGAGAATACCACCTGATGACTTGCGTCAAATTCCCCTTTGTAGGGGAGCGGAAAGCGGTTCTCCACGACCATCGAGACGAGGCCACCATTGTGGGAGAATGTTGCGCCCGTGAGGGTTTGAAGCTCGGCGATATCGGTCTCCATTGCGACGACTTCATGGATCCTTTTTTTGTCGTCCCAGACGGTGACCGCAGCCACATCAAAGCTCGCAATCTCACGCGCTGCGCGGACGCCGGCGAGAACGACCTCCTTCTCCGAGAGTGCACCGCCGAGAGCCTGGGCGGCCCGATAGAGCTTCCCCTGCTCGACCTTCGCCCGTTCCAAGTGGAGGAAAACGCGCTCGTTTTCGATGGCGCGGAGGCAGTAGCGCGCCGCTTGACCAGCGAGTTCCTGCTCCTGCTCGGTAAAGGGCCGATTTTCCACACGATCAAGGACGAGCACACCGCGAAGGTCTCGACGATCTCGACCATCCTCGCGCCCCTCGGCGCCGCCATCGCGAGGCTCGCTCAGGATCGGGAGCGCAGCGATCGCGCGAATGGGGCATGGTCCCGCGTAATAGGGGACTTTGTAGCTCGGCTTCAAATCCTGAAACGTGACCGTCTCTTTGCGGGCAGCGACGACGGCAAAGATGCCATCTTTGACGGCAATCGGTGCATCTTGGACGTCGTCTGCCGCGGAAGAGAGCTCGCTAATCCGGTAGTGGGTCCCCGCATCATTGCGCCAAAGGAGCGCGACGGTGTGCAGCCCGAGCGTGCGCCGAAGCAGTTCGAGGGCGTAATGGACCGATTGGTGGATCTCCTCGACGCTGGAACGCTCAAGGCGTTCTTCTGCGCTTTCGTCACGCCCCTCCCCGGCCCCCAACAGGCGATAAGAGCGCGCGTCTTCTTTGAGACGGTCGAGCTCCCCCTCAACTTCTGCCTTTGCGCGAAGGCGAATTCGAGCCACCTCCGCGCGGAGGAAAGCGACATTGAGTAGGGCGAACGCGCCGACGAATGCAGCATGCACCCAAAGGTCCGATGCGACCCGCGCCTCCGGGGAGAAGTGCAGCAGCAGCGCCTCAAGCGCGACGACGTAGCCGACGACAACAAGGCCCGCGAGGGGGCGCGCAAAAGCGGCGACGAGTGCCACAAGTACGTAAATTGCCGGAGAAAAACGCCCGGCGAGGGTTCCTTCGGTGCGGAGAAGCAGCGTATCGAGGCCGAGCGTGAGGAGAGCGCCGACTTCAACGTCGACAAAGAGCGGAGCGTCCCCCGTGGTGACCAACTTGCGCACGAAGGCGCGCACAAGGAGCGCCAACCACAGGGCGCCTGCGGCGACAGCAATCAGACCCGACGCGCGGGAACCGCCGCTCACGAGGTACCCGGAGAGTACCGCGAGGAGCACGAGACCGTAGCCGCGCCGGAGGATTCGACGAGTGGCAAGCGACGCGCGGACGAGCGGCTCCATGGCTGGTCTGGGGGCTATCAGGGGCGCGCGCGTTGGGCCAAGTTCCCGGAGCGCCGCACGCTCAACCCCTCGTTCTATTGAAAAAAACCACCCGAACCTGCGTTCGGATGGCTTTCGGTCACTTGCCGTCGGGCGGAGGAGGAGGCGGGGGAGGAGGAGGAGGAGGCGGAGGAGGAGGAGGAGGAGGAGCACCAGCATTGGCACTCACGATCTTCTCGGTCCACTGGGCGATATGATTCGAGGTTTGAAGGTCCTGGAAGGGGAGGTAGAAGCCCGGGTAGGAACCGTCCTGGCCGGAGGCGACCTTCTGCGGGTCGACGGCGAACATCCATAGCAATTGCTGACTGCCACCCGTCTTCTTGCGGAGCCCCGGTGACCGCTGGGAAGCGACGGTAAACCAGAAGAGCTTTCCGGGCCCTTGTTTCGTCTTGAAGGGGGTCGCGCGCGGAAACGTGTCGAGAAGTTCGGTCGTGGCGCCATCGCCGACGCCCGGCTTGCTGGAATTCTTGAGTTCTACGGGCGCGGAACCAGCCGCGGCGGGAATGGCCCAGGTTCGCGCGTTAGCATTGCCGGCGACATCTCCGTCGCAGGCGTCCGAATCGTCCTGAGAGCCGTCCGCCTTGCAGGTGACTTCCGTAAAAAGAAGGAAGGATGAATCAGGTACGAAGTTCGGATTGAATCGATTCTTGCCGTTGGTGACCGGGAGTAACGTCTCCGGATTGCCGAGCGCGCCGTTCGCAAACCGAAGGATGTCGATGCCGCTTCGGCGCGGACGCTGGGAAGTGTTGTGAATTCCAACATGTGTAATCGCGATCGAGTTCCCATCGGGGGACCAATCCGGGTGATCGGGCTCAAAGGCAAGATCTTTGGAACTCGTGCGATTCCCCGTCGTCGCGTCGTGAAACCAGAGTTTGTGACGGTTCGCGACCGTCCCGGTATCCCCATAGACGGAGACAAACTGGCTCGATGCAGGATTGAAGGAGGCGAATTGAATCGCGTTGTTCGCATCCCCCTTCTTGGTCAGATAGTTCACATCAGTTCGTGCAGGGGCTGGCGGATTTGAGACCTTCGTCAAATCAGCTTGGTAGACCTGGCGACCGTCATTCTGGCCCCCGAGGCTTGCGACGATCTTCTTCCCATCGCGGGAAACGGTGTGGCAGCCGATGCAGGTGCCGTCGGTTCCGTAGTCATTCTTTGCGAGGAACACCTCCGGGTCGGCGACCGCCCCCCCGAAATCAAACCGCATGATGCGCGTGTTCGTGGCATCCCAATAGTAGACGCCCCCGTTCACCGCCTCTTCGGCAAACGAAAGCTTAAATGCCGCCGAGGTGCCGACCGCCGTCGCGGTATCGTCGGTACCGCGCACCGTTAGGGTGACCGCATTCCCCTTGTTGGTTTCGGCGAGCGCCGAATAGAGCGTTTCGTCGAGTTCAAGCGCGCAGGAACCGCCCTGCAAGGTCCCGCCGGTAACGTTCGTCGTGCAGCGCGTGTAGTAGGTGATATCGGCGGAAGCACTCGCGAATCGCACCTCGTAAACGGTATTCAGTGCGCTTCCGGGCTTGAAATGGACCTCGAGCTTCCGCAAGTTCGGCGGGAGGACGGCACCGTCGTTTGGATAGGCGAGGGTCGGCGCCCGCGCGGCGCTCGGGGGGCCTGCAAAGAGGGTGGCCGGGTCTGCGGGAACGCCAGCGCCCGACATTGCTGCGGTGAGCCGGACCGTCACCGAACCGGCGGCGCCAACGCAGCGCGGATCGACGTCCGAACAGGTTTCGCCAGCGCTAAGCGCTTCGCGCAGTGCGTAGGCCTTCACAACGGCGACACCGCCCCGCTGCGCCGGGGACGCCGGATCGGCCGCGTCCGGGAGACGTGTGGTGAACGTCCCTGCCCCATCAGCGGGGAATCCGCCAATGAGATAATCTTGGTTGGCCGCGGGGAGCCCGGCACCTGCGTACGAGGTTGTTTGAAAAACCACGCGATTGGTGACATCGACCTCGGTACCGTCCTCGAGCTTGCCGAAGGCTTTGAGGACGACCGATTTCTGTTGTCCCACCGGCACATCCAGCACCGCGGCGGGCGGGTCGATCCGCAGCGAGACAATGCGCGGAGCGGCTGGCCCGCCGGCATCGGTTTGGCCGGTACCCCCTTCCCCGACGACGATTCCGCCGCCGTCGCTCCCCGTGGTGCCGTCGAAGGCGGCGGCGCTATCCGCGCCGGGGAACGTGCTCTCGGTGCCATTCCCGCACGCGACGGGGAAAGCGGCTGCCGCACCGAGAATGAGGAGGAAGGGCCAGGTTTTCCGCATGCATGGACGGTACGGGGCCCGAAGAAAGTACCACGTCTCTGAAACGTCTCATTTGCAATCTTTTACGAGACGAGGCCTACGAAGACCACCAATTCCGTACCTACGATCACTTGTGGGCATGAAGTAACCAGTAGCCAGCAATCGCGAGCACGATCAGTGCGGCGATTCCGTAGATGAGCGCGGCGAGACGCCCCGGCGAGGTACGCGCGACGAGCGCTTCTACCGCTCGTCGTTCCTCAGAAGAGACCTCATCGACCGGTCGAGCTAGCTGTACTTTCGCGAGCCTGCGGACCGCCGCGAAGTCCCCTCGATCAAAGGCACTTCGCAGCTCGGAAAAGGTCGATGACTGCGCCTCGATCATACCGGATCGCGGTGGCGAAGCGTGACGTAGACGAAGAACATGATCGCAAACGTCATTCCATACAGTACGGCAAGCGGAAGCCACTGCTGATCGTAGGACGAGAAGCCCCAACCGCCAGCGAGATTGCCGCTGGCAACTTGAGCGATGGCACAATCAAAGTGGCCGTTCTTGATGAAATCGGCCGGACTATCCACCGTCTGATGCAGGTCGATCAGCCAGGCAGGCTCGCGCGAAACCGCGACGCGTTCGTAGACGACCGAGCCTTCGAAGCCCCAGCGAGCCGGCATCACGTACATGAGCGGCTTGAGCCAATCGTTGGTCGTCATCGGCACCATCAACCCACCAAGTACGACCTGCGGAATGAGGGCAATTGGCGTAAGTGCCATCGCCGCTTCCGCGGAGGTCACGAGCGTGGAAAGCAGGAGCCCGAGCGCAGTCGCATTGATCGCGACCGCACACATGCAGAAAAGCTCACCTAAAAACGCTGCAATTCCGCCGTGAAAGCCGAGACCGAAGAAGACGATTCCGAGCAACATCGTGCACTGAAGTACACAGATCGCCGCGAGCGGGATGAACTTGGAAGCGATGTAGTTGAATACCGAGAGATTCACCATTCGTTCGCGCAGATAAATGGCGCGTTCGGTGACGATCTCGCGGGCGGCATTGCTCGTTCCAAACCACACGCAACTCACGACGACGAAGAAGAGTGCCGCCGTTTGATCGCGGGTGGCCGTCATCTGACCGAGCAGATCGGTCCCCCCAGCCTTCGTGCCCCCCCGGTTGGAAAGCTCCTGGAGCGCGCCGAGGCACCAAAAGGGGACGGCCGACTTTTGATTGCCGAACACGAACCAGAGCATGACGCCGATAATCGGTGCCTGCAGGAACATGATCGCCGACCCTGCGCGGTCGCGAATCTTGACCTTCCAGTAGCGGGAAATCAGCAAAATGAGCTGATTGAGAAGCGCGACGCTCGGTCGACTCGGAACGCCCTTGGCAGCCGGTTCAGTCCCGACGGCGCGGCGCCCCGAGTACATCTGTTGGAAGACCGGGTTGCGATCGGTGAAGAACTCGCCGCGCCAGCCACGCGCCGCATCGAGGCGGGCGAGCGCACGCGGCGTGTTCGGGTCGCGTTGCTTCATCTGCTCATGAACGTGCCGCTCGCGGACGTTGAGCATGTCGAACATGTCGCGCGGGTTGTCGATCGCCTTGCCGGCGTGGGTCGGCGCGTGCGCCCGGAAGGGGCTGTTCGGCAGCTCAAGGATCTGACCAAAGAAGCGGTAGGACGGGTCCCCGGTCGGACCGAAGTAGGTCGGGATACCGCCGTAACCCATGATGAACGTATGAGAAAACTTCTCGTACTCATCCTTGGCCGGCTGGTGGATCGTCATGATGATCGTCTTGCCGGTACGCTTCGTGAGCTCGGCAAGGAGGTTGATCAATGCGGTCGTGTCGTCGGCGGCGAGGCCCGAGGTCGGCTCGTCGAGAAAAACGATGACCGGGTCGGTCACGAGTTCAAGCGCGATGTTCACGCGCTTGCGCTGACCGCCGGAAAGGACCTTCTTTTCCGGCTTTCCGATCTGAAGATTCCGGACCGCTTCCAGCCCCAAGTCTTTGAGCGTCTGCTCGACGCGTGCGTCGATTTCCTCTTCGCTGTAGTCGTTCGGCAGGCGGAAGCGAGCCGAGTACTTTACCGCTTCAAATACGGTGAGTTCCGGATGAACGAGGTCGTCCTGCGGAACGTACCCGATCGATCCACGGAGGGCGTCGTAGACGGTGTAGAGGTCCTCGCCATTGATTCGAACCTGGCCGCTCGTCGGAGGCAAATACCCATTGAGCGTAAGGAGAAGCGTCGTCTTTCCGGCGCCAGAAGGGCCCATCAGTGCGATCATGTCGCCGGGGCAAGCCTTGAAAGAAACGTGGTCGAGGAGAACCTTCATCTTCCCGACGTCGTCGCGGTCGGGGACCTCCAGGAAAAGGTCCCACGCTTCGATTTCGTAGAGCGGTCGGCCCGCCCAGGAAGCCTGCTGGTCTTCGACAACGACGTTGAGCTTCTGACCGCCGACCTGAATCATCAACGGCATCGGGCCGATGAAGACCTTCTCGCCGTTCTGGACGGGGACGCGGTCGCCAGGTCGAATGCGCTGGCCGCGAACGAAGGTACCGTTCGCAGAGCCCCGATCTTCCAAGGAAAGCTGGCCCCCCTGGTTGTGGAGGACGGCGTGGCGGGAGGAGACCTGCGGATGGTTGACGACGATTTGGTTGTCGGGCGTACGGCCGATGGAAATCGGCGCCCCCGAGGAATCGAGGTTCAATTCGCCAATGATCGTGCGGTGTTTACGCGGTGCACCGTCGGCGGGCGGTGCAGCAGCGGGCGGCGGCGCCCCCGCCGGGGGGCCCGAGGTCAGTCCGAAGTTTGGCGAAGGGGGAGCGGGGGCACCGCCGAGCGCGCTCCCGTAGGCCATCAGCGCAACAACGGGGACGGTGACCGGACCAAAGGCAACAATTCCATTGGGATCGAGCGGCGTCGGTTGGTTCGCGGCGATGCGTTGTCCGGCGATCCAGGTCCCGCTCGTCGATCCGTGATCGACGACCATCATGCGGTCGAGGAGGACCGTCGCATGAAAGCTTGAGACGGCCCCATTTTGGAGGACGAGCGACGCCTGGGTCGGGTCCCGCCCAATCAGAAGCGAGCCCCGCGGCGCCTCCTTTTGGCCACGCGCCATGAAGAAGCCGGCGATGACCGGATGGGCCATCGGCAGAGGGACGCCGCCGAGTTGAAAGACATTTCGGTAATCAAATGGAGCGCTTCCGCCGGGCGGAAGGGGCTGTCCGCCGAGCAGTGTCTGCCCTTGGCCGCCATCGACGAAGAGGACCTGCCCCCCCTGGCGAACCAAGCGCCCATGGCGCGGTGCAACGCCAGGCCCCTGGACGACGACGTCCGAGTCGGGGGCCGATCCGAGGGTGAGCTGCTCTTTGCCGAATCCGGGGATCATTTCGTTTTTCCTTGAGTTTCAGGCGTCGCACTCCCGGCGCCGCGTCGATGAGTCGGTGCAGGGCGGAGCGGTTCAAGCTCCGGCGGAGTCGGTTGTTCCCCTACCGCGGATTGTGCGGGAGCGGTCGCGGAAGGCGCGGGGGCATCCGTGGAGGCCGACGCGGGGACGACGAACGGCCCCGATGTCGCGGGAGTCACCCCTTCCGTGTGTTTCCCGCCGCGCCCTCCAAGTTCGTGGACCGCAACAAATGCGCCGATTGCCAGAGCAAGCAGCGCACAGATGACGCCAACAACGACGGCAGCGGTATTTCGTGCCGGCCGCTCCTCGTCGTCCTCGCGGGGGGCGTGAGGCAAGCGCGCGGCGGCGTGGTCGGGGACGGTCGGCAGCGGCCCCACGGGGGCGAGGAGCTGGGTCCGGGCACGTTCGACGGCAACAGGGACGGCGGCGTCGTGAGCGGGGGGCCCACCGCTGCCAGAAGCGAGGGTCGTCGCAACGGCAGGATGAACGATGGCGGTCACGCCAGCGGCAGGCGGGGCCGATCCGCCCAAGACAGCGGTAGGGGCAACGGCCGGCAGGGCGATGTCGGTGGCGCCGGCGACGCTGCTTGGGGACGACGAAGCCTTCGTGCGGAAGAGGACGACCGTAATGTTGTCGTAGCCGCCGCGTGCGTTCGCCAGGTCGACGAGCGTCCCGGCCGCTTGTGCAAGCGGCGCCCCTTGGACAATTCCAAGCAAATCCGACTCTTTTACGAGATCGGAGAGCCCATCCGAACAGAGGAGGAACGTGTCGCCGGCGATGTAGGCGAGCGGTGTCAGGCGCACGTCGGGCTGGACGTCGGGGGCGATCCCGAGGGCACGCGTGATTCGGTTCGCGTCGGGATGAACGGCCGCCTCTTCCGGCGTCAAGAGGCCGGCATCGACGAGGCCTTGCACCGCCGAATGGTCCTTCGTGACCGCGAAGGCGGCGGTGTTCTGGACGCGGTACATCCGGCTGTCGCCGACGTGCGCGACGTAGATTCCCTCCGGGCGAACCAACGCGGCGACCAGGGTGGAACCGGGGCGCCCCTGGCGCACGGCGTCCCCGCCGATCGCGAAAACTCTCGAATTGGCTTCAACAATCGCGCGCCCGAGCAGTTCGCGCGGGTCAACAGGGGTGGTTGCCCCTTCGAGCACCTCGCAGACCGCCTCAATGGCGGCGTGCGACGCCTCCCGGCCCCCTTCATGCCCGCCCATGCCGTCGCACACGACGGCGAGGAAACCGTGGCGGGTGAAGCGGTGGACCGACGCGTCTTCGTTGACCTGCTTCTCGGGGTCGCGACCAGGATGCGTCCGTCCGGCGCTTTCGACGGCGGTGAGTTCAATGCGGGTGTCGTCGGCCATCAGGTAGTACTCCGGTCGCACCGTCATCCGCGGGCTAGCACCGGGACCGCCTCAAGGCGAAACGCGGTGGGGCCGAAGCGGACTTCGGCGCCGGCAGCAATTTCTACAGTCCCTTCGATTCGTTGGCCATTCACGAAGGTGCCGGCCGTCGAACCGAGGTCCCGTACGACAACGCGTCCGTGGCGGACGCTCAACTCGGCGTGACGCCCGCTCACGCGGGGATCGCCGAGTACAACGGCCGCGTCCGGATCACGCCCAACCAGCACCGTCGTCCCCTCCGCCAACGGGCGGCTCATTCCCGCGTCGACGAGGCGAAAGCCACCTTCGAAAGGGTCAGGAGGCGGCGTGGGGAGGGCGAACGCCTGCGTCGTGGGGAAACGGGCCGGGCGCAAGGCCCACCTCCTTCGCCTGCCAGGCCGGCCCGACGGAGGCCCCGTATTGCTGGGGACCGCCGTAGCCACCACCGGGCGGGGGATAGCCGCCACCGGGAGGTGCACCGTAGCCGCCCGGCGGAGCACCGTAGCCGCCACCGGCCGGAGGTCCCGGCGGGCCACCATAGCCGCCCCCAGCGACAACCGGCTGCGGCGCGTTTCCACCGCCACCACCGCCGCCGCCACGTCGCTTGTTGTTGCCGCCCCCGCCCTTCAAGAGGACCGCAAGGAGAAGGCCGATGACGACGACACCGCCGCCGATGAGGGCGATGATGAGAACGGGGAGCGGCTTCTTCTCCGCGCGAAGAGTGAGCACCGTCTTCTCGTCGGTCCCCGACGCGCGGTTCGCGCGATTGTCGAAAAGAACGACGCGGGAGATCAAGTTATCTCCGGTCCCTTCGAGAACCTTTTCGTCATCGGGGACCTGAAACTCTACAAAGGTGGCGTTCGCCTCGACGGCCGCACCACGCATATTCTGGGCAACCAGGTTCTGCATGGCCTTCTTGGCTGCGTCGATATCGCCTTTGTTCTGGTTCGGGTCGGGACGGGTCCCGGCCGGCACAAAGAAGGCTTCTGCCCGCTCCTTCGCCGACCCCCAACAGAAGTTGCCGTAGACCTTAAACGTCCCGCCGGGGTGAAGCGGCTTCTTGTCGGCCTCCGCCTTGGTCGCAGCGACATCAATGTCGAGGGGCCACTGGGACGGGTCGACGCCGATCGGCACTTCCTTAAAGGTACCATCCGGTTTGATGACCGGCGATTTCGAAGTAAATCCAAGCGTAAATGACTGTTCGACCGTCGGCGAGAGGCACGAGAGGCGCCACTTGACGATCCACATGTTGTTGAAGCGATTGCGGATCGCCTTGACGACGGAAGAGCCGCGCGCCGCCCCCTGGCCCCCTCGGACGACCGAGAAGTAACCGCCGATTTCCGGGTTCGCGAGCGACTGCATGAACAGCGCGTCGTTCGTCGCGTAGGTCCCGTTCATCAATCCGCCCTTTGGGTTCGGAAAGAGAACGCTCACAATCGGCAGAGGCGTCTTTGGGCTCGCCGTATTCTCTTCCGGGAAGCGCCCTTTGCTCGCGTATTGCTTCAGTTGCTCCGCCGCCGCCGACCCGGTAATTGCGTCGTTGCGCCCGGCGCCATTCGAGAGGAGCACAAAGCTCTGGTGAATCGGAATGTTGAGCGTGCTCCCCGTATTCCCGAGGTCGTTGAAACCGCTCTTGATGACGTTCTTGACGATGTCGAAAAGCGGCTTCCCAGAACTCGATGACGGGGCGGCCGAGGTGGTGTTGTCGAGGACCGTCTTCACCGCCGCTCGGTTGGCGAAGCTCTGCCATTTTGAGTCGGCAGTGTAGGCCTGAGCGCGGTCGTCGAAGATGACGACACGCATGAGGTCGTTGGGCGCCATCGACTTGAGGAACTCAAAGGCTACTTCCCGGGCATCCCCATAGCGAGAGCCCATACCGCTCGATGCGTCGAGGGCGACGAGCCAGGCAGTCCCCATTCCGGGATCCTTCTGAACGTCTTTCCAGGCCGCTTTGCTGACGAAGGTCGCAGGCTGGTCGACGCTGTCGACGCGCACGGCGAGCTTCGCCGCCCCCTCCGGGAACTTAAAGGCGGTCCACAACGCCCCCGGCTTCTCCATCGCGTTGCCGACGCAGTCGTTGTAGGCGTCCTCGGAGCGGATGTTCGAGCACTCGGAAAGCGCGTCGCTTACCGTTTTGAATTCGCCAATTTCGAGGAGCGTGGTGAGTACTGGGGAGCTCTCATTCACGCCGCCACGGGGGTCGATGCGCAAGAGGTGGGACTCGGGAAGTGCCGAGGCGACCGCAGGGATCGACGCTGCAACGAGGGCGAGGGTGGCGGCAAAATACTTTGAGCTCATACGAAGTTCAGCGCGCGTTCCAGAAGGTAGAAAATCGAGAACTCAGAGGCGAGTAACGATCTTCACGATCGTCGAAAAGCCGCCGAAACGAAGTTTGTCACCGTCTTTGAGTTCACGGCGACCGTTGTAGCCGATGTGCTCTTCGTTGACGTAAGTGCCGTTGGTCGACTGGGTGTCTTCGACGGTGACGGTTCCCGCCAACGCGTCGATGTGAATGGCCGCATGACGGGACGAAATCGTCGCGTCGGCAAGCGGAACATCAACGGTGTCCCCCGAATTCGAGCGTCCGACCGTCTTCTTCCCGCCGAAGAGGGCCCAGAAATCGCCGACGACGTTCGACTGGTAGGTGATCAGGAACGCGCGAAGCGAATGCGCGAGCAATTGCGGCACGTTGGCCGCAGGATCGTAGGCGGGCGCTTGCGGTCCAGGAATCGGTGCCGGGGCCGGGGCCGGGGCCGCAGCCGGTTGCGGCACGTAGGCGGGGGCCGCCGGTTGTGCGTAGCCTTGCTGGGGAGCTTGCTGGCCGTAGGGGTTCGGATAGGCCGCCGGCGCCGGATTGTATTGCGCGTACGGGTCGTAGGCGGCTGCCGGCGGCTGCTGGCCATAGGCGGGCTGCGCAGGTGCCGGATTGTATTGCGCATACGGATCGTAGGCCGGCTGCGGCGGCGCCCCGTACTGGGAGGGCGACGCCTGGGGCGGCGGGTACCCCTGGGCCGGCGTCGGGGCGTAGGCCTGCGGCGCGTAACCGGGATTGGCGATCTGCATCTGCTCAATCGGCGGCGGCTGCGCGTAGCTCGGCTCCTGCGGTGCCGGGTAGCCGGGCTGCGCGCCATATCCGTAGCCCTGTTGGGCGGGAGCGGGAGCCGGGGCCGCGGCAGCCGGGAGCTGATAGCCGCAAGTATTGCAAAACTTGTCCGTGGGCTTCGCGATCGTGCCGCATTGCGGGCAGGCGCTCATGACTCCAGCCTTTCGTGCGCCAAGAAACAGACGCGGCGCGAGCATACCTGGAACCGAGGATTCGTGGGTAGAAACCGCGCGATCTCGGCGACCACGCCTTCGGTTTCCCCGCCACGCCTACCGGTCGCGGACGGCAAAGGCTTCGAGGGCGGCGCGTAGCACCTCGCGCAACGGAATTCCTTGCGTTCGCGCGAGGTTCGCGCAGACATCAAACTCCGGCTTCGCCTGGGCAGGTGCCTCACCGACCGCCTCAGAAACCTTGATGGGGACCGGCCCCCAAGGTGTTTCGACGGTCACGATGTGTCGCGGCCGCGCGATCCGTGAGACCTCGCCGCGACGCACGCCAAGCGTTGGCGTCTCCCGGAGGAGCAGCTCGGTCATCGCCGTCGCCGCCTCGGGACCGACGAGGACGGAAATCGTCTGTGCAGCGCGCCCCTTCTTCATCACGATCGGGGTGAGCCACGCATCGCGCGCGCCAGCGGCGAGGGCCTGCTCCATAGAATAGGCAAGGACTTCGCCGGTCACGTCGTCGAGATTCGCCTCAAGCAGCACGAGCGCTTCGGGGCCACGCGTTGCAAGGAAGGGGCGACCAAGAACGGCGCGCAAGAGATTGGGCCGATCCTGAAGAGACGCGGTGCCGGCGCCAAATCCGGTGCATTCCACATGCATCGACGGCCACGTTTCCGCGGGGGACGCGTGGGCGCCGACAATGGCGGCCCCGGTTGGCGTCACAAACTCAAAGGGGATTCCGCCGTCGACGACCGGGAACCCGCGAAGGCACTCAAGGACCGCCGGTGCCGGAAGGGGGATCCGTCCGTGGGCCGCCCTTACGAAGCCACGACCGACGGGCAGCGGAGAAACCATAACGGTTGCGCCAAGGTAGGCCAAGGCTGCGGACGAGGCGACGATGTCGACAATCGCATCGACGGCGCCAACCTCGTGGAAGTGAACCTCATCGATCGATGTACGATGCACCTTTGCTTCGGCGGCGGCAAGCCGGCGGAACGTCGCGAGCGCATACCCCTTCACCGTCGGCTCAAGGCGGCTCCCCTCCAAGAGCTGACGAATCGTCTGCCAGTTCCGGTGGGGCGGGTCGGCGTCGACATGGACCTCAAAAGAGGTGCCAACGATCGCGTGGCGTTCCCGATGGCCGAAATGGATGTGGAAGCCGGTGAGTCCGAGGCCTGCGAGCGCGTGTTCAATGGCCGAAGCGGGAACGCCGAGGTCGACCAAAGCGGCGACGATCATGTCTCCCGCGAGTCCGCTCGGTGCATCCAAGTAGAGGATCTTTCCACGTCCTGCGCCCGCCGGAAGGTCGCTCCGCCGTACCGCATCCGCAGAAATATCTGCCGCACCGACTCCGTGGTCGTGGGAATGATCGTGGGAATGTCCGTGATCATCGCCATGGGAATGATCGTGGTCATGATCGTGGGAATGCCCGTGTTCATGACCATGGGTATGTCCGTGATCATGGGAGTGACTGTGGTCGTGATCATGATCGTGATCGTGGGTCATACGTGCCCCTCCGCGCCGCGGGCCGCCGCCCGGAGCATGCGAGCAACCGCGAATGCGGCGCCAAATCCGTTGTCGATGTTCGTCACGGTTACCCCAGAAGCGCAGCTCGTAAGCATGCCACAAAGAGCTGCAATTCCTCCGAAAGCGGCCCCGTAGCCGACCGAGGTCGGTACCGCAATGATCGGAACGTCGACGAGGCCACCGACGACCGAGGGGAGCGCGCCTTCCATGCCGGCGACGACGATCAATGCATCTTTCTTGCGCAAGTCATCCACGCGATGAAGGAGGCGGTGAAGACCAGCAACGCCGACATCATAAATGCGATCAAAGGCGATCCCGAAGGCGTGAAGCGTCTCCGCACATTCCTCGGCGACAAACATGTCACTCGTTCCGGCGGCCAAAATGGCAACGTTTCCAGGAATTTGCCGACGGTTCCTTCCCAGCTCAACGAGGACGCGCGCCTCCGCGTGGTAGGTCAGCGTCGGCACCGTGGCGACGACTCCAGCGGCTTTTTCCGCGTCGACGCGCGTGACAAGTACGGTGTCGCCGCGCCCACGAAGGACGTTTGCGATGGCCGCGATCTGCGCGACCGACTTCCCCTCCCCGAAGACCACTTCCGGCTGCCCCTGGCGGCTTGCGCGAGCGGTGTCGACGACTGCAAAGCCGAGGTCGGCCTCACCGAGCCCCTTCGTCAACATTTTTAGCGCCCCATCGACGGGTGCGGTGCCGGCGCGAACAGCTTCTAAAAGTGCGCGTAGTTCGAGTTCGTCCATCACCGAGGGCGACTATCGACTTTCGGCGCGGGGCGCAGCTGGATTCGTTCATCTTCCCGGGAGCGCCGTTTCCGAGTAGCCAACTCGCCGATGTCACTCTCCGCTTTTGGGCGCTCCGCCCTCATCGCCACCTTCCTTCTACTTTCAGCCTGCTCAAAGAAAGAGCCTGACCGCTGGACCGAGGCCGAAAAGACCGTCGCATCAGCGACCGCCCCCGCCACTCCGCCTGCAGCAAAACCGGAGACGGGGAGCTTTAATGCATTTTTCCCCGCCGACGGGACCGAGGGCCTCAAACGCGTATTTATCGCCGACAAGCCAGGCTACGCCGAAGCATCGTACGGAGACGACTTTCTTTCTGTTTCCGTCACCGTCGCAGACGATGCCGCAAAAAAGAAGTTTGCCGACGCCAAGGAAACCATCAAGAATTTCCCCGTCACGACGTTCGGAAAGAACCAGACGATCGCGCTCGCGGGTGGAAAATACCAAGTAAAGGTAACGTCGAAGCGCGCCGAGGACGCCGAGCGTCGGAAGTGGCTCTCGCGCATCGATCTCGCCGGTATCGCTGCCGTTCCCACGCCCTGAATCGCGTCTTCACCTCATTTTTTCCATTTACTATTTAGGAGAATTCCATGTCTGAATCGATCGTCCGCCTGCTCGAAGCATTGCCCGAAACGAGCCTCACCACCCGCGCCCTCGACGCTGTTGATGCCATTGTCCCCGGAACCTGGACGAACATCACGTCGTTCCGCGGACTTATTGAGGACGAAACCGGCGAAAGCGACGAAGCGGTCATTCAGGCCATTGGCGAGAAGGCGATTGCCTTGTTCGCCGATCCCGATACCGGCTTTCAGCGGGCCGTGACGCTCTACTCGGCCGTCGACAGCGGCGCGACCGTAGCCGGGCTCGCCTCGCTGGCCGGGAAGCTGGCGGAAGACGTCTCTTGGCTCTCCTTCCTCGAAGGGGTCACTCCGAAGCCGGAAACCGCACAAGCGATCGATGCCGCCCTGAAGCTTGCCGCCGAAGTTGCCGCGTTTGTAGCGACGCAAGGCTTGCCGGGCGATGGGGTTGGCGACTTCGCCGCTTCCGTCATGCACGCCGCGAAAGAAGACAAAATTCGACTGACGGCGTGGGTCCTCTACGACGGCATCCTCCCGCTCGGTCCCGACTTCCTCTCTCACGCGATTGACGCCGTCACCGGCGGATTTGCATCGCTGGAAGAGTCCTCGCTCTATCAAAAGGTAAAGGGCTTTCTCCCGGGGAGCGGCGAGGAAGAGCAGCGGGGGCACCTTCTCGGCGTGCTCACGGCGTCGGCGCCGTGGATCGGCGAGATCACCCAGCGGCCGGAGGCGTCCCAGGCGGGCATCGCCGATCGCGTGAAAGGCTTCCTCGACGGCGCCGAAGGGAAACTCGACTACGCCGCGTCCATCCTCGATCTTTCAACGAATATTTTCGAGCATACCGGCATTCAGACTGTGGCCCGCCGCTGCATTCGTCGCGCGTACGCTGAGGTCTGAGTAGGGATGCCGGTCTTCCTCGCACCGCTCTTCGCTCTGTTCACGGGTGCGCTTTTCGCCTGGGTTGGGCGCGACGGGACGACGCGGGATCGCGCGCGGGAGCGGCGTGCGATCCTCGTGGCCGGCGGTTACTCATTGCTGGTTTTCGTACCTGCTCTATCCTGGTTTCTCGGGTTTTATGGGGACTGGTCGTACCTATACCTGGTCTCGGCTGATCGCGTCCCCGGGGCCGTCGACGCCATGCTCGTCGGTGCCACCGCGCTCCTCATCCCTGGTGTGACGTTCGCGCTGGTCGGCCGACGGGCGAGCGCCCAAGACCTCGTCCCGCGGGTCGTCGTCGCGAGCGGCACGCTCTTCTTGCTGGCGTTCGGTCTCGCGTGGCGGCGCGTGGCGATACATGCAACCTACACGCAGTTCCACGGCGATTTCGGGCGGACCCGAATCGCTGGGACGCCGCTCGGGGCGACGTTCGTTCTTGCTGTTCTCATCCTCGCCGCCGGATTGATGCATGGTACACGCATTCTCCGCCCGGAAGCCGACCGGCTTCTTGTGGGGCTCCTCCGGCGAGATCGCCAGACTCGCCCGGCGCCAACGCCGACCGAGGCACCGGCGCCAAGCGTCCGCGGCGGGTCGACGGGTGAGCCCCGCTCGGAAGCCGTTCGTCCACGAGCGCGCAAGTAGGCCGCACCGATCCGGGCATGACGCCCCTCGACAATTCGGGGCGCTTTCGCTACACGCCCAGAGCCATGCTTCACAAGGGATCGCTCTTCGTTCTCGCCGGCTTGCCGTTGGTTCTTGCCGGCGTTGTCGGCTTGAAGGTTTCCGGCCTCGATGTCTGCTGGGTCCTCATCGCGCTCGGCGCGGTGACGGGCGTCGCCGGCGGCGTACAGCTCTCGTTGCCGGTCGCGAAGTAGGCGCAGCATGAAGCCGTCCGACGAGGCGGTCGTCGCTTCCCAGCGCACCTTGGCCGCCCTTGTTCGGGCGGTCGAGCTTCGCGTCCGGGGTCAGCGCGTCGTCGTCGAGCGGCTCGTGGTTACTCTTGCGGCGGGTGGGCACGCGTTGGTCGAGGGGGTGCCGGGGCTCGCGAAAACGCTCACGGTGCGCACCCTGGCAGATGCGATCGGCGCCCGCTTTTCGCGCGTGCAGTTTACACCGGATCTCCTTCCAGCCGACATTCTCGGGACGCAGATCTTTCATCCCCAACGGGGGGAGTTCACCGTCCGCGAAGGGCCGATTTTCGCGGAAATCGTGCTCGCCGACGAGGTGAACCGAGCCCCCGCGAAGGTGCAGAGTGCGCTTCTCGAAGCGATGGAAGAGCGTCAAGTGACGCTCGGCGATGGCACGCATCCCCTCCCTTCGCCCTTTTTCGTGCTTGCCACCCAAAACCCCATTGAGCACGAGGGGACGCACCCGCTCCCCGACGCGCAGCTCGATCGCTTCTTGATGCGGCTCCGAATCGATTACCCCGCTCGTGACGACGAACGGGCACTCCTCGATGGCGATGACGTGCGGACGACGGTGGTGACGCCGGTCTGTACCCCCGCAGAAATGTTGAAGCTTCAGGCGACGGTTCCCCGTGTCCACGCGGAAGACTCGGTGAAGGACTACATCGTCGACCTGATCCGCGCGACCCGCGAAGGGGCCGCAAAGGGGCGAACGAAATGGATTGAGCAGGGGGCCTCCCCGCGGGCCACCTTGGCGCTGCTTCGCGCCGCGCGGGCCCAAGCGCTCCTGCGTGGTCGCGGGTTTGTCACGCCGGATGACGTGCGAGCCCTCGCCGTTCCCGTCCTCGGCCACCGCATTGTCCGCACCTATGAGGCGGAGGCCGAGGGGCTCGATGCCGACGGAATCATTGCGAAGCTTCTCGCCACCGTCCCGGTCCCTTAGTCCGGTGGCAACGCTCCTTCCGCCCCACGCGCCGTTGACGCTCAAGGCGCGACCGCTGCGGAAAAAAGCCGGGGGCGCTCGCGCAGGTGCCCACGTCGCAATGGCACGGGGGCGCGGTCTGGTCTTTGACGAAGTACGTGCATACGTCCCCGGGGACGACCCACGCCGCCTCGATGGGAACGTGACCGCCCGGAGCGGCATGCCCCATATTAAGGTATTTTCAGAAGAAAAAGAGCGCCCGATCCATCTGGTTGTCGACCTCGGCCCGGGGACGCTTGCCGGATTTCCTGAAAGTCCGCTGGCGACGACGATCGCACAGGGGGCGGCGATGCTTGGAAAAGCAGCATTTTCCGACGGAGATCGCATCACTCTCCACCTGCTTCGTCGGTCCCCCGCGGCGCCGCGGCGCTTTCACACGTTGCAGCGCCTGCTCGACGCCCTCGCCCTCGCCCTGCGTACCCCGGAACTCCCCGCCGGTCGTGAAGGCTCTTCTCCCAACGAAAACGGGACCTTTCGACGGTTTTCTTCGTGGCTTCGCCGCCTGTCTACCGCTCGGCGCGAGGAGCCGCGCGCGCCAGAACCGCTCACGCTCGCCCAGCACCTTTTTCGGGTGCGACGAAGCGTGCGGCGGGGAGAAACGGTATTTGTATTTTCTCCGTTCTTTGGCGACGACGACTGGATCCAACCGCTGTCGTTGATCGCGTCGAGTGCAGATATTCTCGTTTTTCCTACCTTTCAACGGGGCGAGCGGGCGGCTCCCGCGCTAGACGTCCACGCGCTTCGCGACGTGTTTACCGGCGAGCGTGTCATCCTTGATGGGGCCGATCGCGGGCTTCGCGAGCGAACGATTGCCCGCGAGGAGTTCCGGCAGGAGGCGATCCTCGCCGCCCTACGCAGCCGGGGCCTTCCGACGATTCCGCTCCCGGCCGACGATGGCCCCGAGGCGCCCCTCCGCCGTCACTTTTCCAAGCGGGCACGATGACGCTCGCCGCCGCTGCCCTCCTCTTTGGCCTCCTCGATGCCTCAGCCCCCACCTCACAAGGTGGAGGCAGCTGCACTCCCCATGCGCCGCGCGGCGTAAAATTGCCGGCGGTTGTCCTCGTCGCAGCCGAAAACCCGTCGGGAAAACCGGTGGCTGCGGGCACGGCGGTTCGCTTCGTCGCTGCAATCAAGGACCCCGCACGCGACGCCGCGATGACGACGCTCGCAATCGATCGTTCGACGGCAACCCGCGGAGCACGGGTGGAGGATCTGACGGCCGCATCGATGGCGGTCGTCGCAAGCTCGGAGCCGGTCCCGACCCAAAAGCCAGACGCCGCCTTCGACCCTGCAGCGATCACGCTGGTCGCCCTTCCGAGGAAGGCGGGTGAGGTGATGCTGACGGTCCCTCCGCTGGCCGTCGAGGTAACGCTTCCGGAAGGCGTCCACGGCGTCGCCTGCACCGCGCCGCTGCCGTGGAAGGTCAGCGACCCGACGACGGGCGCCAGTAGACCTCGATTTCGCTCACTCTTTCTCGAAGGCCGCATCCACGACGGAACGCCGCTCGGCTACCTTGCGCTCTTTGTGGGGACGGCGGTCGGCGCCATGTTTGCCGCACGCGGCGGTCGCCGAGCGAGCACATCCCTGCATATTGCATCAAAGCCAACAACGCTCCGGGAGGCCCTCGTCGAGCTAGCACGGCGCCTCGCAACCGCCTCTGACCGCGACGCGCTGATGGCCGTCGGAAGCGCCCTCTCGGAGACGCCTCGCGCCGCCGTTCGCCGCTACTTGCGCACAGACATTGCACATACTTTTCGGGAACTTGCAGAAGTCGCGCGCGCAGAAGATTCGCCCGTCACAGCGAGCGCGCTCGACGTGTGTGCCGAGGCGGAAGACGAAGCACGCTTTGCTGGCGCCCGCGAGGAAGGCGAGCTTCGGGCAGCGACCGCAGCGCTCTTGGCGGCGACGGAAGCGCTCGTTGCCTGCGTCGAGCCGCTTCCCGATACCGAAGGCGCCGCCCCCGCGTCCCGAAAGGAGCGTGCATAATGCACACTTACGGCCGGCGTTTTCTCGGTCCGCTGATCGCACTCCTTGCGTTTGCCGTGCTCGGCATTGCGGTCGCCGTGGCCGCCGATCCGCGACTGCTCCAGGCGCTTCGTGGCGAAGGGCACTATGTGCATCCTGCACGTTTATGGGGTGCGCTCCTCGCGCTTCCGCTCCTGCCGGCGGCCGCCCAGGCCCTTGCGCGCTCGCTGCCAGAGCGCCCTTTTCTCGGCGTTGCACGCGCGTCGGGTGGTGCCGAGGCCCCCCCGTCGTTGTTCCCGCGTTTCGCCGGCTTTCGGGCGCGGGTCGTCGCCCTCTTGCCGCCGATGCTCGCGGCGACGCTCGTCCCATTGTCGCTGGCATTCGCCGAGCCAGAAGGACACTTGGGAGATGTGTTTGATGAGAGCGCTGGCGTCGACATTCTCGTTTGCTTGGATCTTTCGGAGACGATGCAGGCTGCCTTCGTCCTGCCCGGAACGAAACCAGTAGATCCAAAGACTCGACTGCCGACGCGGCTCGATGTCGCCAAAGAGCAGCTCGCGGCATTTCTCGAGAGGCGCCCCGACGATCGCATCGGTCTCCTCGTGTTCGGCCGGTCTGCCTGGCTTGCGGCACCGCCCACCGCCGACAAGACGCTTCTGATTCAGCGACTTCGCACGCTCGCCCCCGGCGAAATCGATGGGAGCCTCACCGCGTTGGGGGATGCGATCGGCGCCGCAACGGCAAAGCTCGACGGGAGCCCGGCGCGGTCGCGACGTATTTTGCTATTGTCCGATGGCGACGGAAACGTCGGCCTCGATGCCGAAGAAGCGGCCGCCTTGGCCCGGCGCCACGGGATCGTCATCGACACGCTTCAAATCGGGAATGGCGGAAAAGCACAGTTTTTCGCCGGCACCGATGAACGGGGGTTCCCCATCTATTCGGAGGACGATTTTCCGGTAAACGCGGAACTCCTCCAAGCGATTGCGGCGGAAACCGGCGGGCGCTCCTACAAGGCAACCGACGCCAATGGACTCTCCCGGGCGCTCGTAAGTGTCCTCGATACTTTGGAAAAGACCACCTACCCGACGCGGAAGCCGCGCTTCGTCCCCCTTGCGGCGCCGGGCTACGTCGGTGCAGCGTCCCTCCTCGGGCTCGCCGTGCTCCTCCGCATGATCTTCCTCGGAGAGAACGCGTGAGCATCCTCGACTGGAGCTCGACCGCCTCCGCCGCCGAGTCGCTCCCCCCCTTCCCGGCGGCGCTGCTTTCTGCGCTCTCCGTCCTCACGACGTCGCTCTCGGTGGCGACCGCCGTCCGTCGCCTCGGTCGCCGAGGAGTCGACCTTCGGCAGACGTCGACGCTCTTCCATCGTTTCCATCCCGTCATCGGGGCGCTCGCGGTTCTTTGCTTGGTGATCGCGGCATTCAATCCGAAGATTGCCGGAGGAACAAAGGTCGTTCCGCGGACACCCCTCGACATTGTCTTCGTGCTCGACGTGTCAAAGAGCATGTATGCGGAAGACGTCTCCCCGAGCCGCCTGGTGGCTGCACGTGCCGCCGTCGAAGGGGTCGTTGAGCGGTTTCCTCAGGCTCGATTTGGGGGCGTTGCCTTCGCCGGCGAGCCGTTTCCGTTTCCGCTGACGACCGACGGGCCAGCGCTCTACGGACAGCTTCGCGATGTCGAGCCGGACACGATGCCGGTCGGCGGGACGGCAACGGGGCGCGCCCTGCATGCGGCCCGTGAACTGTTTCAACGAGACCCTTATGCGAGTGAGCACGAGCGGATTGTCTTATTGATCACCGACGGTGATGACCAACAGGGGGGCATCGACGAAGCGGCGACCGCGTTGGCAAATGCTGGGATTACCCTTCACGTCGCCGCGGTGGGCGGGCGAACGCCGGTCCCCGTGCCCATGCATAATACACCTACTCCATCCCCAAGCGGTGGGTGGACGAGGGACGGGAGCCCGAATGCGAACGCCGTCCACCCCCTCCTCAGCGGGCGCTCCGCCAAGGGGGAGGCCGCGCTGGCACGAGCGGCCGTCGTCGGGCATGGCGAGTTCTTCCCCGCGAAGCGGGGAATCGTCGACTTGACCCCCTTCTCGCGGGCCGTCGCGGGGAGGGTCCGTGGGGCGCTCGCAACCCGAGAAGTCGTTGCTTATCGGGGTCTTGCGCCGGAGTTTGGCGTGGCTGGAATCCTGATTCTACTTGCGGATCTCGGGATCGCGCTCGGCTTGCGGCGGCGGCGCTCCGTCGCTCAACTCACCGACAATCCATGGGCGGGCAAGCGCCCCGCGGCGTCGGAAGGCACGGCTTCGCGATGAAACCCCTTTCGACGCGGGAAAAGCGCATCCTCGGCGCGCTGGCCCTTCTCACGATGGGCGGGGTCGTCGCGTGGTCGGCGGGGTGGGTCGACCGGCCCCCGCTTCCGATCCGCAGCGCGCTCCACGCCCTCTCCGCGAATCAATTTCCGGAGGCGATCGCCGCCCTCGAGCATGGGTCCGGCCTCGGCCCTTGCACGTCGGGGACCTACGGGACGCCCGCCGACGACCTTGCCGAACCGCTTCTCGTTGTCGACCTCGCCCAGGTGCAGCTTACACGGAGCCTCGCCGCCGAGCCGGTAGGCTCCGCTGCCACGCCGTCCAAGGAGGCCGACCTCGCCGCACGCTGTGCCCGGTCGGCCGCGCAGATTGTTGTAAGAAATCGAGATTTTCCACGCGCACTCCGCGCCCGGGCCGCCGCGCTGGCCGGGCATGCCGCCTTTGTGCTCGGCGACAACGAAAGTGCGATTGCGAACTACGACATCGCCTTGGCGCTCGGTGATGGCGGGCGCGAGGCGACCGAGGACGCCGCCTGGAATCGATCGTTGGCGCTCAAACGTTTGCAGTCTGCAAGTGACCCGCCCGACAGCGGTGCCGGTGGCGGCGGCGACGATGGAGGGGCTAACGACGGAGGCAGCGACGGCGGTCCCGACAGCGGCGATGGCGGCGATGGCGGCGAGGATGCCGGTCGCGATGGCGGAAACGACGGTGGGGTCGCCGACGCGGCGACCGACTCCGCGGCAGGCACCAGCGACCAGGCGGTTCTCGAACGCCTCGGAAACCTCCCAAGGTTTCCGACGACGCTGCGCCGGGATCCGAGCGGCGCCCGCGTGCTACCAGGCGCGGAAGACAAGTAGCCATGAAGGACGCAGGAACAACGGTGGCGGTCGCCGACAAGTCCGCAAAGATCGTCGATCGTGGCCCCATTCTTCCGGCAACACGCGCCTGGTTCGAGCGCCGGATCACGGAGGTTCCGACGCTCGTTGGCGAAGAAGGCGTCGTAGAAGTCGTCCTCTGTATCGACGATTCCGTCGAAGCGCTTACCCCAAAGGGCTACACGCCGATCACGCTTAAAAACGGCGAAAGTGCCGTTTATCCAGAACAAAAAGAGGCACTTCTCGGGACGGAGACCTTTGGTGGGCGTTCGATCCGCGTGTATCGTATCGAACGACGCGCATTTCATGCGCAGGCGAAAGGGGTATTGACCTTCGAAGGTCCGAGCGCCCTGGATCTCGGCGGTATTCCGGGATCGGCCCCCCCACCACGGTCCATTGAGATCAAAGAGGCTCCACCGTCGGGTCGCCCCGCCAATTTTCGCGAGGGGGACGTCGGCCTCTTCACCCTCACGGCCGAAACCCGGCCGAAGCAACTTCATCCCGGCGGCGTGACGCGCGTGACGGTGACCGTCGACGGCTTCGGCAACGTCCCGGCGGCGCTCACCCTCCCGGTTCGCGATGGCGTCTCCTTTGGGGCTCCGCAAGTGCGGGCCTCGACGGAGCTCCGCGCAGAACATCTCCATCAAACACGGATATTTACGTGGGATGTGACCGTCCGCGATCCGGGAACGACCGATCTTGGCGCGGTGACGCTCCCCTACTGGGACCCGACCCTCGGCCGCTACGCAGAGGCGCGCGCGACGCTCGGGACGGTTGCGGCGACCGCCAGCGTCGCCGACGAAGCGGAACTACCCGACGGAGCGGCGCCGGCGCCACACCTGTCGGTCCGCAAGGTGGATGCCCCGTTCCTCAATCCAGATTCGTCAATGACCACCGCCATCGGCGTGATGATGTTGATCGGGGCGGTCGTCGCCGTCGCGTTTGGCCTGCGACGACCGCGCCCGAAAAAGCCATAACTCGAAGAACTTACGCCCCGATCGCGATGCCGAGCTGGGTCCTCAGGCGCCCGTAACGATCGCTCGTGGCGAAGGCGAGGAGGTCGTCGAGCTTCTCTTCGGCGTGGGCGGGATCGTCGCGACGGAGGATCTTCGCCGCCGCAGAAAAGTCGTCCGCGAGGAGGAGTCTGGAGCGCGCCGCCGTGAAGTCGACCGCCTGGGACCAACGCTGAAGGTTGGCGCGACCGCCGTCCTCGACAAACCGCAAGAAATGACCGCGAAGGCGATCGATCTGAGCCGGCTCCAGGAGCGGTTCAATCGCGCTTGCGATCGGCTGCACGAGCGCCTTCACGGGCGCCGCAAGCGGGAGGCCGGGGTTTCCGATGGAGAGCGAAGCGAGGAACACGTCTTCGAGGGTCTTCACCGACGGAAGCAGGAGCTTCAAAAAGTGCTCCTCGCGGAAGTGAGCGAGGTAGCGGCCCGCCGTAAAAGCGAGTTCTTTCGCGGTCGTTCCTGAGAGTGCGAGGCGCCCAATTTTCGTGGCGGGGGGGACACCTGGGAGCAGCTTCGCCGTTCCGATCCATTCGGGATCGACGAAAAGCGGCGGCACCGTAAGCCCGAGAGACGCGGCTGCCCAGGCGAACGCGCGCACCGCCTGCACGGTAGAGGTGGCCGGATCGTGAAGACTTTCCGCCGCCGGCTTCTCCAACTGTTTTTCACGACGAAGTGCCGCGACCCGCCCCACAAGAACGGCGGAAGCGATGACGGCGAAAATATCGCCAACGACCGGCTCTTCATCAGGGTGAAAGAGGAGCTTCTTCCACGCCTCTGAAGCAAGCGCACGCGCCGGACGGACGAGCCCCTCCGGGCGGTGGCTCGCGAAAAAGGCATCCGTAGCGGAGGTGCCCGCCCCAAGAAACGAGAGAATTTGGGCCGTTACGTAGCGACGGTCGGTGTCCTCCGAGGCACCACGCTGCTCGGCCGCCGCGTACAGCGCGCGCAGCGTCTCCGTATCGCGCGGGTCGTGGCGAAGCCGCTTCTGGAGAGTAGGGACGTCGGCCTCCGTCGCCGCATCCACCCCCTTCAAATCGGAAAGATCGACATCGATCGACGCCATCGACCGAGCCTCTTCAAGCTCGGTTTCAAGTTCAGCGACGCGCACTTCAAGTTCACGAATGCGGCGCTCGAGCGTCACCGTACGGAGGTCATTCGCCGGAGCAAGCGGCGAGACCGAAGGGACCGGCCCCTCGTCGACTTCCAGGATGGTCACGCGCGTGCGGAGCTCCCAGGCCGATTGAAGGGCCCCTTCGAGGCGGCGAAGGCGCCCACGATCGAGGCCGAGGTTGTCGGCGAGCTTCTCCAACTGGCGGCGCTCTTCGGGCGTGATCACGCCGTCTTCGATGACCTCCGCGAAGAGCTCTTCGTAGATCGCTTCGAGGCGGCCCAGGCGCACCGACCCTGAGTCCTGCGTCGGTTGAAACCCGGCGCTATACCCAAAGTTTTCGGCGTCTTGTGCGGTCGTCGTCGTCGTTTCGTCCTGCATGTTCCCCTCGTTGGCGGAGCGTCGCCCCCCTTCGAGGCAAACACCCGATCGCCATCGGCTTGTACCGTGATCTCGACCGGCCGGCGCCACCGAATCGGTGCGCCGGAGGAGCTGCTTCCCAGAACGAGAAACGCCGCTCCGTCGGCGACGAAGCGGCGTTCTCTCGGCACCAACGGGGACTACTTCGGGGCGTTTGCCGCGAGGCGCATCCCTGCGTTCGCGACCATCGTCTTCAACTCTTCTGCGTCCATACTGCGGAAGAAGGCCTCTTCCTGGGTAATGAGCCCGCGTCGAAGCAGGTTGAAGAGCGATTGATTCAGCGTGATCATTCCATATTTGTCCTGCCCGACTTGCATCTGGCTGTACATCTGGTGGATCTTCCCCTCGCGCATGAGATTGCGAATCGCGGGATTCGGAACCATCACCTCAATCGCCATACAGCGCCCCGGCTGCCCCGCGCGCGGGAGCAGCTGCTGAGAGATGACCCCCTGCAAGACGAAAGAGAGCTTCGTCCGGATCTGATCCTGCTGATGGGGCGGGAAGACGTCGATGATACGATTGATCGTCGAAATCGCACTGTTTGTGTGGAGCGTTCCAAACACAAGGTGACCGGTCTCACTGATCGTGAGGGCCGCCTCGATCGTCTCCATGTCACGCATTTCGCCGACAAGGACAACGTCCGGATCCTGCCGGAGGACGTACTTCAGGGCCGTCTTGAAGCCCTCGGTATCGCTTCCGACTTCGCGTTGGTTGACGACCGAGAGCTTGTTCGGGTGAACGAACTCAATCGGGTCCTCAATGGTGAGGATATGGCATCGCTGCTCCGCATTGATCTTGTCAATGATCGCCGCGAGGGTCGTGCTCTTTCCGGAGCCGGTCGGCCCGGTCACAAGCACGAGACCGTTCGGCTTGTCGGCAAAGCCGCCGACGACCGGCGGTAGGCCGAGTTCGTCGCAGGAGAGGATCTTGAAGGGGATCGTACGGAGCGCAGCCGCCATCGAGCCCCGCTGCACGTAGTAGTTCGCACGGAAACGCGACAGGCCCGGTTCGTCAAAGGAGAAGTCGAGTTCGTTCGTTCGTTCGAACTGGATCTTCTGGTCCTCGGAGAGAATTCCGTAGAGAATTCGCTTTACTTCGGAGGCTGCGAGCGGAGGGACCTTGATCGGAAGCACGTTCCCGTCGACGCGGAGGTACGGAGGTGCGTCCTTTGTGACGTGAAGATCGCTGGCGTTCTTCTCGACCATCAACTTGAGAAGTTGCCGCAATTGAAGACCGCTGGTCGCCGTCGTCATCGTCATCGTCAGTCTTCTTTCTTCTTAGGAACGAATCGCAATTTCGGGGCCGCCGGTCAGTCGGCCATCGTGACGCGGAGGAGCTCCTCGGTCGTCGTCACACCAGCCAGCACCTTCGCGATGCCGGCCATGCGCAGGGTCTGCATGCCGCCGCGAATCGCGGCCTGCTTGAGCTCCGCCGAGGAAACGCCCTGGAGTACGCGGTCCTTAAGGTCGTCGGTAAACCGCATGACTTCATAGAGGGCGACGCGCCCCTTGTAGCCGCTGCCGTTGCAGGTCTTGCAGCCGGCCCCCTTGAAGAGGCGCGCATCGGCCATTTGCTCCGGCTTAAAGCCGAGATCTTTAAGGACTTGAGGGTCGAAGCCGATCTCTTCTTTGCAATCGACACAAATTTTGCGAGCGAGACGCTGAGCGAGCACGAGATTGACCGAGGCGGTGATCAAGAAGGGCTCAATGCCCATGTTGAGCAGACGCGAAATGGTCGCCGGCGCGTCGTTCGTGTGAAGCGTCGAGAGCACCATGTGGCCCGTGAGCGATGCTTTGACGGCGATTTCCGCCGTTTCATAGTCTCGAATCTCGCCGACCATGATGACGTCCGGGTCCTGGCGAAGGAAGGAACGGAGAGCCGCGGCGAAGTTCAGGCCGATATCTTCGTGCATCTGAACCTGGTTGATGCCGTGCAAGTTGTACTCGACGGGATCTTCCGCGGTGCTGATGTTCGTGTCTGGCTGATTGAGTTCGGACAGCGCCGAGTAGAGCGACGTCGTCTTTCCCGAACCCGTCGGCCCCGTTACGAGGACCATGCCCCACGGCTGATGGATCGCCCACTGGAAATCATCGAGCGGCTTCTGATCGAAGCCGAGCTTCGTCATATCGAGCTGAAGATTGCCCTTATCGAGGAGACGCATAACGATCTTCTCGCCCCAGAGCGTCGGGAGGACGCTCACGCGGAAGTCCATTTCGCGGCCTTTGCCGAGCTTCAACTTGATACGTCCGTCTTGGGGGAGGCGGCGCTCAGCAATGTCGAGCTGGCTCATGATCTTCAAACGGGAAGAAATGGCCGCCTTGAGCTTGATCGGCGGCTGCATCTCTTCGTGGAGAACGCCGTCGATACGGTAGCGGACGCGGTACTTCTTCTCGTAGGGCTCGATATGGATATCGCTGGCCCCCTTCTTAATCGCGTTAAGAAGAATCATGTTTACGAGGCGAACAACCGGCGCGTCCTCGCTGGCGCGCTCGAGATCCATTTGCGAAAGATCTGCATCTTCCGCAGAGAAATCGATTTCGTTCTCGTCGAAACCGGCCATGACCTCGTCGTAGGAGGGGCCAGCATTGTAGTGACGCTCAATTGCCTGTGCAATTGCCGTTTCCGACGCAATCACAGGCTCGACGTTGTAGCCGGTGAGGAATTTCAGGTCGTCGATGGCGTTGAGATTCGTCGGGTCGGTCATCGCGACGACGAGGCTGCTGCCCGCGCGAGACACCGGGACGACCCGATGACGTTCACACTGCTCGCGCGAAACGAGCTTCAGGATTTCCGGCTCAATTTCGTACTCTTCGAGATTGATCGTCGGAACGCGGTACTGGTGACTGAGAAACTTGGTGATGTCATCGTCGCTGATAACGCCAAGTCTCGCGAGCGTGTAGCCGAGCGTTTTCCCGGACCGCTGCTGCTCTTCCTGGGCCGATCGCAGCTGAGCAAGGCTGATCAGTTTTTCACGGACAAGAAGCTCGCCAAGACGATTGTTCGACATACGTGTGTCACCTTCCCGCTTCGTGACCGTGGCCGGAAGAACGGCCGGGTCTTGCTACCTACCTGAGTACCTTCGCGAGGCTGTGCGCGTGCACAACGACCGCGGCCCGCCTTCGTGCGCCGCGGCGGCGAACGCGGATCCTGAGGGGCGCGGAGTTTACCCGAAATTTGCAGGCGTGCGCGTGGAGAGTTGCGTCGGCCAGCGGCGCGCGTCTTGAGCGCCGCGTCGGCGAAAACCGTGTATGTAGCGACCATCGTGGGTTTCTTCGACGGCCTCTTCGGCAAGGGGAAAGCCCTTGAGCGCGCAAAAAAAGCCGAGTTACGCGGCGATTTTGGCGCGGCCGTTGAGGAGTACGTCAATGCGGCGGCCCCTGCGGAGGCGGCGCGCGTGCTTCTTCTTCGGGCCGCGTCGGAGCCCGACATCCGGACCCGACTGACGCTCTTCGCGCAAGCAGCACGGCTCGCCCCGGAAGGCTCGGAGACGCGCACCGAAGCCCGCCGACGCCGCGCGACCTTCGCCATCGCGCTCCTCGGAGACCCGCCGCTCTCGCCACTTGCCCGCCATGAGGCCCGGGAGGCAGCCGCCGAGCTCGAGGCGATCGGCGATGGCGCCGAAGCGGCACGCGCATTCCGGTTGGCGGGCGACAAGGAAGGCGAAGCGCGAGCGTTGATGCTCGCGGGCGATATTGACTCCCTCGAAAATCTACTTGGTGCGGAGGCAGATACACGCAAAGCGAGCGAGGAAAAGAAACGCGTCGCCCACCAGATTGAAGAACTGATTTCCGTCGGCCTTCGCCGGGACGCGTACTCGCTGGCGACGAAAATCGTTGCAGAAAGCGCGACGTCGGAGGTTGCCGTAGAGACGACCCTTCGCGCGCTGCGCGGAAAGCGCGCCCTCGGGCCGCGCGTGAAAATCGCGCTGTTGGGGCGTCCATTTCGAGTCCTTTTTGGCGACGAAATCGTCATTGGTCGTACCGAGGGGACGCTCCTCGTCCCCTCGCAGGCCATTTCCCGGCGACACCTGCAGATTGCACGCGTTCGGGGCAAGGTGACCGTCCGCGACCTCGGGTCGCGAAACGGCACTCGGTTTCGTGGGCTGCCCCTCGCCGCCCCCCTTGAAGTGGAGGCTCTGGGCGGCGAACTCAAGCTCGGGGGCGAAGTTCCCCTCACCATTGCCCCGTCGCCGCTCTTCCCAGGCGCCTATGAGTTGAGCATCGCTGGCGAAACGTGGGTCGTGCCGCTGGGCCCCTTGAACATTGGGCTCGGCGACTGGAAGATGGTGCTCGGCGTCGACGACTGGCTGGAACTCCACGGGACGACCCCCAGCCCGGCGATCGGCGGTCTATCGATGCATCCTGCAACCACCCTCCTCGTCGGCGATGCGCTCACCGCCGGGCGGGACGGTGAGACGGCTCTCTCGATCGTCGAAGTGCTCTAGCGAGGGGAAACCGATGGGCTTCTGGGATTTTCTTCGCGGGAAAAAAGAGGAGCCGGCGGTCGTTGCGCCGAGCGAAGACGACGACGATCGTGCCGGTCGCGAGGCGGTCGATGCATTCCTCGATGGACCGCCAAGTATGCGGAATACTACATCTTTCGAGCACTCCCCCGTCGCACACCCGTCCGCCAAAGCGGCCGACCCCCATGCCGGCGACGCCGTCGTGCTTCTCGCCGCCGCACTTGAACGCCAGGATTTTTCGCGTGCCCTCGCCCAATTTCAAGCACTCCGAGGGACCCGTGACGAGATGCGTGCACTCTCCACGATTCTCGACGCGCTCACGAACGGCTCCGGGACCGGCGGAACCGGCGATTCGGCGCTCCGGATCGCGACGGCGGCGGCCTTCTTGGAACGCGGAGAGCCATCGCCGGTTGCGACGCTGCTCGAAGGGGCGACCTCGCCGGAGGCCCACCTCCTCGCCGCCGACGCACTCACCGAACGGGGAGACCTCGCCGGCGCGGTGGCCCACGTCGAGCGCGCGCTGCTCGTCGCCTGGGATTTTCCTGGGGCCCGCGAGCGACACGCCCGCCTCCGCGCCCTCCTCGGATGGGCCGATGCACCTCGAGGCGGCGGCTCTCGCGAGGGGACCTTGCTTACGTCGGCGCCGGAGGCCCCCTATCGGCTCGTCCGCGAGATCGCGCGCGGCGGCGCGGGGGCCGTCTACGAAGCCGACGAAGCGCGCCTCGGCCGGAAGGTCGCCTTAAAGGTGTATCATGCACCGGAACGCGATCGCGATCAGCTCCTCCACGAAGCGCGCGTCGCCTCCCGCTTCGCCAGCCCGTCGGTCCTCCGCGTCTACGACGTCTCCCTCGACTCCGGCTGGCTCGCTCTTGAGTGGTGCGCGAAGGGGGCGATCCGCGACCGCATTCGAGCCAAGGATTTCCAACCGTTACTCCCGATGCGCCGCTGGCTCGTCCCGCTCGTTGCGGCGCTAGCAGGGGTGCATCGCGACGGGTGGGTCCACCTCGATGTCAAGCCGGCTAACGTGCTTCTCCCCAACGGCGACGGCGTACGGCTCGCCGACTTCGGCATCGCCCGACGGGCGGGTGAGGCGAGCCCCGGCGGCTCCCTTGGCTACGTCAGCCCGGACCGCGCCGCCGGCGCGCCGGCCCACCCCCGCGACGATATCTACGGCCTCGGGCGACTCGTCGAAGACGTCCTCGCCGCCGCCGGGGACGCCGAACTCCGTCGCGCGCACAGCCCTTTTGTCGCACGGATGTTGGGGCGAATGGTCGGCGGAAACCCCACCAAAATCGAGCCTTTCGACGACGCGCAGGCGGTGCTTCAATACCTCGCCGAAACAGGGATCGGCGGATGACTCGCCAGATCGTCGACGTTCGCGATCCGGAAGAGTTTTCCGAAGGGCATTTGTCCGACGCGATCTCGGTCCCGCTCGGGACCATTGCTGAGGCGATTCGTGAAGGGACTATTCCGCGGGATCGGCCCTTGACCGTCATTTGTGCGCGCGGCGGGCGGGCGGCACGCGCCGTGGTACTCCTTGCCGAAGCTGGCTTTGATGCCGTCGTGGCTGAGACCCACATGGACGAACGCGGCGCAGCGCTCTCCAACGCGGCCCTTCGGTATTCGCGCCAAGTCCGACTGCCGGGCGTCGGCGTCGCCGGGCAGGAAAAACTGAAGCAATCGCGTGTGGTTGTCGTCGGCGCCGGGGGCCTCGGATCGCCGGTCGCCCTCTACCTTGCCGCCGCTGGCGTCGGGACGATCACCCTCATCGACGGCGACCGCGTCGAAGTTTCGAACCTTCACCGCCAAATCCTTCACGACACCGCCTCCCTCGGCCGGCCAAAGGTCGAAAGCGGCGCCGAACGCCTGCTCGCCCTCAATCCGGAAAGTTCGGTGCGGACGGTTCCGGAAATGGTGTCGGCAACAAACGCGGCCGTGCTCCTGGCTGACCACGATCTCGTCGTCGACGGGAGCGACAACTTCGCCGCTCGCTACGCCATCAACGATGCCTGCATTTTACATCGAATCCCCTGGATTCACGGCAGCGTCCACCGCATGACCGGGCAGCTTGCCGTGTTCGCCCCCGGAAACGCCTGTTATCGCTGCCTATTTCCTTCGCCTACCGAAGGGATCCTCGGCGCCAACTGTGCGGAGGCGGGCGTACTCGGGGGGGTCGTCGGCATTCTTGGGTCGATGCTCGCCACTGAGGCGCTGAAGCAGTTGCTCGGGCTCGGGTCGCCCCTCGTCGAGACGTTGGTCACCTACGACGCCGTCCGCCTGGAGACGCAACGCTTCCGTTTTGGTGCCCGTGTAGGATGCATCTGTTCTGCGGCGTGAGCGTTCCTCGACAGAACTCACCCTCGTTTGGTAGCGGACGGAAGATGGCCTTCCCGACGCTCCCGTCCGCCCCGCGGCTCACCCTCGAAGATGCACGTCGCCAGCGCACGCGGGGCGAGTTCTGGGAGAGCAGCCGGGGGCGTCTGCATGTCGTCGTTCGCGGCCCGGAGAAAAGCGAACATCCGCCGCTGCTTCTCCTTCACGGCTACTCGGACAACGCCTCGACCTGGCGACGACTCCAACGGCACCTCGAGGGGGAGTTCCGGACGATCGCCATCGACATGCCCGGCCACGGGCTTTCGGATACGCCGGACGAGGTGGCCCTCACGATGGGCGACCTCGCCGACGTCGTCCGCGAATACATGGACGTCCACGAAATTCCGCGCGCCTTCCTCGTGGCCAGTTCGCTCGGCGGCGGGACCGCCCTCGGGCTCGGCGCGAAATACGCCTCGCGGGTGACCGGGATGCTCTTGCTCGGTTCCGTCGGCGTTCCGTTCCTGCCACCTGCCGCGTTCGCCCCGCTTTTTCTCCCACGTGTCGAAGGAATTGCGACACTTGTGGCAAGTCTCCCCGGGCTCCGCCGGACGCTCCTCGCGCGGATCGCTTTTCCGAACGGGCATCCGGTTTCCGATCAGGACGTCGGTGGCTATTTCGATCCGTGGACGATTGAAGGGCGCGTTCACTACTTCAAGCGCTTGGGGCGAAAGCTCGATCTCGGCGAGCCGGTTCCGTGGTTGTCGCAGATCCAGGCGCCGGTCACGATCGTCGACTGCGGGCGCGATCACCTTGTGCCGAGTCATGTGTCGAAAGAGCTCGTGAAGCGCATTCCGGGCGCAATTCGCGTGGAATTGCCGACAGCTGGCCACCTCCCGCAGATCGACAGCACCGAGGAGGTGGGTCGCCTCGTGCGGTTCGCCCTCGCGCGGAGCGAGCGCGAGGCCTTTTAATTCGCTGTAAGTTGTCGCCCTTCAAAAGGAAAACCCGAGACCCTTCAAAGAAGAGTCTCGGGCCCTGGGAGGGTTATTTTCCGTTCGATGCTAAGCGAGTCTAAGCGGTCACAAGTGTGAAGCTCTCAGGCGTCGTTCTTCTTCGCCGTCTTCGTGGAGATCGACTTGCCGTCGCGCTTCTCCGCCTTCGGGGCGACGCGCTTTTCCGCCTTGTCAGCAGTCTCGTTCTTTGCCGGTTTTTCGCCAAAGTTTGCGACGTAACGGGGCGCTTCGCCGGGGGCGGCGACGTCGATCCAGCTGACCTTGCCGGTGCCCGCGTCGCGGACGTCGACATGGACGAACTTGCCGTTCGGGTAGAAGCCACAACCGGTGTCTTCAAGGGTCTTGCAGAACGTCGCGACGTCCTCGTTCTTGACCCCGACGAAGCGGACGTCGAGGGCGCGACCGTCCTTGTGCATCGCCGAGTTTGCATTCTTGGCGCCACCGAGAATTTCAATCTCCGGGAGCTTCCCCTTCTTGCCGAAATGGGCCGCCATTTCGCCGATGCGGGTCAGCAGGCGCGGATCGAGGCCGTCGCGCCCCTTGGCTTCGCCAACAAGGACGGCGACTTTATCAAGGGCGCCGGCGACAAGCTTCCCGTCACAGGTCTTTACCGGAACGATTTCTTCCTTGCCTTCGTGGCGGAGGACGAGATCGAGACCGCAGCGTCCGGTCATGTCGGGGCCGACTTCATCGGCGGCGCTCGCCGCAACTTTGCCACGGGAAGCCGGCTTTTCGCCGATTTCCGTCTTCGCGGCGACCTTCACGATCTTGCCGTCCGCCGGAACGTCTTTCGCGGAAGAGTGCTTCTTCGAGGCCGACTCTTTCTTGTCTGACTTCTCGGTGCCTTCGTGCTTCGGGGCGACCTTTTCGTGTTTGTTGGACGGGAGAACGTCCTTCGCGTGATGGGCCTTCACCGTCTTCTCCGAGGACTTTTCGTCCTTCGTCGACGAGCGAATTTCCTTCTTCGCAGACACCTTCATGAGCGACTTCGGCTTCGGAAGAGCCTCCAGGCGCGCATCGTCAGAGAGCTTTGCGAGCTCGATTTCCGTCGGCTCCGTGTGGGTCTCGGCGTGGCGCTCGGTCAGCGCGTGGTCAATGGCGCGCTTGAGGGCGACCTTGTCGAGACCGTGCTTCTTCGGGGCGACCTTTGCAGCGACCTTGGTCTTCGAAGCCGGCGCGTCCTTCTTCGAGGTGTGGTGGGTCGCTTCGCGGCTCGAAGCGTGGGTGTCGGCGAGAGCCCAGGTCGGGACCATGGCGACGAGAGCGAGCGTGAACAGAGATGCAATCGGCTTCATTTCGGAAAATCCTCCACTGCTCCCAGGCAGTGGAGCCGTTATCCTACATACTCCGACATTGTACCAAATTCACCGCAGCACTTTTCTTCAAACCGCTGAATTCACGTACAAAAAGTAAAACTTCGACCGCACACGCCTACACACTTGGCGAGCGCGACGACGAAAAAAAGCGGTCGTGGGCAGCGGCCGCGTTCTCTGCTTGCGTCTTGCGGCGGCATTCGGCACTTCGGGACCGTGAACCGCGCCGACTTCGAAAACTCTTTCCGCAAGCTCCTCGCCGACGCCACGAGCCAGAAGGCCAATACCGGCTGCTACGCCTGCGATCGCTGCGAAGGGTGCCAGGACTGCACCTTCTGCGTCGGCTCGAAGAACTGCTCCCGCTGTACCTACTGCCGCGACTGTGACGACACCCGCGACTCGTCCCACTGCATTCGCGCCAAGCAGTGCCTGCAATGCCAGCACTGCGTCGACTGTGAGCGTTGCGTCCGCTCCGCCTACCTTACCAAATCGATCGGTTGCAGCGACTGCACCTACTGCTTTGGCTGCGTCGGGCTCGCGAAGAAGGACTTCCATATTCTGAACGTCCCCTACCCGCGTGACGAGTGGTTTAAGATCGTGAAACAGCTCGAGAAAGAGCTTCGTATCGACCGCACCCCGGCGAGCGCGAGCGCCTAGTGCGTGCCCACCTGCAGCGGGTGAAGAGTGCGCGTGTGGAGGTCGCCGGCGAAGTCACCGGGGCGATTTCCCACGGCCTCCTCGTCCTCCTCGGCGTCGGCAAAGGGGACACCGACGACGATCGCCGCTGGTTGCTCGAGAAGATTCTCGGCCTCCGCATCTTCGAAAACGAGGCGGGGAAGATGGACAAGAGCGTCGTCGATGGCGGTGGGTCGCTGCTCGTCGTCAGTCAATTCACGCTCTTTGCCGACGTCCGCAAGGGGCGACGACCCAATTTTGACGGCGCCGCCCCGCCCGAAGAGGCAAACATGCACTATACACAATTTGTCGAAGAGGCGCGCAGGTCGCTCAGCGTGGAGACTGGGCGGTTCCGCGCGACCATGGACGTGCATCTGGTCAACGACGGCCCCGTCACGTTGCTTCTGGACTCGCGCGCGCGATGACGACGGAACACGAAGCTTCAGAAGCGCCCGCCGACGCGAAAATGGCTGCCTTTGAGACCCTTTGGGCGAACGTAGAGGCCCGGTGGGACGACGAAAAGGCCCACGCTGCCGCCCTGGAGTTCGCCGCGCGAAGCGGCCTCCTCCCCGAGCTTGGCGGTCGCTACCGGAAGGTGCGCGAAAGCGACCCGGCCCGCGCCGACTACGCGAAGAAGCGCATTGATGCCCTTTTCGGCGCCGCGATGGCACTCCTCCAAGAGAGCAAGCTCCCACGCGTCGAAAAGCCCACAAAGTCTGCGAACTTACTGGTGGGGGCCGTCTGCCTACTCCTCCTCGGGCTGCTGTTCTGGGGCCTCTTCGGCCGCCACGGCAGTCACTAAAAGGCTACGCGAGGCGTGCCGCGAGGGCGAGTGCCGCTTCCATGCCGCGAGCATCGGCGATGCCTTTTCCGGCACGGTCGTAGCCGGTTCCGTGATCGACGCTCGTCCGAATTTTCGGCAATCCAAGACTGATATTCACGGCGTCGCCGAAGCCGAGGAGCTTCATCGGGATCGTCGCCTGGTCGTGATACATGGCGATTGCCGCGGAAAAACCGCCGTCGGCGCCGACGCGGAAGACGGTCTCGGCCCCGATCGGACCGACGATGGGGATTGCTGCCGCGACCGCATCTCCGCAGGCTTGAAGGCGCTCTTTCGCGCGAACAATGCCCGCTTCAATGCGAGTTTCGTCATCGCCGATCAATCCGTGCTCCCCCGCGTGGGGATTGAGACCGCAGACGGCGATCGGGAGCGCCGTACCGCCGAGCGTCGCCAAGAGACGCGCCGTCCAGAAGATTGCAGATTGCACCGATTCTTCGGTCACAGCAGCCGGCACCGCAGCGAGCGGCAGGTGGGTCGTCACGAGGCTCGTAAGGAGCCGGGGGCTCCAGAACGCCATGACGACCTCGTCGGCGCCGAGAGCCTTCGCCAAGTGCTCGGTATGACCCCGAAATTCGGGCATACCACCGGCGACGACCGCCTCCTTGCAGACCGGTCCGGTAATCATCGCCGCCGCTTCATCGCCGGCGACGGCGGCGATCGCCGCGTCGACCCAAGCGAGCTGGGCGCGCCCCCCCTCCGGCGTCCATCGGCCAGGGGTGAGCGCCTCCGCCGTCAACGGTGGAGCCGGCGAAAATATTCCAATTTTTCCAGGATCTACGGCATCTGCGAGGGCGCGAATCTCGACAAACATCGCCGGGTCGAGGGCGCAGCATTTTGCTGCATGTTGCACTGAATGGATGTCTCCAACGAGTACGAGCCGACGATGCCCCGTGTAGCGAGCGGCGGCGATCACGGAGACTTCGGGGCCGATCCCGCCTGGGCAACCGAGGGTCATGACGAGCGGAAGAGACGCGGAAGGCGGCACGGGAACTCCTCGAAGTGATTAACGTTAGCGCGGATCGACGCGATACCCGGCGCCGCGGACGGTCACCAGCGGGAGCGAGGCGCCAAGCTTGGCGCGGAGACGGCGGACGTGAATGTCGACGGTCCGCGGGCCCCCTTCGTAACGGGCGCCCCAGACACGATCGAGAAGGCGGTCCCGGGAAAGGGCGCGCCCCCGGTCTTGGAGGAGCGTCCACAAGAGGTCGAATTCCTTGCGTGTAAGCGGCACGCGCCGCCCGGCGAGGCGGACGTCGTAGGCGGCACGATCGACAACGAGGTCGCCAAGCTTTTCGACCTGGTCATCCTTGTAGTCTGCATCCGTCCATTCGAGGCGGCGAACACGCGCGTAGAGCTCGGCGGGGAAGTGGGGCAGGACGACAAAGTCGTCGTAGCTGCCGAGGAGCGGAAGACGTGCAACATGCCGTTCTTCCACGGCAATCAAGATTTTCGGTCGTGGGTCGAAGGTCGCGTCGATCCCCGCGAGGACGCCATCGAGGCGATCGAGGCGCCCCGCCGGTTCGACAACCACGAGGCGCAGACCGGCGCCCCGATCGTCGAGATCTCGCGTGTCGAAACCGAGCGCTTCCCGGCGCACGCGTGCGCCAAGCTGGGCGAGAATCGGTGCGGAGGACTCGGGGGCCTCCTCACCATCCGAAAGTACAAGAAAATAGCGGTCCGCTGCCCGCATCGTGGCGGTCACACCTTGGTGCCACCGACGGTGATCGCAGAGATCTTGATCGTCGGGCAGCCGACGCCAACCGGGACGCTTTGCCCCTGCTTGCCGCAAGTCCAGATGCCGTCCGAGATCTCGACGTCGTTACCGAGCATCGACACTTTGCGGAGGACGTCCGGCCCATTCCCAATAAGATTCACGCCTTTGAGGGGCGCGGTGATCTTGCCGTCTTCGACGAGGTAGCTCTCCGTGAGCGAAAAGACGAAGTCGCCGTTTGAGATATCGACCTGCCCGCCACCAAATTTTTTGGCGTAAATTCCGTATTTTACGCTTTTCAAAATCTCCTCGGGGTCGTGGGGGCCCTTTGCGAGGATCGTGTTCGTCATCCGGGGCATCGGGACGGCGGCGAAGGTTTCGCGACGGCCATTCCCTGCAGGGCGGACCTTGAAGTGTTTGGCGCTCAAACGATCGTGCATGTAGCCGACAAGTTTACCATTTTCGATGAGGACGCTTGAGTTGGGTTCATTCCCCTCGTCGTCCACATTGATGCTCCCCCGCGATTGGAGGAGCGTCGCGTCGTCGATGACCGTGCAGAGCGGGCTTGCGACCTCGGTCCCGATGGCGCCCGAGTAATTGCTCGTCCCCTTCCGGTTGAAGTCGGCTTCGAGGCCGTGGCCGACCGCCTCATGCAGGAGAATGCCGCTGTCTCCCGGGGCGAGGACAACCTCAAACTGGCCGGCCGGCGCCTCCTGGGCATCGAGCTTGATGAGGGCCTCCTTGCAGGCCTGCTCCGCGTGCCACTCTGGCGATTTTCCGTCAAAATAGGCGAGTGACGTCCGCCCGCCGCCGCCGCTCGACGCGCTCTCGCGGCGCCCGTCGGCCCCCTCGGCGACGACGGAAATGCCGAACCGGAAGAGCGGCTGGACGTCGGTCGCCATGGTGCCGTCGGAAGTAAAGAGCAGGATCTCGCGGACCTCTTCGGCAAAGCTCGGGTCGGCCTTCACAATGCGGCTGTCGAAGGCCTTTGCGTGATTCGCAGCACGCTCAAGAAGCGCTTTCTTTACAGCACCTTCCACATCGAGGGTCAGCATCGGGAGGTCGTAGCGGTGGGCAATCGACCGCGCCGTGACGGGGACTGGCGCAATGCTCTGCCCAGTCGCGGCGATGCTTGCGGCGGTCTCGGCCGCGCGACGCATGGCGTCTTCATCGAGGGCCTGTACGTAGGCATACCCGGTCGCATCCCCCTTCACGGCGCGAACGCCGAGGCCGAGCGAAACGCTGCGCGACGCGCTCTTAAGGATCCCCTCTTCGAAGACGAAGGAGGCCGAGGCCCGGTATTCAAAAAACAAATCGGCGTAGTCGGCACCACGGCCAAGGGCGACGGCGAGGAGACGCTCGGCGAGCACGGCGTCGATCGTGGCCGGCCCACCGGCGGCAAAAGGGGCGCGATAGCGGGAGGTTGCGTGGCCGGAAGCGAGGGCGGTCGTCGCAGTGCTCATGGCGGCGAACCATACACCGCGAACGAAAAACCCGCGCGCCCCGATTGTGCCCCACGATCGACTGGCTGCTGGACGTCTGCGAGTATTTTTGCCGTTTTCTCGGCCAGTCCGCAAAGTTTTCCTATAGAGAGACGCCGTGACGGAAAACCTGATTGTCGTCGCCCATATCGTGGCGAATCTCTTGTGGATCGGCTCAATCGCCGCGGTCGGCTGGCTCCTTGTGCGTGCCCATGGGGCCAAGGACGACGCAACCGGTACGACGATCGCAGTCCAAGCGCGAGACCTCTATCGCGCGGTCGCCTCGCCCGCGTTTTTCGCATCGTTTACGGCCGGTGTCGTTCGCGTACTTTTGAATCCATCCGCCTACATGAAGGCCCACTGGTTTCACGGGAAATTGACGTTCGCCATCGCGGTCATCGGCCTCCACCACGTCCTCGGGGCGAAGGCGAAGAAAGCCGCCGACGGAGGTAGGCAAAACGTCGGAACCAGCGGTATCCTGACCCTCTCGACCGTCGTCTGTGCGACCGTCGTTGCCGTTTTTGCCGTGCTGAAGCTCCCGAGCTGAAGCCGAGCTTTCCGCCCCCACTCACTTCCTCGAGGACGCCGTGGCCATCGATCGCGAGAAAGTTCAGCAGGCAGCGCAAAAGCTCGTCGAAAAGAAGAAGTACAAAGAGGCTGTCCTCGAGTACCAAAAGATTACGGCGGCCGACCCGAACGACGCCCGTACGCTTCTTAAGATCGGCGATTTGCAGTCCAAGCTCGCCTCCCATGCGGAGGCGGTTGCCACCTACGAATCGGTTGCGAAGCTCTACGCGAACCAAGGGTTCGCGCTGAAGGCGATCGCGGTCTACAAGCAAATTCGTGAAATTATTGCCAAATACGCCCCGAATCTCGAGGAGCGTTATAGCCACGTCGGGCCGAAGCTTGCCGAACTCTACCAGCAGCTCGGGCTGATCAGCGACGCGCTCGCCGCCCTCGACGAGGTTGCCGTCCGGTTGATGGCACAGGGGCGTGAGCGGGAAGCTGTTGGAACATTTCGTAAAATTGTCGAACTCGACCCGACGAATCCGCTGACCCATCTTCGACTCGGCGAGGCGCTTGTGCGCTCCAATGAAGTCGATGAAGCGATCGCCGAGTTTGAGAACGGCTGTGAACAGCTTGAAAAGCTCGGACGCCGCGACGAGCGGATCAAGGTTCTCGAGCGAATTCTTGCCGTTCAGTCGAGCGTCCTCCGCTGCAAACGGCTCGCACAGGCCTACGTCGATCGCGGCCAGCGCGAAGACGGCCTCCGAGCACTTTCGAAGCTCCAGCCGGTCTTTCAGCAGAACCAGAAGGACGTCGAGACGCTAAAGCTTCTCGCACGTGCCTTCGAATTGATCGGCCAGGCGGAGAAGAGCCTCGAAGTTCAGAAGGAACTCGCGCGAGTCGCCCGCGACGCCAATGATCAGGCGCAGTTCGTCCAGGCGACCGAGCGGCTGCTCCACATCGCCCCCAACGACGATCAGGTGCGCCGGCTCGCGATCCAGGCCGGCTTGTTGGCGGAACCGGCGCCGCCTCCGCCACCGAAACCGGCTCCTCAGCCGATGGCGGCTCCTCAGCCGATGGCGGCTCCTCAGCCGATGGCGGCCCCTCAGCCGCCCGCAGCTTTCGCCCCTCCGCCGGCCCGACCGGCGCCCCAGCCGTTGCGTCCCGCCGCGCCGGTCTATGAAATCGAAGAGGAAATTGAGGAGATCGACGACGTCGACGATGCGGAAATCGTCGAAGACGACAGCGACGACAATGCGCCGTGGTCCGAAGAACGACTCGCAGAAGCCCTCGATCGCGCGCTCGCCGACGCGGAGAGCTTCCGCCGCGTGCGCCTCTTCGATCGTGCCTTCGAAGCGGTCGACGTCGCAATTTCGCTCGCGCCGTATCGCATCGACATTCGCGAGCTCCAGCGCGATGTCCTCCTTGAAGCGTCACGGATCGACGATGCCGTCGTTGTAATGTTGCATATTGCAAGCATGTACAGCGAGGTCCCCGACCCGGAGTCTTCCGCGCGGACCTTGCAGGATGTTCTCGCGTTCGACCCGCGAAATGCCCATGCATTGCAGATGCTTACTGACCTCGGCTTTGAGGTCGTCGACGAGGAGACCGAACAGGCCCCCTTGGAGCAGACGGAGACGGGGGGCTGGAACCACGGGGTCGGAGTCGGTGGCCTCGATCCCGTCGCGGCACGCTCCCGCGAGAACGTTCACCCGGACAACGGCGTTACGATGCCGCCTCCATCCAAGGCTCCGCCGGTCGGTCCGGAACTCTCCCTCGAGGACGCGCTCGACGAAGCGGAATTCTTCGTCACGCGCGGGATGCTCCAAGATGCACGCGCCGTGCTCGAAGAGCAGTACCGCCGGTATCCAAATAATCCGCTCTTGCGCGAGCGACTTGAAGAGCTCGAAGCGACCGAGCAAGCCGGAGCCAACCAGAGTTCGGGCACGCGGGAGCGTCCGAGCTTCGACTACAGCGGTTCTCTCGACGCGCTTGAGTCGCTCCAGCCGGAAGCCCAGGGCTACTTTGGGGCAACGGGAGACATTGACGTCGAGCAAGTCTTCGCAAAGTTTAAAGAAGGCGTCGCGGCTCAGGTTTCTCCGGAAGACTCCCAAGCCCACTACGATCTCGGACTCGCGTACCGAGAAATGGGCCTCCATGACGACTCCATCCGCGAGTTTGGCACCGCTGCCCACGACCCCCGGATGGCCAGCGTCTGCTACGCGATGATTGGCGTCGTGGAGCGCGACCGCGGGCGCCTCGAAGAGGCCCTCTCGGCGTTCCTGCAGGGCATCGAAGCACCCCACGTTGACGCGAACCAGGAGGCGATTTTGTCCTACGAAATCGGCTATCTCTACGAGCAAGCGGGAATCTTCGCGCAATCCTACGAGTACTACGAGCGTGCGGCAGCGGCCCTCCCCGGCTTCCGCGACGTCGACATGCGCATTATGGCGGTGCGCGATCGACTTCCGAAGGTAGCCAAGCGCTGAGCGCCAGAAGCCGTCGGAGAAATCCGGCGGCTTTTTCTTTTATTTCAGTACGTTGACTGGGTTTCGCTTGAAGGACCGATCGGCCAAGAGGGCGGTAACGAGACGACGCACTTCGGGATGGGGCGCGTCCAGGAAGGGATGCAGCGCGACCGCTCGCGGGGTATCACGGCGATGGATCGCTCGGAGAACCGCCTCGAGCCGCGCGATCGTTTCGTGTGCAAATCCATTGCGTTGGAGGCCGACGCGATTGATCGCCCGGACACGGGCACGGTCCCCCTGCACAATCACGTACGGGGGCACGTCCAGCTCGCAAAGCGCCCCTCCCGCGACGAACGCATAGTCGCCAACGGAGAGCCATTGACCGACGGCAGCCAGACCGCCGAAAGTCACATAATTTCCAACCGTTACGTGACCAGCAAGCTGAACCGCATTGGCCACCGTGACTCCCCGACCGAGGACGCAGTCGTGGGCGACGTGACAGCCGGCCATCAGCAATGCGTCGTCGCCGATGACGGTGTTTCGGCCTTCCGTGCCAGCATGAATGGTCACATGCTCTCGTATTTCCACGCGATTTCCGACGTCGAGGCCACCGTCCGCCGCGCATGGTTCCGGAGAACGTCGCGTCTGCGCGCGACCACCAACGACGGCAAACGGATGTATAATACAGTCCTCGCCGAGCGTCGCCTGGCGCACGATTGCATGCCCCTCGATGCGGCAGCCGGCGCCAATCCGCGCCCCCGCCTCCACAATCGCATAGGGGCCGACAACGACACCGCGCCCCAACACCGCTTCGGGGGCAACCAGCGCTCGGGGATCGACCCCGCTCATCAGGCGGCTCCGCCCCGCGTCGACGTCCGGTAGCCCGCAGCAATGCCGCGGAGCCAGCGAAGCCGGGGCTGTGCCGGGTAGCCGCCCCAGGTTTCCCCGGAAGGAACGTCACCAATAACGCCACTTTTCGCAGCGATTTTGGCACGTTCACCGATGGTCACATGGTCAGCAACTCCGACTTGCCCGCCGAGGATCGCCCCCGCCCCGACGGTGACCGAGCCGGCCAGTCCGCTCTGCGCGCAGAGGACCACGCCGGCTCCAATGCGCGCGTGGTGGCCGATGTGAACCTGGGCATCGAGAGCAGCCCCGACGCCAATTTCCGTCGCGCGAAAGGCGCCGGCATCAATGGTGCAAAGCGCCCCAATTCGCACATCATTTCCAATGTGAAGGCCGGCGAGATGAGGAATCGCGAGCGGCGGCCCCGACGGCCCTTCGACAAACCCGAAACCGGGTGCACCGAGCACCGAATTCGCGCCGACGATGACACGATCTCCAAGAACAACGCCGGGATACAATACAACCCCGGCCCCCAGCACAACGTCACGCCCGACGACGGGGGCCTCCGGCGCGGCACCGTAGGCGCCAAGCACCTTTGCCGCCGCCCACCGTGCGAACGGATGGATCCACCGGCTCGCAACATCAAGAAATCGTTGAGAAAGCGCCGAGTCGACGAGCAACGTTGCCCCCCGGAGAGCCGCCCCTCGAGCCGCGGGGACACTGCGTGCATCATACACGGGAACCAGAACGCCTCGGAGGTCGCCGGCCCGTTCAGCGGCCGCGACGACCGCAATGGGCGAGTCTTTTTCAGCGAATATGGCATCGCCGCCGAAGCATGCCGCGAGAGCAGCAAGCGACGACGGCGCGATCCGAACTCCAAACGGGCGCGCGGCGAAAGCTTCCGGCGCGCCAACCAGGGCTCGACCGGTCGCTTCGCTCACTTCTTCGGTTCTTTGCCGGCGCCGTTGTACATCTGAATGCATCGGTCGGTGATGTCCAGGTCGGCGCGGACGAAGTGGACCGTCCCCTTCTCGAGAACGACGTCGATGTTGTCGGTTTTCGCGATGCGATCGACGATGCTGAGCACCTTCTGGACGATCGGATCGGTGATTTCCTTCTGCTTCTTGTCGAGTTCCTGCTGCATTTGCGCTTGCGTCGACTGGAACTCGAGGAACTGCTTCTGCCAGTCCTCTTGGCGCTTCTGAATCGCGTCGCGGGAGAGGACCTTCGCCTGCTTCTCGATTTCGTCGTGCTGCTTCTGGAGGTCCTTGTTCTTCGCTTCGAGTTGCGCCTGCTTCGCCTCGAAAACCTTCTTCAATTGGGCGACGGCGCGGAGGCCATCCTCGGTCTGCGTGACCGCGCGCTGAACGTCAACGACGGCAATTTTGCCATCGGCGAGCGCCGGGGAAGCGGTGGCGAGGAGTGCCGTGGCGGCGAGGGCGGGGGCGAAGCCGTGGAACACGCGACGGAAAAGCGTCATGGGCGATGGCCCCTAGCGAGCCCCGTGAAATCGGTCAAGACTCGTCTGCCCCGGAAGCTGCGCCGTGAAATTACGGGGTGCTTGTCGTGAGCGTTCGTTCACGCCTCCGTCGGACCGCGCTAGCATCTTCGAAGAAACCGCACGGGGGCACCGTTTCTGCCGCTGGCACGTTCCATGGATGGGCGTCTTGGCGCTTTCCGCCTGCCTCGTCTCCTGTCCGGCTCCCGCGCAAAGGACCCACCCCATGCTTCGAACGACCGTCGCTGCCGCTGCAACCCTCGCCCTCTCCACGTTTGCCCTCGTCGGCTGCCCGGGCCCGAACCCGAGCAATTATTGCGACTCGACCGGCTGCTACGAGTGTGACGGCTACGGCTGCCACCCGGCGAACCCGGCAGTGGACGGCGGCGGCGATGGCGGCACCTGTACTTCAAGAGCCGACTGCACCCCGGGGAACGATTGCGTCGGTGGGACGTGCAAGCCGGCCGCGCGCCCCTCGACTTGTTCGACCAAAGCCGACTGCAAGAGCACGGAAGCGTGCGTCGACGGCACCTGCACCGCTGTTCAAAACAGCTGCACGTCGGCCAGCGAATGCGGCGACGGACGGCTCTGCGCCGACGGCCAGTGCGTCGCTTCGTGCACCAACGGAAGCTGCGACAGCGGGTTTAGCTGCAAATCGGGCGTCTGTATTCCGGACGTCGGCGCGTCGTGCACCAGCGACGCCCAATGCACCGCCGCGGCGCCGGTATGCGCAGGCGGCCATTGCAAGGCCCAGTGCAGCATCGACAGCGAATGTGGCTCAGGCAAGTACTGCAACCAAGGGGTCTGCGCTCCGGACACGCGCCCCAAGCCGAACTGCGCGAGCGACAACGAGTGCGGCGGCTCCGGCGCCCCCCGCACCTGCCGCGACGGCTACTGCCGCTTCACCTGCGCGGCTGACGCTTACTGCCGTACCGTCGATGCGCGCTTCGCCGCCTGCAAGGACGGGGTCTGCCGCACCAGCTCGGAAGCGGCCCCCGAATGCACCGGGGCCGGCGAATGCATCGGCGGAAAGCTCTGCGTCAACAACGCCTGTCGCTGACAGGTACGCTTCAACGCAATTGGCAACGCCCCGCTCGGAAGAGACGGGGCGTTGCCGTTTCGGAGATCAGGAAGCGTGGTCGTGGTCGTGATGCTCGTGATCATGCTCGTGAACATGCTCGTCATGGCCGGCGGGGAGCTCCTGGACGGTCACATGGGCGATCGGGAAGGCACGTGCCACCGCCCGCGAGGCCGAAATCCCGACCCCTTTGCGTCCGTCGGTCGTGACGTGGGCGACCATCGCGTCGGCGCCGGCGCCCAGAGTCCAAAGACGGAGGTCGGTAACCTCACCAACTCCTGGAAATGCCATAAGAAAAGCGTGAATCTCGTCGACATCAAGTCGCTTCGGGGAGGCGCCGAGGAGGACGGCTCCGGCGTCCCGGAGAAGACGAACGGCCCCAACGACAAGGATGATCGCGACCAAAAAGCTCGCCGCCGGGTCGATCCATCGGGGGCCGCCGAGGCGGATGACGACGGCGGCAATGAGGGCGGCGACCGCGCCGAGGGCGTCGCCGAGAAGGTGGAGCCAGGCGCCGCGGAGGTTCAGGGCGTGGCCGTGGTCGTCGTGGCCGTGGGAGTGACCATCATGGGGATGATCGTCGTGGCCGAGGTGATGGGCGTCGTGGCCGAGGTGATGGGCGTCGTGGCCATGGCCGTGATGATCCTCACCCATGGCGCCATGCAACAGCCACGCGCTCGTTCCGTTCACGACGAGGGCCGCGGCGGCGACGACGAGCATGATCGTCTGCTTTGGGGCGACGTCCCCTTGGACCGCCTCGACGGCCTCATGGATGATTTCCGCGGTCGCCAGCAGCAAGAGTACGCCGTTCACGAGCGCGGCTAGCGGTTCAACGCGTTTAAATCCGAAGGGATAGCGTGGCGTCGGCGGGCGACGCGCCACGGCCATGGCGGCCAGAGAGAGCGCCAAGGAGAAAATGTCGAGGAGCAGATGGAGTGCATCGGCCTTCAGGACGACGCTGTCGGCAACCTTGGCCCCCGCGTATTCAAAGCCAAAAAAGAGAAAGACGAGCACGAGCACGAGCTGCAAGCGCCGCTCTTGCCGCGCCTCACGCGGAGTCTTCGGTGCCGGCAGGGAAACGCCGGCCTTCGGAGGGGGGAGCGTCGCCATCAGACAAAGAGGTCGTCGCCGTCCAGAACGAGGGTCGACGAAGCCGAAGCGGCGCGTGTTTCGTCGTCGCGGCCGACAGCGAGCAAGTAAAGAGCATGCAAGACCAAGGGGCGCTCGCGGACGAGATCTACAAACTTTTCGCGCGGTAAGAAGAGGGTGACCGTCGGCCGGATCGCAACGACGTCGGCGGTAGCCGGACGGCGGAGCACCGTCGCGAGCTCGCCGAAGATGTCGCCGGGGCCGAGTTCGTCGAGGAATAGGCGCTCCCCTTCGTCTTCGCGTGCAACATGCACCTTTCCTGCGGCGACGACGAAGAGCCCTCGCGCTGCGTCCCCTTCGTGAACGAGAATTTCCCCTTCGTCGTGAACGCGAAGTTCAAAATTTTGAGCGAACGCGGGGCGTTCCTCGTCGTGTACCGAGGTAAACACGGGCGCCGAAAGGAGCGCCTGGGCAAGGAGGCGCTCCCGGCAGTGGGCGGCGAGCGCGGCGCCGAGGGGCGGGCAAGTCTCGACGGCGGCGACGAGCGCCGACCGCTCCGCTACGAGCAGAATGGCTGGGGAAGCGCTGGTAATCGTCGCCGTCCGCGGCGCGCGGGACAGGAGCGCCAGCTCCCCAAAAAGCGCGCCCGGGCCGACGTGCGCCACAACCTGCAGTGCTTCCCCTTCCGGCTCGCGGCGTAGGACGGTAAGCGCCCCGCGGACCACGAGAAATGCCGCATCACCGGCCTCGTCGACGTTCACCAGGGTCTCGCCGGGGGCAACGACCCGAACTTTCAAGCATTTTGTGAATGCGACGAGCGCGTCGACGTCGAGCCCCGAGAGGAACGTCACGCGCGTCGCCGCTTCCTCGCCTTCCGAGGTAGCTCGCGTTTCCACCAACGAAATCGAGGCCATCGCCGCCGCAAGGAGGCTCGCGGTGCTCTTCGGCGCGTCGCCGCGGGGAAGAAGTGCCGGCGGCTTCGGGGCCGACTGATAGCGCGCGGAACCGGCGGCAAAGGGCGTCAACGCCGCCGCCGAGTCGGCCTCATGGCCCGACTTTGTGAGCGACGTAAGCGTGAGCATGACCATCGGGAGGTCGCCGGTACGGACCGCCTCGGCGAGCAGCGCACGCCGCCCTCGCAGCGCAAGCTCCTGATCCTCCAGCGCTTCTGTCAGCACCCAAAGGGCTGCGCGGTTCGCGAGAGCCGCCTCCAGCTCAGCGACCGCTGCCGCAAGCGCTTCAGGCCGCCGCCCGCCGGCAAGCGCCGCAATCGGAGCGCTGGGGGACGGATCCGCTTTTGCTTTCGTATCGCCGCTCATAGTCGGGCGACCCTACTGCAACTCGGTCGCGAAATGCGAGGCGCCCTGTCGGGCTCCTCCTCGCGCGGCGCAGCATCGCAGACCGCGCCCGCAAAACGTCACTCTTTCGGCGGTTTCGTGCGGGCTTCGCTCATGGCGTGGGCGGTCGCGGTGACGAGCGGAACGACGGAAGGGTAGTCCATGCGCGTCGGACCGATCACGCCGACGGAACCGTGGACACGATGCTGAACGGCGTACGACGCGCCGACGATGGCAAGTTGACCATCGGCGAGATCGCCCGCCTCTTTGCCTACGAAAATGGCCGTTCCGCGCGCTGCGGCTGCGGCGTCCAACAGCCCAACGATTTGGGTCTCTTCGTCAAGGGCAGCGACGATTTTGTGCATCTCGCTCCCCTGCGAGAATTCCGGTCGTTGAAGGAGTTTGTGGCGCCCCTCAATGACGACGTCGACGACCGGCGCCCCTCCGGCCCCTTCCATCGCCGCCCCCGCGATTTCGTAGGCCCGCTTGCGCAGAGCATCGCGGAGTACGCGCTCGGCCCCCATGCGTTCGGCAAAAAACGCGCGGAGGTCTCCGAGGGTTCGTCCTTCGATCACATCGTCCAAAAGATTATGGATTCTGTGGAGTTCGAGTTCATCAATCTCGACGGGGATAAAACGGTTTTGCACCGTGCCATCGCTCATCACAAAGACCGCGAGGAGTTCGCCGGGGACCGTTCGGATAAACCGAAGGTGCTTCAACGTGAGCGTGTCGGACCGCGTCGCAACGACAATCGCGGCAGTCCCCGTCAATTCCGCAAGAAATTTACCAGTTTCGCGGAGGCCTTGGAGGCCCGGTTCGACCTCCTCCACGTGATGGCGGATTTTCGCGTGCTCCTCAACGGTCAGCTGCCGGAGCTCCATCAGGGCATCGACGAACACCCGAAAGGCGCCATCGGTCGGAACACGTCCGGCGCTCGTGTGCGGTTGCCGAAGGAGGCCAGCCTCCTCCAAATCTGCAAGTTCATTACGAATCGTGGCCGGAGAAAGATCGATTCCCCGTTTGGAGAGCGTCCGCGATCCGACCGGCTCACCGGTCGTGACGAACTCGGAGACGATGGCGTAGAGAATCTGTTTTTTTCGGGGGGATAGCGGGGTCATGGCGGCACCGCGAGCCGCCGGGCCGGCCGCGAGCGCCGAAGGTTAGCGCGTTTTGGACGCCCCTGCTAACGTCCGTCTCCATGACGTCTCGGCCTTCCCTTGCTCTTCTGCTCCTGCTCGTCGCGTCGACGGCAGAAGCGCGCCCGGCGGCCCCCCAAAAGGGTCACCCGACCGCCCGCGCCGCGAAGAAAGGGACTTCCGCGAAGAAACCCAGTATTTCTAAGACTTCCGAGCTTCCGCCTCTCCCTCCCCCGCCGGCCATTCTCCCGGTAGAGGATGCCGACGAGACGCCGACGCTCTCCGAGCAGGAACAGGCCCCGTATGCGACCGCCCCGAACGGCCTCGCCCCGGCAGTGCCCCCCGCGCCGACGTTTGCCCCGCAGGTACTCGCTCCGACCGCCGGCAAGCCAACCTTTTCAATCCCTGTTCTTCGTCAGCCACCGCCGGGGGATCTCGGTCCGGCATTTCGCTACGGAAACATGACGAAGGAGCAGTGTCTTCAGGAAGCTCAAACGCGGAAGATTGCCCTTACGAGCGTCGATTCCGCGCGCGGCGTCATCGCCCCGGTCCGGCTCGCAGCAGCTGTTGGAGGCGTTTCCTACCATTCTGGCCTCCCGGCCAAGGACCGACCGACGAGCATTTACGAGATTTTCGATTGCCGCCAAGTGCTCGCCTTGGACGATTGGTCCAAGTTGCTTGCAGCGCACAATATCGTCGAAGTGATCCATATGTCGGCCTATCGCCCGCCGGCCAAGAACTGGCCCGAAGACAAGCCGGGCCCGCGCCATTCGGGGGCGATGGCAATCGACGTCGGGACGCTCGTAAAAAAGGACGGCACGAAGCTGAGCGTCGAAAAAGACTTCCACGGAAGGATCGGCGGCGCCCTTTGCACCTCGGGGGCGGGGCCGAACCCAGCGACGCCAGAAGCACAGGAACTTTGGGCACTTGCGTGTGAGACGGCCAACGCGCGCATCTTCAACGTCGAATTGACGCCCAACTTCAACTACCCCCACCGGAACCATTTTCACTTGGAGGTCTCCCAAGCGCCGAAGTGGTACTACCTTCGGTAATCGCTCCGTTTTTGGCGCGCACACGCCGCCAGCGAGTTGATGGGAATCGGCGTCACGAGAAACGGCGGGCGGCTTCCACCGACCGACCGCCGAGCCGCTTGTGATTCACCGCCGGACTGTGCGAGCGTCGCGCGCTCCGATGGCAAATACCGCACCTGGCCTCGCCGAACCCGACGTTCGTCCCCCCTACGAAAAGGAACTCTTTGGCCACCCGGTCGGGCTCTACGTCCTCTTCTTTACCGAGATGTGGGAACGCTTCTGTTATTACGGAATGCGCGCCATCTTGCGTTACTATTTGGTGACTGCCGCGTTCACCGATCGCGGCGCCCACATCGTCCACGGAAATGAAGCGGTCCGCGGATTCTTCGAGAAGCTGCACGGCCCCCTCGACGACAAGCAGTTCGCGTCCGAATTGACCGGCTGGTACATCGCTGGGTCCTACGCGACGCCGGTCGTTGGCGGATGGATTGCCGATAAATTCCTAGGCCAAAGGCGTTCGGTCGTCATCGGAGCGATCGTCATGGCGGCCGGGCAATTCCTGTTGATGAAGGACGCAACCTTCTATCCGGGAATCCTGCTTCTCATTCTCGGAAACGGGTTTTTCAAACCGAATATCTCGACGCAAGTCGGCTCTCTCTATAAGGAGAATGATCCCCGCCGGGACCGCGCCTTTGGTATTTTCTACGTCGGGATCAATCTCGGTGCATTCATCGCCCCGTTCGTCTGCGGGACGTTGGGAGAGAAGGTCGGCTGGGGGCTCGGGTTCGGCTCGGCGGGCGTCGGTCTCCTCGTCGGCCTCGTGATTTACCTGAGCGGCCAAAAGTACCTCGCCCCCGACAATCGGATGAAGGAGGCGGCGCGGACGAAGCTCGTCGAGGACGAAAAGGCCGGCTTCCGGGACGCGGCGAAGAAAGAAATCGCCGATCCGCCGAAGGCGACCCCGTTCACGCGCGACGAATGGGAGAAAATGTTCGCCCTCGTGGTGCTCTGCCTCCTTAACACCGTGTTTTGGGGCGTTTACGAGCAGCAGAGCGGCACCATCGCCGACTGGGCGCTCGAGAGCACCGAGCGCCACGTCTTCGGCTGGGAAGTTCCGGCGTCCTGGTTTCAGGCGGTCAATCCCTTCATGATCTTCGCGCTTACGCCGGCGATCAATGCGCTTTGGGCCGCCCAATATGCGAAGGGCAAGGAGCCTGGGAGCGTCACCAAGATGGCGATCGGCTGCTTCCTCCTGGCCATTTCCTTCGTCTTTATGGTGGGTGGCGCCCACTTTGGCGGCGAGACCGGCAAGACGAACATGAGCTGGCTAATCGTCATGTTCCTCTTCTTGACGCTCGGCGAGCTCTACCTCTCGCCCGTCGGCCTTTCGCTGGTCACCAAGGTCTCCCCGCCCCGCGTGCTCTCGCTGATGATGGGGATGTGGTTCCTCTCGAGCTGCTTCGGCGGCTACCTCTCCGGCTACCTCGGCCTCTACTGGACGAAAATGTCGAAGGGGAACTTCTTCTGGATGCTCTCCGGCCTCGCGTTGGTCACCGGCATCTTGACGTTCGCCCTGATCGTCCCGCTCCGCCGCGCACTGAATGAGCACGGCGATCAAAAGAAAGAAGGGGAAAAAGAGTCGCCGGAAGCGACCTAGTTCCCCAATCCCTCTTTCGTCGTTCAAACCGCCTTCTGCATCACTTGCGGAGGCGGTTTAGCGTTTCGTCGAAGTCGGGCGGGACCGGCCGCTCAAAACGCACATCCCCTTCATGGGCGGGATGCGTGAACCCAAGTTCGGCGGCGTGGAGCATGAGGCGCTGTGCCGGAATCTCGTTGCCACGGAAGCCGCGAATGTAGACGCGCTCCCCAAGAAGAGGGTGCCCGGCCTCGGAAAGATGGATGCGAATTTGATGGGTTCGCCCCGTCTCCAACCGGCAGGCGACGAGGGTAGCCCCGTCAAGCTCTTCCACGACCTCAATGTGGGTCCGCGCCCACTGCCCCTGGGGCCTCTTCGACTTCCGCGGGCGCGCTTCCCAGGAGCCGCGGAGGCCATCACCGCGATCATCGAGGATATGACTCGTAAGAGTACCGCCTTTGAAATGACCGTGGACGATCGCGAGGTAGCGCCGATGGACCGTATGAAACCGGAATTGATTTGCGAGGCTCTGCTTGGCCTGCCAGGAGCGGGTGAAGACAACCAGTCCGGACGTTTCCTTGTCGATCCGATGGACAATCCCGAGCGTCGGAGGCCCTCCACGGGCTCCGCGTAGGTTCCGATCGTGGGCGGCGAGCCACGCGCGGACGCGCGCATCGAGGGTGCCCGTTTCCTTTTCGTCGAAGGGGATCGTGCTGATTCCACTCGGTTTTTCGACGACAACCACATGATTGTCGACGAAGGCGACCGCCTCTTTCGGGAGGTCGGTCTCTGGCCGTGGGCGGCGGGCGGCCTCGTCCCAACGGACGGTCTGCCCGGTCCGCACGAACTTCAGCCCGTCGGTCACGACGACGCCATCGACGGCCACTTTGCCGGTCCGAACCGCCTCACGGGCCTGATTCCACGAAAACGAAAAGAGCGTTCGCACGGCACCATCGAGGGGGCGACCGGAAAGGGCCGGCGGAACGGGAGCTTCCTTCATCGGCGCGTCATCGCACGGATTTCGCTCGGCGGTAACCGGATGTCGTCGTCGCGCCCACCGACGGAACACACGGTTTCCGCATCGACCCCATCTAAGCAGTTGACAGCGTGTGGCCCGGATCCGCAGAATCGCCGCCTCTGCTGCCCACGTCCGTCGTGGGCGAATCGGTGTCGAGCCCCCTTCTCAAGGCACGTCGTGCGTGGGAAAAGGCCGGTGGCGATGGAGTGTGCGGCCGGTTCGTCCGGCATTTTTTGCGTAAATTCATTCGTGATTTTACGCTCGATCGGCGATTGCTCAAGGAGCTTCGCCATCCGATGGAGGCATCTCTTGGCGAAGACTCTTCTGGCCGTCGATGACAGCGTGACCATGCGCCGCGTGCTCGAGATCACGTTCAGCGGCGAAGATTTCCAAGTTCTGCTCGCCGGGAACCGGGCTGCCGCCCTCGAGGAGGCGGCAAAGAATCCGGACGTCGTTCTCGTCGACACCGTGCTCGACACGGAAGACGGGTACGCCCTCGCGAAAGAACTTCGCGGCAAGCTCCCGCGCGCGGCCGTGATCCTGCTTGCGAGCCGCCACAACCCCTACGACGCCGGTCGTGGTGCGGAAGCCGGCGCCGACGACACCGCCGATAAGCCCTTCGATACACAGGCGATTCTCGACAAGGTCAAGAAGGTCCTCGCCGCCAAAGAGAGCGGTGAGGCCCCCGCGGTCGCAGCCGCGCCGGCAGCGCCGCCGGCCATCGCAAAGCCGCCCGTTCCGCCGGCCCGCCCCGCCGCATCGACGATGTTCGGCGTGGCGCCGCCCGCCGTCGCCGCAAAGCCGCCCGTTCCGGTTGCAGCTCCGGCAGCGCCTGTCGCGGCCCCCGCCGCCCCGAAGCCGGCTGCCCCGTTCGCCGCACCGGCCGCTCCCGCAGCCCCGTTCGCCGCACCGGCTGCTCCCGCGGCCCCCAAGCCGGCCCCGGTCGCTGCCGCCCCCGCGGCCCCGCACGCGGTCGCCGCCGCCACGGCGACGCTTGCGAACAAGCTCGACGGACTCGGCCTAACCAAAGACCAGGTCGACGCCGTTCTCGCGCTTTCCCGCGAAGTCGTTGAAAAAGCAGTGTGGGAAGTCGTCCCCGCGCTCGCCGAGACGCTCATCAAGGAAGAAATCGCGCGCCTCACCAAGCCGTGACTCTTCGTCATCCTCGCGGATAACGCGAGCGATTCTCCGGAAGACCCTGCCCGTTCGCGGCGCAGGGTCTCTCTGCTTTGTCCCCGTTTCGGCAGGCGGCGCTTCGTGGTAACCGCGCGTTATGACGCATTCGGCCCCCGCTACCGCCCCCGACTTGACCAAAGGCTACGACCCCTCGGAAGTCGAGAAGCGGTGGTACGAATTCTGGGAGAAAAACGGCGTCTTCGCCGCGACCGACGACCCGAACGACACGCGGCCCGTCTACGTCTGCCCGATGCCCCCGCCGAACGTCACCGGTTCGCTGCACATGGGGCACGCGCTGTTTTGCACCCTCGAAGACACCCTCGTCCGTTTCCACCGCATGCGCGGCTTCAACACCCTCTGGCAGCCCGGCATGGACCACGCCGGCATCGCGACCCAGACCGTCGTCGAACGCCAGCTCGCCCGCGAGGGGAAGACCCGCCAAGACCTCGGCCGCGAGGAGTTTGAGAAGCGAATCTGGACTTGGAAGGCTGAGAGCGGCGGTCGAATTGCCGAGCAACAACGAGTCCTTGGCTCAAGCCCCGACTGGGCACGCTCCAAATTCACGATGGACGCCGATCTCTCGGTCGCCGTCCGCGAAGCCTTCGTGCGCCTCTACGAACAGGGGCTCATGTACCGGGCGACGCGCCTCATCAACTGGGATCCGATCCAGCAGACCTCGCTCTCCGACTTGGAAGTCGACCACGACGAGACCAACGGGGAACTCTTTGAGTTTGCCTACAAAATTGACGGAATGGACGGCGAAATCGTCGTCGCCACCACCCGCCCGGAAACGATGCTCGGCGACACCGCCGTCGCCGTTCACCCCGACGATGCGCGCTACACGCACCTCCACGGAAAGTTCCTGATTCACCCGTTTGTCGAACGCAAAATCCCCGTCATTTGCGACGGAATCCTCGTCGATCCGAAGTTCGGAACGGGCGCCGTCAAGGTCACTCCTGCCCACGATTTCAATGACTTCGCGACGGGCAAACGGAACAATCTCCCGGAGATCTCGATCTTTAACAAAGACGGGACCGTCAACGAGAACGGCGGAACCTTCCAGGGGCTTACGCGGGAGCGGGCACGCACGGCGGTCAAGAAGGCGCTCGATGAGGCCGGGCTCGCGCGCGGCTCGAAGCCCCACCGGTTGACCGTCCCGAAGAGCCAGCGCTCGGGGGCCGTCGTCGAGCCGATGATCTCGACGCAGTGGTTCCTCTCGATGGGGAAGATGGCCGAAGATGCTCTCGGCGTCGTCGCCCGCGGGGAGACGGTCATTCTTCCGAATGAATGGACGAAGACCTACGAACACTTCCTGACGAATATCCAGGACTGGTGCGTTTCTCGCCAGCTCTGGTGGGGGCATCAAATCCCCGCCTGGCACGGCCCCAATGGCGAAATCATCGTGGCGCGCGAGAAGCCGGCAGACCTCGGTGACGATTGGGTTCAAGATCCAGATGTCCTCGACACCTGGTTTTCGTCAGCACTTTGGCCGTTTTCGACGCAGGGTTGGCCGAGCGAGACGCTCGCCTACAAGAAGTTCTACCCGGCGACCGACCTCGAAACCGGGTACGATATTCTCTTCTTCTGGGTCGCGCGAATGATCATGTTCGGCGTTCATTTCACCGGACAGACGCCCTTCAAGCGTGTGCTCTTGCACGGTTTGATTGTCGACGAAACCGGCGACAAAATGAGCAAGGTAAAGGGGAACGTGATCGATCCCTTGGACCTGATTTACGGCGCGACCTTCGCGGAAATGGTCGCAAAGACGCTCCCCGGGGCCCCAGAAGGCGAAGCGCTCGCGAAGTTCAAGAAGGCCTATCCGTCGGCGGGGACGATGGGGAACGGCTTCCCCGCCTTCGGCACCGATGCGCTCCGCTTCACGTTGGCGACCTTCCCGCCGTCGAACAAGCGCATCGCGCTCGCTCCGAAACGGCTCGAGGGCTACCGGAACTTTCTCAATAAAATCTGGAATGCGACGCGGCTCGTCCTCGACTCGGTCGGCCCCGACTTCCCCGCCCCCGTGGCGCGACCGGAGCCGCAGGCGTTCATGAACCGCTGGATCCTCTCGCGCCTCGCTCAGGCGATTGAGATCGTTCACGCCGGGATCGAAAATTTCCGCACCGACGAAGCGACGAACGAATTCTATCGCTTCTTCTGGACCGATTTCTGCGATTGGTACCTGGAGCTGACGAAGCCGGTTCTGCGCGACGGCGGCGACGGAAAACCGGAGAACGAAGGCCTCCGCGTGGAGACCCGTCAGACGCTGGTTCACGTCCTTGAGGCCTCGCTCCGACTCCTCCACCCCGTAAGCCCGTACATCACCGAAGAACTGTGGCAGCGCGTTCCGCATCGCTCTTCCGCGGTCAGCATCGCGCTCGCGCCATGGCCAGCGGCCGACGTCGAGGGGAAACGGGATCTCGCGCTCGAAAAGGAGATGGCGCTCCTTCAATCGGTAATTTCTGCGGCGCGCACGGTGCGAAGCGAGCACGAAATCAAACCATCTTCCTTTGTAGCCCTGCACCTCCGCACCGACAACGTCGCCGCTCGCGCACTTCTGGAGTCCCAGATCGGGTCGATCGCCTTTTTGGCGCGCACGGAAGGGCAGCCGGACCTCGCCGGAACGTCAACGCCTCGCCCCGCCGGGACGTCGGGGACGGTCGTCGCTGCCGATGGGGGCTCCATCGAAGTGGCAGTCGATCTCAAGGGGCACGTGACGAAAGAGAAGGAGTTGGCCCGCATCGAGCGCGAAATCGCGAAGGCTTCCAAGGAGATCGCGACCATCGACAAGACGCTCGCCGCCAAGGGGTTCCTCGATCGCGCGCCGAAGGAGGTCGTCGACGAAAAGAACGCGCAGCGTGCAGCGTTCATCGAGGCGCAGGGGCGCCTGGAAGCGGCCAAGAAGCTCGCTGAGGAACTGGCGTAACGCTCGGCGGCGACGCTCGAAAGAAGCAGGGCCCGCCTCGCAATCCGAGGACGGGCCCTTTTTCTGCGGTGCGTGTCGGCGAACGCTCAGGGCACCGACCAGTTCACCGAGTTGATCAAGAGCGTGTTCGCCGTGCTCTGCCCTGCGCGCGGAGCCCAGTCGACGGCAGCATTCTCATGCCCCTGCCCGGCCGGGCGCTCGATGGAGACGACCGAGTGCCCGGCCGCTCGAAGCTTCGCCCACGTCGTCCGCGCGGTCGCGATCGGGAAGTTCCGGTCGTCGACCGCGTGCTTGTGCGCAACGGGAATTTTCCGAGGAGCGGCGGCGATCGCAGCATCGACATTCCCGGGAACGCCGGAATTTTCAATAAGGATTCCTGCGAATCGGTTGGCGTTCTTTAGTCCGTAGCCGTAGGCGACAATGCCCCCCGATGAATAGCCGGCGAGGGTGATCTTCTTCTGGTGAATCCACCAGCACTTGCTTGCGTGGGCGACCGCTTGATCAGCCTTCGGACCGTCGGTATTCGCGTCCCAGCACTGGCCATCTTTCCCGCCGAGGGAAATTGTAATTCGGTCGGTCGGGAGCGCCGATTCCCCCCAGGCGAGGATGTTGCCGAAATTCTGCGCATTGTCGTCGCAGCCGTGAAAGCCGACGACGGTCGCGAGCGGTTTGTCGTTCTTGTAGCCGGCGGGAACGTAGATTGTGTAGTTGATCCCGCCCGGAATCTGCACGTTTGAGAGGTGCCCCAAATAGGAGGGATTCGTCACCTTTACGGCGTTGCAGCTCCCCGGAGCACTCGGGGCCGGTCCAGGATCGCCGGGGACCGGAGGGCCTGCGTCGACGGGCGGTGTTCCAGCGTCGACGTCCGGGACGGAGGAGTCGGTCTCCACACTGCCGTCCGGAGCGGGGCCTGCGTCGACGGGGGGCGGGGTGCCGCCGTCCTCGGTCGGGAGCCCGCCCCCGTCGTTGTCGACTGCCGGGTCACCGGCGGTGTAGTCCGAGCAGGCCGCGAGAGGAGCTAGGGCGAGGGCGACGAGGATCGGGAACTTCGAAATCGCGAAGGTGGACGCGCGCATGAAGAGAGTATCGCTCAGCCCCCTTCGAGAGACACGAAGTTCCTTGGGCCGCGGAGTTGGGAAGAAACGTTTGGTCGCAGACCTGCCTACACCTCGGCACCGCTCGGAAACAATCGTGAAACCGATCTTCAAGGCAGCCCCCACAAACGAAGAAACGGAGAGACACCGTGTGCCTCTCCGTCCCCGTGCCGGCAACGAATCGTGCGGCGTCAGACGGTCGCGAAGGCCTCAACGGAGAGGTCGACCGCCGACTTGTCTTCGTTGCCCATGAGGGCCGCCTTCGCCTCAACGCCGGGAAGGACGTTGCGAGCGTAGAACTGAGCTGCGGCGATTTTGCCCTGGTAGAACGACGCATCGGCGTGACCGGCGGGGAGCTCCTTGAGGGCGGCGGCCGCGATGGCCGCTCCATCGAGGAGGAGCCAACCGACGGCAACTTCGCTCATCATTTCGAGGAAGCGATTCGCGTTGAGCGGCACCATGGTGACGTTGCCCGTCTGGAACCACATGAGAAGACGCATCGCCGATCCGCCCACTGCTTCCTGAGCGGAAGCGAGGCGCTTGAGATCGGCGCCGAGGACTTCGTGGTCCTTGTTGGCCGCGATGAACTTCGCGACGTCGCCAAGGAATGCCTGAAGGTTCGCGCCACCCGCTTGGCCGAGCTTCCGGCCGACGAGGTCCATCGCCTGGATGTGATTCGTGCCTTCGTAAATGCTGAAGATTTTCGAATCGCGGCAGTACTGCTCGACGGGATAGTCGCGCGTGTAGCCAGCGCCGCCGTAGGTCTGAATGGCCGTTTCGCAGACGCGGAACGCCTGGTCGGAGCCGTAGGACTTGGCGAGCGGGACGAGGAGGTCGACCTGCCCCTGGTGGTAGGCGGCGAGGGCGTCGTCCTGGCCGGCGAGCGCCTTCGCGAGGTCCTGGTGATTCGAGAGCTTGACCGCAAGTGCGCGAATGCCTTCGACGCGCGCCTTCATGTCGAGAAGCATGCGACGGACGTCGGCGTGCTCAATGATCGAAACGCGCGGAGCGGTCGCGTCCTTCCAATGGGCCATCGAAGAGCCCTGCTTGCGATCTTTCGCGTAGTCGAGGGCATTGAGGTAGGCGGCCGACGCGACGGAAACGCCCTGGATGCCGACGGCGATGCGCGCGCCGTTCATCATCTTGAACATTTGAGGCATGCCCTTGTTGAGCTCGCTCTCGCCGCCCACCGGGTAGCCGATGCAACCATTGTCGTCGCCGAAGTTGACGACGCAGGTGGCCGAGCCGTTGATGCCCATCTTGTGTTCAAGGGCGGTGACGTGCACGTCGTTAGAGCCCGTATTCACGCCATTTTCGTCGAAACGCATCCGCGGGACGACGAAGAGCGTCAGCCCCTTGGTGCCGGCGGGAGCGCCGTCGATGCGTGCAAGCACAAGGTGAATCGTGTTGTCGCCAAACGAGAGATTGTGATCACCGCCAGAGATGTAGATCTTCGTGCCGCGGATCGAGTACGTGCCGTCTTCATTGCGAACAGCGGTCGTCTTGGCGGAGCCGACGTCCGACCCGGCTTGCGATTCCGTGAGGCACATCGTGCCACCCCAGGTGCCGTTGTACATCCGCTCGACGTAGGTCTTCTTTTGTTCGGGAGTGCCGAAGTACTCGATGACTTCCGCTGCACCAAACGCAAGACCGGGGTACATGTTGAAGGCGGTATTCGCCCCGGAGCAGAGCTCTTCAACGAGCACTTGCACCGAGTGGGGGGCGCCGGCGCCGCCATATTCGGGATCGGTCGCGATCGTGCGGAAGCCCATTTCGTAGAGCTGCTTCCAGGCCTCTTTGAAGCCGGTCGGCGCTACGACGCGGCCGTCGACGATCTTGCAGCCTTCCTGGTCGCCGACGACGTTGAGCGGGCCGAGAACCTCTTTGACGAAGCGGTAGCAGGACGAGAGCGTCGATTTGACTTCGTCCTCGCCCCAGGCCTCAAAGGCCCCCTTCCCGAGGAGGTTTCCGATCTTGAACTGCTCGAAGAGCAGGAAGTTCATTTCGCGGAGATCGGCTTTGTAGCGATTGATGGCTTGAATCGGCTTCGTCACGGCTCTCACCTCTGGCTTCGGAAAAACACACGGGGATGGCTGGGGGTCGTGCCCCAGCCGGCTAGGCCTCGCTCCGCGCCCTGCCAAAAGCGGCCGACGGCCCCTTCGCGCAGACACGAAACTGAATCGCCATTCAGTCTAGGGGGCGCGCCCAGTCCCGCAAAGCCCTTTTCGCAGCGCTACGTAAAAAGGCGCCCGAAGACGGGTGTCTTCGAGCGCCTTCGGGGCCGGTCAGGGAGGGACTACAGTTCGACGCGGAGCACGAGGAACTTGTTGTTCACCGTCTTATCGGTGAGTTCGCGCCAGTTGCGCCCGCCGACCTCGCTCTTGAGGCCGCCGACGCGCCCGTGCTCAGTGACGAAGTAGAGCACGGTGTGCCCCTTCGCCTTTTCGTCGCGAATCCAGTCCTTGAACTTCTGGCCCGAGGCAACGAACGCCGGGATGTGGTTGGAAGTGTAGAAGTTTTCCCCCTTCCAATTCATCTGGTAGGCGACGAGGGCTTCGTCGGGGTCCTTCCGATCCTTGTAGTAAGCTTCGATGATTTCGCGCTGGCCCCAGTGGGGCGAAGCTTTCACCATGTAGACGTCGATGCCCCAGAGGGCGGCAACGACACCGACGGCCGCCACGAACAGGACCGCACGCTCCCGGAACCAGCGGAGCGAAAGAGCGACGGCGGCAACGACAGCGACGATGGAGATTGCCGTCAAAGCCGCTGTAAAATCGAGGCTTTCTGGCCACGTGCGCTTGTACTGGTAGGAATACAGGCAGAGGAAGCGGAGCGCCCCCATCGGCTCGTTCCCCTCGGGGGCCATGGCGACGTCGCGGCCGACGAGCGCGAGAGCTCCGAGACCGGCGAGCGTCCCCGCGGCCGTAAGGAGCCGGTCATGCCGCTTTGCCGCGTTCGGCTCTTCCGCGGCCGGTGCGTGGGCGCCGCGACCGAGGAAGAAGAGCGCGCCAAGGAGGACGAACCCGACGGCGACGAGAACGCCGCCGAGGCCTCGCATACCCGCAGAGGCCGCAGCCGGCGGGACGGTGGTCGTCGGCCCGAGGAAAGCTCCCGGAAGCATTGCTGAAATCCCACCGACCATCGATCCGGCGGCGGCGAGGGCAAGCGCGCCGCGTGCAAACACCGAAGGTTGGGCGGAAGCCTCGCCGTCTTCGGTTTTCTTTCCGAGAAGTTCGTCAAGAACAATCCCGGTAAGCATCGCGAGAGGCGGTACGGCAGGGAAGATATAATGGTGGAATTTCGTCCCCATGAAGGAGAAGAGCGCGAACGCGAAGACGAACCACATCATCAAGAAGACGGCCGTGTCCCCCTTCCCGTTCGCCGCGTCATCGCCACGACGCATCCAACGCATCAGGCCGAGCGGAACGAGTCCCGTCCAGGGGAACGTCGCGTAGCCGAGCTGCCAGATGTAGAAGCGGAAGCTCGTGTCGTCCCCTTCATTCGTGTCGTGGACGTGGCGGAAGGTGCGATTGACCATGTCGTGGAAAATCAGCCGGTCGGTGAATGCCGAGCCGTGTCGCACGTACATCGCAACGTACCAAGGGAGCGCCACGCAGCCGATAAGCGCGAGGCCGGAAATGATCTCGAGGCGCGTGATCTCCACGAAACGCCGCTTCGTGCCGAGGTAGGCAAACGCGCAGACGGCCGGGAGCACGAAGCCGAGCGGCCCCTTCCCCATCGTCGCAAGCGCCGCCAGGAACCAGGCGCCCAGGTAAAAGAGCCGTTGGAGGCGGCGCTCGGTGCGATTCAGGTAGACCACAAACCCGAGAACACCGGCCCACATCAACCCCTGAACGAACGGCTCAAAGCCGAGAACCAGATGTTGAAAACCGCCAATGATGGGATTCGACGACATCCCTTTCTGCAGCGAGGCGGGGAGGGTCGTATGGCAGGGCTCGTTGCCGTAGACGGTGCAGTTCCCCCCGGAACCACTCATGAATTCGTCCCAATGGGGGCGAAAGCCGACCTTTGAACCGACGAGGAACTCCAGGTTCCGCGAAAGAAGGTAGAGAATCTCCGCGATTGAGGGGACGAGGATAAACAGGAAGAGCAGGTGGAAGCCGTGAAGGGCGATCCGTCGCCCAAAGGCCTCGACGTGGTAGCTCTTTCCGACTTTTTCGGGATCGGTGTTGAGGCCGAGGAGGAGCATCCCCATGCACGCGGTGAGCGGCGCGACGAGCGGCATGTCGGCCATCGTCTGGTGGGTGATGAAGTACCACTGGGGCATCGTCGCGAGGACGAGCGCCCCAAGAAGGCCAGCCCGCGGCCCATAGACCTTCGCGACCGCCTTGTAGGAGACGTAGAGAGCGCCGATAGAAATCAGGACGTTCGGAGCGCGGACGACCCATTCCGGGTGGGCGATGCCGCCGTGGAATCCCTGGAGCATCATGTCCGACGGGTACCCGGTGCCGAGGCTCCCCATCGCGAGCGCCTGGATCCAGAAGTTCAGGATCGGCTTCGACCAGAACCAGCCGTCTTGGGCCCACCACAGGGAAATCCAGTCGTCTTTGGCAAGGATTTCGCGAGCAACTTCACCGTAGTGAGTCTCCCAAGGATCCCAGAGCGACTGGAGGCCCATCGCCGGGAGGTAGAGCAGCCCGCCAAGAGCGACGACCCAGAAACCGTGACGTCGAAGGAGGCCGCCCCGGGGGTCGTTGGCGAACGGTCCAATCGCAACGCCGAGGCGGAAAAAGCTGACGACCCAGGCGAGGAACGTCCCAGGGACGAGGACCGCCCAGAGGGCGCCCGGCCCGAGGCCCCACCCTGCGAGCCCCAAGGCGGTGGCAAATGCGACGCCGCCAGCCACGAAAAGGCCGAGGGGGCCGAAGGGGGAAGCTAGCTTTTCGGCTTTCTCTTCAACACTTTGCGCAGCATCAAAGGTCCCGAGAGCGGCAAGGAGGCCGAGCGCGCAGACGGTGACGAGCACCATTCCGATCGGCACGCCGAAGGGGAGTTTCCCCTTGTGGGCCATGAGCAGGAACGCGAGCAGTCCGGCCCCAATAGCTACACCAAGCCCCTGATTTTTCAGAGATCCCGGGGCATCTGGGTCGGCCGGGGCCGACGGTGGAGTGCTTGTTGGGCTCTCGGCGGCAGCGAGCGTGCCCTCCGCAGCGATTTCAGCGGGGGATTCGGGACTGGTCGGTGCTTCCGTGGCCACGGCCGGTCTCTAGCTCGGAACGCGTGCGATCGGGAGTGGGAAGGTCGCGCGCTGGCGGGAGGTTCGTTACCGTGGAGCGCTATGCGCACGTCGGCGAAGCAAGATTCGGGGTTTGAAAAGGCCGAAGCAGACGTGCGGGCGCACAAGTTTAGGCGGGCAGCGCGCCAGAAATATTCCGTATTCCGAGCGCTTGCAGTTGCCGCCCCCCTTCTGGCCGGTTGCGCACGGGGGCCGCTCACCGGCCCGCCGAAGCCGCCAACGGGGACGTTCACCTTCGCCAGCAGCAAAGGGGAAATCGAAGAGGGCTACGAAGCCTACTACGAGGCGCTCGCCCCCTACGGGACCTGGCTCCCGGAAGCGTCGTGGGGCGTCCGTTTCTGCCCCACCATCGCGGAACACGGGCGCTTTCGCCCCTACGTCGACGGGGGCCGCTGGAGCGCGGAACGACCGAAGCAAGCGTCGGTACCCGGTGCCGGCAATCCGGAATCCCCCTATTGGGTCGTCGATGAGGGGGCACCAGAGGCGGTGTGGACCGACATCACGACCCACCACGGCTGGTGGGTCAACTACGAAGCGGAACAGCGTTTTTGCTGGGTCCCAGGTACCCAGGCGACCGATGGGCGCGTCGTTTGGCGCGCCGGAAATGGGTTCGTCGGATGGGCACCCGAGCCCCCCGCTTGGGTCGACGATGGCGGCGACTCGGGACTCCCATGGGTCTTTACGTTCCTCGCGAGCCTGTATTTCCCTGCGATCGGTGACGATTGCATCGGTGCAGGTTCCCCGGAGTACGAACGTGTCGCGACGGTGACGCGCGAGGTCCAGCGCCCCCAGCGGGATTCCGACGCAAAAGCGACCGGAAACCGCAAATCGGTCATCTCGCGTCGTGGGCCTGGCCGGGGCGACGTCGACGCCGCAAAGTCGGCCCTTGCCGCCTTCGCAGCAACAGGCCCTGCGCTCCCAGCTCCGAAGGCGTTCTCCGACCGGGAGGCTCGCCCGACATCGCCGAGCAGTTCGTCGGACTCTGGGACGGATGCAACGAGCGACGCCGCGAAAAAGAAGAAGCTTGTGGTGGTGGTGGAAGAAGACCTCCGCCCTTCACTCATTCTTCCGTATTTGCTCGTCAATCCACCACAGGGTCGTTTCCTACCGAACCTCTTCGCGCCGTCGGCAGCCGCCCTCGACGTACGGTCGGTCGGCGGAGGGGCGGTCGCCGTCGAAGAGTCACGTCCCGCCGTCGGGTCGTCTTCCTCGTCATCGAATACCCGCTCCTGGGAGGGGCCTTCCGCGGCGAGTTCGAGCAGCGCCGCCATGAGCTCCGTTTCGCGCAGTACGACCACGAAAAGTGCTGCAAGTTCCAGTTCATCCTCGAGTTCGAGTTCACGCACCAGAGCGCCGACGCCGGAAACATCAAAGGCGTCGACGGTGCGGCCGACGGTGTCGGTCGGCCGACGGTGTCGGTCGGCCGACGGTGACGCTAGGTAGCTGCTCGGAATTGCAATTTACACGGGATGTGATCAAAGCAATG